>DATMVU010000547.1:0-6375 GCA_035562875.1 Actinoplanes sp. | reverse complement strand
GGTGGCGGTGCCCAGCTCCTGATCCCGGCTGATCTTGTCGGCGCAGCGCCTGTCGTGCCGGGCGGTGACCCGGGCGTTGAACTCGCGCACCTCGGCCGAACTGGCGGTGCAGGACAGCACCCCGGCGTGTTCGCGCCACATCTGGGCGGAGGCGCGCAGCTGCTCGCGCAGCAGGTCGGGGGAGGGGCCGGTGCTGTCGAACCAGACGTGCGAGGCGCCCAGATCGTCCCAGAACCGGCCCATCAGCGCGGTCAGCACCGCGCTCTTGGTGCGGAAGTAGAAGTAGAACCCGGTGCGCGACAGCCCGGCGGCGCGGGCCAGGTCGTCGATGGTGACCGTGTCGAACGACTGCTCGGCGAAGAGCGTGCGCGCGGCGTCCAGGATCGCCGCCTCCCGCCTGTCGCCCTTCGAGGGGCCGGTCCGCCGCTGTGCCATGATCCGCCACCTTACCGCTGTGATTCTCGACGCCCGACTGAAAAACTTGACGCCCTGTCAATTATGCCGTCTAGCATGACCGCCATGAACCCGCCCCCGCGGCCGACGATGCTGCTGCTCGCAGCCGCGGCCAGCAGTTTCCTGCTCTCGATGATCCAGTCCATCCCGGTGCCGGTGCTCCCACAGATCGCCCACCAGCTCGGCGTCGATGCCACCACCGCGGGCTGGGTGACCACCGCCACCCTGCTGGCCGCCTCCGCCTGCACCCCGCTGCTCGGCCGGCTCGGGCACGTCTACGGCATCAAACCGGTCTTCATCGCCGCCCTGATCGTCACCCTGATCGGCAGCGTCGTCACCGCCACCGTGGACGACATCGGCTGGCTCATCGCCGGCCGGATCCTGCAGGGCGCCAGCATGGGACTCTTCCCGCTCGGCATCAGCCTGCTCCGCCACGAGCTGCCCGCCGACCGGCTCACCGGCGGCATGGCCATGGTCGCGTCCACCCTCGGCGTCGGCGGCGGGGTCGCGCTCGTCGCGGCCGGGCTGCTCACCCGGGGAGACGGCGACTACCGGTGGGCCTTCGGCGTGGCGGTCGTGGTCGGCCTGATCGCGCTGGCCCTCGCGTTCGTTCTGCCGGACCGCCCGGGTGCGGGTGGCCGGGTGGACTACCTCGGCGCCGCGGTGCTGTCCGCCGGGCTGATCGCCCTGCTGCTGCCGATCTCGCAGGGCCGCGACTGGGGCTGGACCTCACCGCTCGTCCTCGGCCTGTTCGTGGTCGCCGCCATCGTGCTGACCGGGTTCCTGCTGCTGGAACGCCGGACTGCGGCACCCCTGGTCCCGGTCGAGCTGCTCCGCCACAAGCCGGTCCTGGTCACCAACCTGGCGGCGATGGCCGTCGGGTTCGCCATGTTCGCCACCCAGCTCGCCACCAGCTATCTCGCCCAGTCACCGGCGTTCGGGTTCGGCGCCTCGGTGCTGGAGACCAGCATCGTCTTCCTGCTCCCCGGGGCCGCGGTCAGCGTCGTCGCCGGACCACTCGCCGGGCGCCTGGTCAACCGGATCGGTGCCCGCCTGGTGCTGGTGGTGGCCTGCGCGATCGCCGCCCTCACCTCGCTGTCGCTGGCCTTCGCGCACCAGGGCAAGGCCGAGGTCATCGTCGCCTTCACCCTGCTGAGCTGCGGGATCGCGATGGCTTACGCCGCGATGCCGGCCCTGCTGATCAGCCACGTGGCACCGCACGACACGAGCATCGCCAACTCCATCAACTCCATCATGCGTACGATCGGCGGAACGGTCGGCAGTGCCCTGGTCATCACGATCCTGGCCGTCCCCAGCCAGGCCGTGTTCCGGACCAGCTACGTGATGAGCGCCGTCGTCTACGCACTCGGCGCCGTGCTGGTTCTGGTGTTCATCAATCGTCATCGCGGCGACATCGATGATTTACAATCGCGGGAGCGCTCCCAGGTCCGATCCCCTGTACTCGCCGGGCCGGGAGCAACCCCCGACGAGAGGTGACACTTCATGACCTCGACACTGCGTAAGGCCGGGCTCGCGGCACTCGCCGTCACCCTGGCCTTCGCCGGAGCGCTGTACGGCGTCGACAAGCCAGCCGAAGCCGCCACCGGCCCCCAGCTGGTCGCCGACATGGGCGCCGGCTGGAACCTCGGCAACACCCTGGAGGCCAACAGCAACGGCATCCCCAGCGAGACCGCCTGGGGCAACCCGGCCGCCACCCAGGCCCTGATCGACAGGGTGGCCGCCTCCGGCTTCAAGACGATCCGGATCCCGGTGTCCTACCTGGGGAAGATCGGCGCCGCCCCGAACTACACGGTCGACACGGCGTGGCTGAACCGGATCAAAGAAGTGGTCGACTACGCGTACAACAAAGGTCTCTATGTCCTGATCAACATGCACGGTGACGGCTACAAGTCCATCACCGGCGCGTGGCTGATCTGCGACGCGGCCGACCAGACCACGATCCGGGCCAAGTACCAGAAGGTCTGGCAGCAGGTGGCGACCAAGTTCTCCGCCTACAACGACCACCTGATCTTCGAGTCGATGAACGAGAACTTCGACGGGCAGTACGGGCAACCCACCCAGCCCTGCTACTCGAACATCAACGCGTACAACCAGATCTTCGTCGACACCGTCCGCCAGACCGGTGGTGTCAACACGTCCCGCTGGCTGCTGGTGCCCGGCTGGAACACCAACATCGACTACACCGCCGGGAACTACGGCTTCGTCATCCCGACCGACACCTACCGGTCCTCCACCATCCCGGCGGCCGAGCAGCGGCTGATGATCTCGGTGCACTACTACGACCCCTGGGACTTCACCGGCACCGAGGACGGCACCATCACCCAGTGGGGCGCGAGCGCCACCAACGCGGCCAAGAAGTCGACCTGGGGACAGGAGGACTTCATGGACGGGCAGCTCAAGAAGATGTACGACACCTTCGTCACCCGTGGCTACCCGGTCTTCGTCGGTGAATACGGGTCGATCGACAAGACCGCGTACGACTCGGCCAGCAACACCTACCGGGCGGCGTACGCGCGGGCCCTGGTCGCCACCGCCAAGAAGTACGGGGCGGCCACCGCCTACTGGGACAACGGCTACAACGGGCAGCACGGATTCGGCCTGTTCAACCGCAGCAACAACACGGTCACCCAGCAGGGCATCATCGACGCGATCAAGGCTGGGCTCGGGACCACCACGTCACCGTCGCCGTCCACTTCGACGTCGCCCTCCCCGTCGACGTCGACGTCGCCCTCCACCCCGCCCGCGACCGGCGCCTGCAAGGTCACCAGCGTGGTGAACGCCTGGAACACCGGCCTGACCAACACGGTCAACATCACCAACACCGGCACCACCGCGATCAACGGCTGGAGCCTCGCGTTCACCCTGGCCGGTGGGCAGGCCATCACCTCCGGGTGGAGCGCCACCTACGCCCCGGCCAGCGGAACCGTGACCGCGACGAACGTCGGCTACAACGGCTCGGTGCCGGCCGGCGGCTCGGTGTCGATCGGCTACCAGGCCACCCACACCGGCAACTCCGCCGCACCCACCGGTTTCAAACTGAACGGCGCCACCTGCAGCTGAACCCGGTCCACCGATAGCTCGACCGTCAGGCCGGCTTCCGGAAATCGGCGGACTCCGCCAGTCTCTCGAAGCCGGCCGACGCATAGGTCGCCACGGCGGCGACGTTGCTGCTCGACGTGCAGACCGTCGCCGCCGACGCCCCCATCTCCCGCAGCGCCGCGGCCGCGGCCAGCGTGATCGCCCGGCCGTGCCCGCGGCGCTGATGATCCCGGTGTACCCCGAGCGGTTCCAGCAGCCCCGGACGCCCCGGCCCGGCCGACCAGACGGTCACCGTGGCCACCGCGGCACCGGCACCGTCATAACCGACGAGACAACGACCATTGCGGTACGCGGGCGTGGCAGCCATCGTCCGCCATCGTTGCTCGGTGAACGTGGAATTCGCGAACGACGCCCGTTGCACCGCCACCCGGTCCCGCACATTGTGCTCACCGACCACCTCGATCCGCAGCCCACACTCCTCCACGGGCGCGGTCAGATCCCGGCACAGTGGGGACCACGGCTTGTCGGCCAGCCAGCGGTCGCGCTCCAGCAGCCCCCGGAGGGCGTCCCCGAAACGAGCCTCGACAACAGTCGCGCCGGCCCGGTCCAGATCGTCGAGCACCCGCTGCGCGAACTTGTCATCGTCCGCGACGGCCGGGGCGATCGCCATCCGGAACAGCCCCGGCGCATCCTGCATACCGACGGCGGAAACCTCCTCGTCCCGGCTCCACACCCGCAGCGCGTCCACCATTGTCTGCGTGCCGAGACTCCAGTTCCACCCCAGGTCACCGGAGTGAAGCTGCACCGGCCCTCCGGTCCGCTGCCACCCCGTCACGACCTCGACGACAGCACCGAGTGACTCGGCAGACACACCCCGAACATCGATCGACATGCCCCGACCCAACCACACCCCGCAACCGTTTTTCCCTCAGATCTTGGTGGATCGGCCACCGATTTCGGTGGCCGATCCACCAAGATCCGAGGCCGTCGGGAGGCGCGTGGACTGCTCACGTTCGAACACTCGGTGCTGCTCCCCTGGAAGGTCAGAGCGGATCGAAGTTGAAATAGGAGTAGCTGTAGGGGAGGCCGCGCTCGTAGACGGCCCGCAGCGCGGGCAGCCGCACCTCGGGAAGCCGGGCCAGGACCTGCATGAAGACCTCGCCGTCGGGCACGAACCGGCCCGGGAGGAGTTCCCGCTCGGCCTCCGGCGGCAGCGGGACCGAACGGCCGGCGGGCCGGGTGTCCGGGTAGTGGGCGAGATGGCTCCAGACGTCCCAGTCCAAGGGGATCGCGGTGACCGGAGGATCGACCGGCCACCACTCGCCGGTCTGTGGATGCACCGGGACCAGGGCCAGTTCGCCGCCGGGGGCGGGCAAACCAGGCCCGGCCAGGGTCAGGGTGTGCTCCGGGCCGGGAACGGTGACCTGGTCGAGGGCGAACCGGAAGATCGCGGCGACCCGGGACTCCCTCATCCGGATCGGCTCGCCGCCGGTGGCCGCCAGCAGGTGGGCCACGGCAGAACCGGCGGCGGCCCGCCACGTCGCGTCCCATGAGCCGTGCGGTTCGGTCGGAGGGATGCCGGGGCGTTCGATGAGCAGACCGGCCCAGTCGAGGGGCGGCTGCGGGCCGGGGCCGTCGTCGAGGACCCGGACGGTCCGCGGATCCAGCCACACCGCCGGGCGGCGGTCACAGTCGTCGATCCGGTTGGCCACCGGCGTGCCACAGGCCGTGCAGGTCATGTTGGGTTCCGAACCTGCCAGGCCGCAGCAGCCGACCTCGCTGACCAGGGACAGGTCGAGGACGGCGCCCCGGACGTCGGCCGGGGACAGCAGGATCCAGCCGCCCGGGCCGTCGAAGACGGAGAACCGCGGTGCGAACCAGCCCAGGGCCTCACCGTCGGCGACATCAGCCCAGCGGCGCCACGGCTGGCCGTGGGGCAGCGGATCCACCGCGAAGGCGCCGGTCTCCAGCGCCGGTCCGTAACCGTGCCGCTGTCGTGCGTGGACCGGCAACGCCACCCGTGACACCGGAGCCGTCAGCACGGCTCCACACTTCCCACAGCCGAAAACCGTCATCGACTCCAATCTAACGGCCGGGAGTCACTCATCGATCGGCCAGGTGGCGATCTCCGCGTACCCCGCCCGTACCGCGGCCCAGTCGACGGTTCGGGGTTCGGCCAGCCGTCGGCGTAACCAGGTGGCGCGCTGCTCGTGCTCGTGCCGCAACCCGACGAGATCCAGCTCGACGCCGGGTGGCGGGCCGGTCCGTTCCAGTTCCGCGACCCGGTCGGCCATGACCGCGATGAAGCGCCGGTCGAAGTCCTCGATCGCGGCGAAGAACTCGGCAGCCGGCACCGTGACGTCCCACCAGGGCGGCCCGGCGAAGGTGTCTCCGGTGATCCGCCGGCTGAGCGTCACCGAGCCGTCGCCGGCCTGCCGGCATCGCAGGGCCGGTGGATCCGTCAGGTAGCCCAGATCCAGGTGGAGGTCTCCCTGAAGACGGAAAGCGGCGTCCGCCTCGTCGCCCGGTTCGGCGTCGGGCAACTCGCGCCGCGCGAACGTCCCGTCGACGAAGGGCACGAGATCGGCGGGCACCGGTTCGGTCAGCACCCAGCGCAGCACGATCAGGTCCTCCCACAACCGGGCGACGTAGTAGTCCGGATACGGCCGCTGGAGATCCCCACGGCGGACCGTCTCGTCGTGATAACGCAGGAGTTCCTCGTCGCCGGCGCTGATCCGGAACCAGCCGTCGGTCAGCCCGAACCAGTGCAGCACCGGCTGCTCACCACCCCACGGCGCCACCTCGGCGACGGGCCGTAACTCGAATTCGAACCGTGGTGCCGCGTACCGCCGGGTGTCGTCA
>DATMVU010000546.1:0-2658 GCA_035562875.1 Actinoplanes sp. | reverse complement strand
TGGGGCCTGACCGGGCAGGGGGTGCGGGTGTGAAGACGCCACGGGTCTCGGTGGTCATCCCGGTCTACAACGAGGGCCCGGAGGTCGTCCGGCACCTGGAGCGCATCCTGCGCGAGGTGCTGCTGCCGGCCGAGATCCTGGTCGTGCACGACATGCCCGAGGACACCACAGTGCCCTATGTGGAGGAGCTCTCGCGCACCGATCCGCGGGTCCGGACGGTACTCAACACCTACGGGCGGGGGCCGGCGAACGCGATCCGGTTCGGCATCGAGGCGGCCCGCGCGCCGGTCGCGGTGGTGACCATGGCTGACGGCTGCGACGACCCGCGGCAGATCGACGACCTGGCCCGCCTCGTCGACCGCGGGGTGGTGGTCGCGGCGGCGTCCCGCTACATGCCCGGCGGACAGCAGGTCGGCGGGCCCCGGTTCAAACGGATCGCGTCCCGCTGGGCGGGCAAGACCCTCAAGATCTTCGCCCGGGTCGGCACCCGCGACGCCACCAACAGTTTCAAGGCCTACGACACCGATTTCGTCCGCGAGGTCGGCATCGAATCCAACACCGGTTTCGAGATCGGCATCGAGCTGACCGCCAAGGCCACCCGGCTGCACCGGCCGGTCGCCGAGATCCCGACGATCTGGCTCGACCGGCAGCTCGGCGAGTCACACTTCGATGTGGGCCGCTTCATGCCGAGCTATCTGCGCTGGTATTTTTTCGCGTTCGGCCGGCGCATGTCGGACGAGCAGATGGCTGCCCGGTGGGCGGCGAAACGGCCGGAACCGGCCCGCGACAAGGAGGACACCCCCGCATGAAGGTGCTGGTCACCGGCTCGGCCGGATTCATCGGCGGCTATCTGGTGGAGGAGCTGCTCGGTCGGGGCCATGAGGTCGTCGGGCTGGACGATTTCTCCAAGTACGGGCCGGTGTCGCACAGTTACGACGACCACCCGAACTACCGGTTCGTCCAGGGTGACGCCCGCGACGTCGACCTCGTCACCGAGCTGCTGACCGGTTGCGATCACTTCGTGGCGGGCGCTGCGATGATCGGCGGGATCTCCTACTTCCACGCGTACGCCTACGACCTGCTCGCCACCAACGAGCGGATCATGGCGGCCTCCTGCGACGCGGCGATCCGCGCACACCGGGACGGGACCCTCAAGAAGGTCACCTACGTGTCGTCCTCGATGGTCTTCGAGTCGACCGACCGCTGGCCGAGCAGGGAGGGCGACCAGAACGAGGTGCCGCCGCCCAAGTCGTCGTACGGGTTCCAGAAGCTGGCCGTCGAGTACTACGCGCGGGCCGCCTGGGATCAGTACCAGCTGCCGTACACCATCGTGCGCCCGTTCAACTGCGTCGGTGTCGGGGAGGGCCGGGCTCTCGGGTCGGCCGAGGTGATGTCCGGAAACGTCAAGCTGGCCATGTCGCACGTGGTGCCCGACCTGGTGCAGAAGGTGCTGAAAGGTCAGGACCCGCTGCACGTGCTCGGCTCCGGCGACCAGGTGCGGCATTACACCTACGGCGGTGACCTGGCCCGCGGCATCGCCACCGCGATCGAGCACGAGTCGGCGCTCAACGACGACTTCAACCTGTCGACCGCCGAGTCCACCACCGTGCTCCAGCTCGCCGAGGTCATCTGGCACAAGATCAAAGGCGCGGGCACCCCGTTCCGGTACGTCAGTGACGAGCCGTTCGCGCATGACGTCGCGATGCGGGTCCCGGACGTCTCCAAGGCCCGTGACGTGCTCGGCTTCACCGCCGAGACCAGTCTCGACACGATGCTCGACGAGGTGATCCCGTGGATCGAGAAGGCGGTCGCGGAGGGCCGGCTGTAACGTCGCCGGACACCACAGCCTCGGCCGCCCCACCGGCGGCCCACCCACCGTCCACCTCACCCGCGCCGTCCCCCACACCCACCCCACCCACACCCGCTCCCCCTTCCACACCCACCCCACCCCCACCCGCGGGTGTGGGGCGGCTCGCCGGGATCGGGGTCGCGGCCGTCGCAGTGGCGAGCGCGGTGGCGAGCGCGCTCGGCTATCTGGTGCCGGTTCTCGGTGCCCGCACCCTGCCCGCCGCCGATCTCGGTGCGCTGGCGACCGTGCTGGCCATCGCCGGGATCGTCGCGGTGCCGAGTATGGGTCTGCAGATCGCGGTGGCGGTGCGCCGGGCGAAACAGCCGGGGGCGTCGGCCGCGCGGGCCGGTTGGCTGACCGCCGTCGTCTGCACGGTGACGGTGGCCGTGACCGCCCCGATCGCCGGCCCCTCGCTCGATCTCCCGGTCACGGTGATCCTTCTCCTGGCGGTCTACACCGGAGCGATCGTCCTGGCCGGTCGCTGGCTCGGCGAACTCCAGGGTGACGAACGCTTCCTGCCGCTGGCAGCCGGCATGGCGGTGCAGGCGGTCGGGCGTTATGGCGGGCTGAGTGCCGGCCTGCTGCTGAACGCGGGCCTGACCGGCTCGATGCTGATCGGCACCGCCTCCGCCCTGCTCATCCCGGCCGCCCTGGCTTGGCTGGCAAGGCCGGAAAACGGCAACGCCGCCGACCCGACAAGGCCGGAAGACGGCAGCGCCACGGGCTTGGCAAGGCCCGAAAGCGGCAGCGCCACGGGCTTGGCAAGGTCGGAGAGCGGCAGCGCCAGCGGCCCGGCAAGGTCGGAGAGC
>DATMVU010000545.1:0-17394 GCA_035562875.1 Actinoplanes sp. | reverse complement strand
GCCACATCGAGTTCGAGATGGCCGCGGGCGGCGACCGGCGGGCGCAGACCGGCCATGTGCCGCTCCAGTTCGGCGACGGTGATCCGGCCGGTGGCCCGCAGGCGCTGCCGCGGCGAGATCCCGGTGTTCCCAGGGGTGTCCAGCACGTAGGCGGCCCAGGCAGCCCGGGGGTCGCTCAGGGCGCCCGCCTGCCGCGGCACCCGTGCCGTGCCGTGCGCCTCGTCCTGTGCCGGGCCGTGTGTCTTGTTCGGTGGCTGGCCGTGCGTCGCGTTCTGTGCCGGGCCGCGTGTCTTGTCCGGTTCCTGGCCGTGCGCCTCGTCCTGTGCCGGGAGCAGTGGCGGGATCGGCGGCAGGTCGCGGCGGAGGGCTTGGCGCACGCTGCGCCAGCCGGTCGGGCGGCCGTGCCGCAGTGGCGCGTTGGCGAACGCCGCCGCCAGCACCGGAGCCAGCGTGTGGGCCAGCCGCCAGCGGCGGGCCAGCCCGAACGGCCCGCCGCGATCCAGCCCCGCCTCCAGCCCGAGCCGGATGCCCGCGGTGGCCGAACCGATCGCCGACACCGGCCCCTCCGGATGCACGGTGCCGGTGGCCTGCTGCATCACGGTGAGCCGGTGCTGCTCGACCACCCGGGTGGAGGCGGCGAGGTCGTCGCCCATCCGCCGCAGTGCCACCTCGAGCCCCGGCGACGGCGGCCCGCTGACCACCAGAACCCGGGGGGACCGGGTGTCCAGGAATCCGTGCCGTAGTGGCCGCCGCCCCGCCGGTGCAGCGGCCGGATCAACCAGCAGATCCACCGCGATCCCGACGAACCCGGGCAGTCCCGGCACGAACGCCCGCGCCGCGATGAACTCCTCGGCTGCCTGCTCATTCAGGGTGCTCACGCCGGTCCCCATCCCCCTCGCGGTCATCAGGGGTGACCGTATCATTCCTATCAGTCTTGTAGGAATGTCTACCTTCTCCGGGTCGACTCAGGGGTAGCGGCAGGGGATCCACCTGATCCCCGAACCCGCTGTCACGCTCTACGGTCGGCCCATGCCATCGAACAGCGTCACCATCCGGCACGCCGCCGTCGACGCACCGGTCCTCCTGCTGGTCTACGGCCTGACCCGGGTGTTCGACGGCCTGGACGGCTCGTACGACCCCGGCGGTCTGCTCTGGAACATCGGCCACCTGGCCACCTTCATCGCGATGGCCCTGTTCGTCCTGCTCGCGGTGACCGCCCGCCGCCTCGCCCCACCCGGCACCCGCGGCCTCGCCGACCTCGCCGCAGCCGTCACGGTCACCGGCGTGGCCTGCTTCCTCTGGCTGATCACCGCCGCCCTGGCACCCGCACTCCACGAGACCGGGCCACCACTCGCAGTCCTGGCCACCGCCGGCCCGCTGCTGTTCGCCCTGGGCATGCTCACCACCCTGGGCCTGCTGGTCGCGGCCCGTCAGGTCCCGGCCTGGAGCCCTCTGCTGTTCGGCGCCGGCATCGCCGCCGTACTCGTCAGTCTCGACTCCCTGCCCATCGCCGCACTGATCCTGCTGGCCGCGCTGGCACCGCTGGCCCGCCCGCACCCCACCCCGTCCGGTTCCACCGCTCCCGCCCCCTTGATCACCACCTCGTCCGGCGGCTGATCGACAGGTGCCGCACCGGGTCGGGGATCATTACGGGGTGATGCTGCTGATTCCGGCCGACGTCGTGCGGCCCCGCCGTCCCGACGAACACTTCGCGGCCGAGGCCCGCGCCGCCCGGGACGCCGGTGTCGAGGTGGTGCTGATCGAGCACGATTTCCGGGACGCCGAGGCGGCGGTGGCCCGGGTGCCGGACGGTGCCGGAGATCTCGTCTACCGGGGCTGGATGTTCACCGCCGACCGGTACGCGGCGCTGGCCGGCGCACTGGCGGCCCGTGGGGCGTCGCTACGGACCGGTGCCGCACAGTACCGGCAGGCCCACGAACTTCCCGGCTGGTACGCCACCGCCGCCGCAGCCGGCGTCACCCCGCTCAGCACCTGGACCACCGGCGACGATCCGATGGCGTTCCGGGAGGCGTGCGCCGGGCTGGGCGGCGGCCCGGCAGTGCTGCGCGACTGGACGAAGTCGATGAAACATCATTGGCACGAAGCCGCCTACATTCCGGACACCGGCGACCCCGCCGCGGCGTGGACGGTGGCCGCCCGATTCCGTGAGCTGCGGGGCGACGATTTCACCGGCGGTTTTGTGGTGCGATCCTTCGAGCAGTTCCAGGGCGCTGAGGTACGGACGTGGTGGCTGGCCGGCGCATGCCGTCTCGTGACCGCCCACCCGGACACCCCGGACGACCTGCCGCCCGACGACGTGGACCTGTCCGCGGTGGCCGGCCCGCTGGCCGAACTGGCCCTGCCGTTCGTGACAGCGGACCTGACCCGGCACCGCGACGGCCGCTGGCGCCTCGTCGAGATCGGCGACGGCCAGGTCAGCGACCGCCCCCGCACGACCACACCGGAAGCCCTGATCGGCGCCCTCGGTCCCGTTGCGCCACCGCAATGACCACCGGATCGGCGGGAGCGGCTTATCGGATGGTTTGACGATCCGTGTTCATTCTCGCGAACCGGTCGATCGGGTTTCCGCCCTGGTCGGGTGCTTGATCAAGATATTGCTGCATCATCAGATCGATTATCTGACGCCGGAAACCGCTGGCTGAGCCGTTATCCTGCTGCCGGGTCGAGGTCGGAAGTGAGGGGTCGCCGATGCATGTGGTTTCCGTCATGAATTACAAGGGGGGCGTCGGTAAGACGACCCTCACTGCGAATCTGGCCGCCGAGATCGCCAACAAGGGGTACCGGGTTCTGGTGATCGACCTGGATCCGCAGGCGAATCTCACCTTCTCCTTCTTCTCGGTCGAGGAATGGACCGACGAGCTGAGAGAATCCAGAACCATCAAACGCTGGTACGACGGTGAGGTCCCCGGCGAGGAGGCTTCACTCGATCAACTCGTGCTGACACCGGAACGCGTCAACGAGCGGGTCAAGGAGAACGCCGGGCAACTGGACCTGATCGCCTCGCATCTGGGGCTGATCGACATCGATCTCCACCTGGCGAATCGTCTCGGCGGGACGTCGCTGGCCGAGGCGAAGAGGCGTTTCCTGCAGGTGCACGGTTGCCTGGCCCAGGCGTTGAAGGCGCCGGCCTTCAGTGACTACGACGTCATCCTGATCGACTGCGCGCCGAACTTCGGGCTCGTCACGAAGACGGCGATCGTGGCCAGCGACTGGATTCTGGTGCCGGCGAAACCCGACTACCTCTCCACGCTGGGTATCGCCTATCTGTCCGGGAGCGTCGAGAAGCTGGTCGGCGAATACAACGACTATGTGTCACACGGAGCGGATCGTGACGCTCACCGCGCCGTCTCGCCGCAATTCGCCGGTGTGGTTTTCACCATGACGCAGATCCATTCCGGAAAGCCGATCCTGCTGCAGCGGGCACAAATGGCGGAGCTGCGGGAGGTTGACGTGATGCCGATCTTCCAGTCGTCCATCAGGAACAGTCCGCGCTACTTCGGGGAAGCCGGCCGATCCGGTATTCCGGCGATTCTGCAGGGCACGATCGACGATCCGGTCAGTGCCGAGATCCGGTCGCTGACCGAAGAGTTCGCAGAACTGCTGGCTGGTCGGGAGGTCGCCAGGTGAACGTCGATCTGGTGATCACCGTCAAACTGCTGCACCGGGTGTTCGGCTTTCTGGCCGGGCAATCAGCCGCGCAACTGCGTGACATCGCCGACGGGCGAACGGGACTGGCGCTGGCAGGAGAGGCCGTCCCGGAGAAGGTTCCTCCGCAGTCCGTCCCCCGGCCGGCACCGTCCCCGCGACCCGTCGTGCCGGCGGTGGACGCGGACTACACAGCCATCGTCGAGCGGCTCCGGAGCTTCGACTCGGTGCAGGAGGGGGCGGCCTACCTCGGCGACATCCGACCGGGTGGAAAGCGTGTCACCAAAGTCGGTCTCCTCAAGATCGGAGCTGAGATGGGCCTGGTCCTGCGGGAGAAGGACACCGTGGACCAGCTGCGGCAGCGACTGGTGAACCATGCCATCGGTGCCCGGAAGAAGTATGCGGGACTTCAGAAATGGTGAGAGCCGAACGCCTCGGTTCCCCAGCACGGTCGATGCACCTGATGGACGGGCGAAGGGTCACCCTGAGTGATCTCATCGAAGCCGATCTGCTCAAGCCTGGTCAGCGGGTCTGCTTCGTCCGCCCCCGGATGGGCACCTCGTACACGGCAGAGGTGACCGACGGCGGCCGGCTCCGCCTCGCTGACGGCCTGGAGTATCGCTCCCCGTCGCGAGCCGCCATGGTTGCGGCGGGCATGCGAGCCGTCGACGGCTGGCACGCCTGGGCCCTGGATCCCGACGGCGGCACCCTGGACAAACTGCGCCAGGAGCTCCTGGACCGCGCCGTCGCCACCACGAGCGTGACTGACGACTCGCCCGCCCGCCTTCACGAATGGCTACGGTCGGTGCGGATGAGCGCGGAAGGCGACGGTCCGGAACGGATCTCGGTCCGGGACCTCATCTCCCGATGGGGTGCCAAAGACCGGGGGGACCAGATCAGCCGTATCGAGGCCGACCTCGCCAACCACGGCTTGGCGACCCGGCCGGACTTTCGTGGCGTCACCCTGGATTCCGAGATCGCCATCATCACGGCGGTGCAGGAGGCGGAGAAGGAGGAGGTGAACGACGAGACCTCAGGCCCGGCACAGACCCTGTCGAACGACCCGGACGATCCGGACGACCGTTACATCGGCCTGATGATCGGGAACCTGCCCTCCGCGCTGAGTGGTGTCGTCTCGGTGGCGCCCACCTCCACCATCCAGGAAGCCGTGACGAAGATGCTGCTGAACGACTTCTCGCAGCTCGCGGTGATGAGCGGCACCCACACGCTGCGCGGGGCGGTCACCTGGCAGTCGATCGCACAGGCCAGGCATCTGAACCCGGCCGCTACTCTGGCCGCTGCCACGGTCAGTGCCCGCGACGTCGGCTACCGGACCGATCTGCTGGAGATCCTTCACGATCTCCAGCAGCGGGGATTCCTGTTCGTACGCGACGAGAAGAACGCAGTGGCAGGCATCGTCACCGTCGCTGACGTGGCCGGCCGGTACGGCGTCATGGCCAACCCGTTCATCCTGATCGGTGACCTGGATCGACTGTTGCGCCGTGCGATAGCCCAAGCCCTGCCGATCGAGGCGGTGACCGCTCAGTGCGATCCGCAGGGGCGCCGCATCTCCGGCTACAACGACCTCTCCATGGGCGACTACCAGCGGGTGCTCGAGAACCCGGAGCTGTGGGCGCGGATGGGCTGGGAGCTGGATCAGAAGGCGTTCGTCGCCCGGCTCGACGAGATCCGGAAGATCCGTAACGATGTCATGCACTTCAACCCGGACCCGGTTCCGGCGAACGCCGTCGAGCAACTGCGCTCTATCAATGAGGTGCTTCGCCGGTTCACGGACTGATCGGCATCAGTCGCTCACGGGCCGAGCAGGCCCGCCCGCTTGACCGCGTACTCCTCGTCGGAGAGGACTCCTGCCTCGTGCAGTTCGGCCAGGTTGGTGAGCAGGGCGCTGTTGTCGGGGGACGCGGTGCGGCGCCGGGTGATCAAGGCGGCCAGATAGGCGGCGGTGTTCCGGTCGGCCGGGAACGAGACGGTGGTGGCGGTGGTGGTGATCTCCAGTGCGGAACGGAACAGGCGATCACGGGCGGTCACCTGGGAGACAGTGGTGAGGGGGATGCGTTCCCGTCCGGCGCCGGTTCCCATCAGGGTGCCGGGGCTGGCCAGCTCCAGCCGGTCCGGGTAGATCAGCAGGTAGAGGTCGGCTCCGCCGGTCCGGGTGTGGGCCACGGCCAGGGCGCCGGCCGTGTCCACACTGCCGCGCCGCGCCTTCGCCAGAGCACGGGCACAATGATCGGGAACCGTCAGGCCGTCATCGGTGGTCACAGCCGGTCACCGTATCGCATCGACGGGGCTGCATCGGGTGCGTACGCTTGCCGCCCATGGGGGAGCAGGCCTGGGACTCGACCGAACGTGCCTTCACCGATCGTGTTCTCACCGCCCGCGGTGAGTTGGTCCTGCGGGGCCGGGACGGGCACTTCGAGATGATCAGTAACGGGGTCTTCCTGATGAACACCCGGTCCGGGGAGTCGGAGCGGGTGCTGATCCGGGCCGCGCTCGCCGGAATCGAACAGCCCCGGCCCCGGCTGCTGATCGGCGGGCTGGGCGTGGGGTTCGCGCTGGCCGAGGCGGTACGCACGGACGCCTCCGAGATCATCGTGGTGGAGATCGAGCCCGCGGTGGTGCACTGGCACCACAGTGTCCTGAAACCGTTCAGTGCGGGAGCCCTCGACGATCCGCGGGTCCGGGTGGTGACCGCCGACCTGGCGGCCTGGTTCACCGGCACCAGCGACCGGTTCGACGCGATCTGCCTGGACGTCGACAACGGTCCCGGCTGGACGGTGTTCGACCACGGCACCGGCTTCTACCGGCCGTCCGGACTGGCGATGATCCGGGAACACCTGCTGCCCGGCGGAGTGCTGGCAGTGTGGAGTGCCAGCGCCGGACGCCGTTTCGCCGACACCCTCAACCGGGTGGTCGGCCCGGTCCGCACCGTCCGGGTGCCCACGGCCGGCCGGGCTGCCCCGGACGTGGTCTACGTGGCCTCCTGCAAGAACGGAACGTAGCGGTACTCCATCAGTTCCGGATGCGGTGCGAAAACGGTCGGGCAGGTCCGGCCGGTCGGCTGCCAGCCGTGCTTGCCGTAGAAACGGCGCGCCCGATGATTCCCGGTGAACACCCACAGCCACGGGTCCCCCGGAAGCAGAGCGATGATCTCGGCGTGCGCGGCGGAGGCCAGTCCGGTACCCCAGGTGCTCACCGCCGTACCCAAGTGAAGCAATTGATCTGCCCTTAACGCGGCGAAACCGGCGACTCCGTCATGGCTGGCGCTGTGAATGACCAGAACCCGAACCGCCGGATCGGCGATCTCCGCAGCCCAGCGCTGTGCCAACTCGGCGCGCGGGAACGGAAAACGGTCCTGCGGGAAAATGTGCGAGAGCGCCCGGACCGAACCCTCCTGCTGCACGTCGAGAATCGCATCCAGATCATCCGGCCCGGCGTCCCGCAGGAGGCTCATCCGACACCGATCCAGTGCCCGGCCCGCAGCGGTCGCCCGTCGAGCATGCCGAACTCCTCCGCGGTATCCGCACTCGGCAGTCCCATGGGAATCAACCCTAGCGGCCGCCGCCCCCACGTCGTCATCCGTAGTCCGTTGCCGGTCGCCTTCGTCTGCCGTGTCCCGGGCCGGGATAGCCCTCGGGTAGCGTACGCGGGTAGCTGCTCCCGGTCATTTTCCGGGTAGCCTTTCCGGTAGACGATGTCCCGGACGAACCGCCGGTCCCCAACCTGCTCGTGCCCGATTCCGTTCCCGCATCCGACGCACGAACGACGAGGCCGCTCGCATGACCGACGACCTGCCATCCTGGGCCGACGAGCAACCGGACCCATCCCGCCGCCCCGACCCGCCCCCCGATCCCCTCGGCGACACCCGTCCCGAGCCCGATGCGGAGCGCTCGACTGAGCCACGTGACGGGTCCGGACCGTCCGCCGACTCCCGTGGTGGTCCGGAAATCGCCGCCGGTTCCCGTTCCTCCGGGCATCCCGCGCCTCGCCCGGACGACTCGCGGGCGTCGATCCCGCAGGATCCGCCGTTGTTCGACTACGACGAGGAACGCCTGCTCACCGGGCGATCCACCCGCCCCCGGATGCACCGGCAGCACCCGCCGGAGGTTCCACCCGTCACCCGCCGCGCCAACGGCACCCCCGACAGCGACGGCCCCGCGTCCGGCCCGGCTTCCCCGTCCGGCCCGGCTTCTGCGTCCGGCCCGGCTTCCCCGTCCGGCTCGGCCCCGCGAATCAACGGCAACTCACCGCTGGCCCGCCGCCCGCCGGCTTCACGCGGTGGCGATCCGCCACCCACTCCTCGCCCGCGTCGTCCCGCCGACGACGGTCCACCCGGAAGCCGCCGGCAATCGGGCCCGGCTGATAGCGACCCCTCCGATGGGCGCCGTTCCGGTGGCCCCTCAGAGAGGCGTCGTTCCGGCGGCTCCTCTGACGGGCGTCATTCGCCGGGTTCCGCGGGGGGCGGCACTTCCGGCGACGGGCGTCGTTCTGGCGGTCCTTCCGATGGGCACCGTTCATCGGGTTCCGCAGGTGGCGGTCCTTCCGGTGGCCGCCGTTCGCCAGGGTCGGCCAACGGCGGCTCGTCCGGTGGGCGCCGTTCAACGGGTCCGGCCGGCGGCGGTCGCGGGCCGGGCATGGAGGGGAACGATGCACGACAGGGAAGGTGGGGCGCGACGCCACCAGGGGGCGGACCTGCTGCCGGGCAGCACCCGGCCGGGACCTCCGATCTCGGGGACCGGGGCCGACGGCCGTCCGGTTCAGGGAGTTCGCCCGGTTCGGGAGACGCATCCCCGCCGCACCGGCCGGTTTCCGGTGGCCGCCGCGACGAGCCGGTAGAGCTCGACGGCCCCGGCAACTCGGCGTGGCGTGCCGACCCCGGTGATTCCGAGTGGTCCGGTAGGGGCGCAGATGCGGGAGAACGTGGCGCCAATGAGTCCGCACGGCGTGATGGACGCGGTGTTTCGGGAGAACGTGGCGCCTACGAGTCCGCTCGGCGTGACGGATATGGCGTTTCAGGGCTCAGCGGTGGCCACGGCGACTCCGGCAAGAGTGGTGCCGGCAGTTCGGGAGGGCGTGGTGGCGGTTCCGTCCGGGATGGCGGGCACGACGAGTCCGACCGCGATCGGTTTGTGGGAGTGGTTGGCGGTCCGGTTCTGATCACCGCGACCGCGGTCTCCGGCAGAGCCGCGCCCGGTCTGCTGGCGGTCTCCGTCGCCGCGCTGATCAGTATCGCCGCCTGGTCCGGCCGGGCACTCTTCAGTGACATGAGCACCGCACTGTTCCTGACCGGCGTCATCGTGCCGCTGGTGCTGGTCGCCGGAGTGGCGATCATGCAGCGGCTCCGCCCCGCCACCGGCGACCACGTGCTCTGGGAGTTGACCGTCCGAGCCGGGCGCGGCCGCCCGCTGCACGCATCCCTGCGCACCGACGCCGCCAACGACCCCCCACGCTCCGGCGCCCCGGTCCGCGTGATTCCGGCCTGGCACGCCGGCCTGCTCCGCACAACACCTGACCGGATCATCCCACTCCGGACCGTTGAGATCCTGGCCGAACCCGACGGCCCGACAGCTCACCGTTTTGATGCCGCCTCAGCACTCCCGCCGATCCAACGCGCCGGCCTCGCCCTGGCTGTCCTCCTTTTAGCCGCGACGGTCGTCTCCTTCTTCACGGCTTGAACCCTCCACAACCGGGACCGTTTGTGGGCCGGTCTCCGTGCGACTCGCTGTCAGGCTCCCGCACCAGCGACCCGGTATCGCGATCGCCGTCGATCGACACCTTGCTGGATACCGCGGGCGCAGGGACCGGCACCTCGTCCTGGCTCGCCCATCCAACAATCGCGACCTTGGTCGATCGGCCGCCTCGAAGGGTTTTTGTCCTCGAGGAGAGGGTCATTGCTCGGAGAACGGTCAGGCATTGTTCGAGTCCTCACCAGGAGTGACCTCGTCGCGGACACACGTTGATCGACGGTGTGCTCCGTGTGCTCCGTGTGCTCCGTGGGCTCGCGTCGGTGTCCTCGTCCTGACCGGTCCCCACGGTCCGCTGGCCGTGTCGCCGCATCGGTGCCCCCGAGCCGTTCTTGACCGCAGCCCACAGAGGGCGCATTCCCCCAGCCGGCTGACCACTCCCTCGCCCAGATCTTGGTCGATCGCCCACCGATTCCGGTTGTCGTTCGGTCAAGGTCGGTAGTCTCGTCCTGACCGTCTCGGATCTTGGTCGATCGCCCACCGATCCCGGTTGCCGTTCGGCCAAGGTCGGTAGTCTCGTCCTGACCGTCTCGGATCTTGGTCGACCACCCACCGATCCCGGTTGCCGTTCGGCCAAAGTCGGTAGTCGCGTCCGGACCATCCCGGATCCTGGTCGATCGCCCACCGATTCCGGTTGTCGATCGACCAAGGTCGGCGGTCTTGCCCGGACCGTCTCGGATCTTGGTCAACCACCACCGATCCCGGTAGCTGCTCGACCAAGGTCGGCAGTCCTGCCCGGACCGTCTCGGATCTTGGTTGATAGGCCATCGGAAATCGGGGGCCTGCCCACCAAGATTCGAGCCCGGTGGGCACGAGAGCGAGCCCAGCGGGTATAGGGGCGAGCCCAGTGGGCACTAGAGCGAGATTGGCAGGGGCACCGGACCAAGGGATTGACATGAGCACCCGCAGCAAACAAGCAAGAGTGTCCCCGGGCCGGTGGATCCACACGATTCGCTGACCGCGCTGCCGCGTCGGCTCTCTCGGCCCTGCCAGCGCAAACGATCCGTGATCGCGTGCGCTGACTGGGCCTGGGCCGTCTGTACCTGGATGGGTTGAGCCTGGCCCTGGCGCACCCTGGACGATCCGCCGTTGCCGTTGCCGTTGCCGTTGCCGTTGCCGTTGCTGTTGCTGTCGCCGTCGCTGTTGCCGTTGCCGTCGCTGTCGCTGTTGCGGCGGCGGCGTTGCTGGAGCGGGCCAGGCGGCTGGCTGTCCTTTTGGCGAGGGGTGCGTTACGGGGTGGCCGATGCTGAGGAGGTTGTGGGCGGTTGTGCAGCTAGCAGGATCGTGAGAGGGCGCGTGATCGTTGGGGGGAAAGCGCCCGCTGCGGTCGGCGGTCGAGCAGGCAGGAGACTTGATGTGGCTGGACACCGACGTCGCGGCTGAGGGTCACGGGGTTTGGTGGGGGCCCAGTTTCAAGTGGAGGGTGTCGCCGTTCCAGGAGCGCTCGGTGATCGGCCAGGTTCGGGTGGGGATTCTGGTTCGGGCTCGGGTGATCCAGGCGGTTACCGTGAGTAGGTCGTCGGTCAGTTCGGCGGTGGTGGTGGCGCCGTCGGTGAACTCGATGTGGAACGGGCCTTCAGGGTCGTGCATGCCGGGTACGTCCACCGCGACGCCGCGGAACAAGTGGCTGTGCAGGACTCGGGCGGTGATCATGCGGGGTTGGAGTGTGGTGTGGGCGGGGCTGGGAGCCGGCTCGGGTGGGGGAACCGGATCGGGTGATTCCAGTGGCTGGCGGCTGGGCAGGGGGCCGGGGCGGTCACGGGACGTGATGGTATACACCTTGGTACACCCCGGTGGCTCAGGGTGGGATTGAAATGTTTCAAGGTTGGTGTTTAACTCTTGAGGCATACCGACTAGGCGCGCTGATGAAGGCGGACCGATGAAGGCGTGCCGACAAGGTGGACCTGCAAGGTGGACCTGCAAGGTGGACCTGCAAGGTACGCCGATGAGGTACGCCGACAGCATCAGACTCCAGAGCCGAGGTCAGGAAGGCCCAGGTTGACACTCCAGCCGCGTAACGGTCGGGCACCATCGGTCAAGGACGTCGCCGCGGCCGCGGGGGTGTCGCTCGGCACCGTGTCCAACGTTCTCAACCGGCCCGCGGTGGTCAGTACCGCCACCCGGGAACGGGTCGAGCGGGCCATGGCCGACCTCGGGTTCGTCCGCAACGAATCGGCTCGGCAGCTGCGGGCCGGGACCAGCCGGGCTCTCGCCTACGTGATGCTGGACGGCGGCAATCCGTTCTTCCACGACGTCGCCGAAGGTATCGAGACCGCGGCCGAGGACGCCGACCTGTCGCTGTTCGTGTGCAACAGTTCCGGGCGCCCGGAACGTGAGGCCAAGCACATCGACCGGCTCGTCCAGCAGCGGGTTCAGGGCATCCTGATCACGCCTGTCGATCCGGATGCCGGTCACATCGTGGAGATCGGGCAGCGTGGTATCCCCTTTGTCATGGTGGACCGGCTCAGCCGCGACGGCGGGCACTGTTCGGTCGCTGTCGACGACGTCCTCGGTGGGCGCATCGCTGTTGAGCATCTGATCGATCGCGGACATCGGCGGGTGGCGTTTGTCGGTGGGCCGCCCAGCATCGGGCAGGTTCGGGAACGCTTGCAGGGTGCTCGCGCGGTGTGGGCCGAGTTCGGGATGCCCGACGAGGACCTGATCCACCTGCCCACCGAGGCGCTCACCGTCAGTGAGGGCCGGTCGGCGGGGGAGCGGCTGGCGGGGCTGCCCACCCGGCGGCGGCCGACCGCCGCGTTCTGCGCCAACGACCTGCTGGCGCTCGGGTTGCTGCAGCATGCGGTCACCGCGGGGCTGCGGGTTCCGGACGATCTGGCGATCGTCGGATTCGACGACATCGACTTCGCGGCGGCGGCTGCCGTTCCGCTCACCTCGGTGCGGCAGCCGAGGCAGGAACTGGGTCGTACGGCCGCCCGTCTCGTCCTCGACGAAGCCACCAATCCGGATCATGTGCACGAGCAGGCGACATTCGTCCCGGCGCTGGTGGCCCGGGCTTCGACGGGCACGGTCCGCCGCTGACTCCGGCGCCCCGCACGACCGGAATCCCGATGCGATCGACAGGTCGTCCCGCACGTCCGGATGCTCGATGCGAACGACAGGTCGCCCGCACGTCCGGATGCTCGATGCGATCGACAGGTCGCCCGCACGACGGGAAGCTCGATGCGAACCGGAGGCCGGCACGCGTGTGGATGGGATGCCGTGTCGGCGGTGTGAGCCGGGGCGGGGTGGGCTGGTAGCGTCCGACCGGTGATCCGCGACCTGTACGAGGTCATCCACCGCCGCCGGGATGTGCGCGCCGAGTTCACCGGGGTACCGGTTGATCCCGTCGTGCTGGACCGGATTCTGACCGCCGCGCATGCCGCCCCCAGTGTCGGCCTCTCCCAGCCATGGGATTTTGTGGTGATCCGATCGACATCGGTCAGGCAGGCTTTTTACGAGCACGTCCGTTCGGAGCGGGACGTCTTCGCGGCGTCCCTCGGTGAGGACGGGGACGAACGGGCCCGGTTCGACCGCATCAAGATCGACGGGGTGCTGGAGTCGAGTCTGTCGATCGTGGTCACCTACGATCCGTCGCGGGGCGGTCCTTCGGTGCTGGGCCGGCACGCCATCGCGGATGCGGGGCTCTACTCGGTCTGTCTGGCGATTCAGAATCTGTGGCTGGCCGCGACCGCCGAGGGGTTCGGGGTGGGCTGGGTGTCGTTCTACCGGGAGGAGTTCCTGTCGGGGCTGCTGGGTGTCCCGGCCGGGATCCGCCCGGTGGCCTGGCTCTGTCTCGGCCCGGTCAGTCACCTGGAGACGGTGCCGGATCTGGAACGGCACGGCTGGCGGCAGCGGCGGCCGTTGAGCGAGGCGATCCACGACGACAGGTGGAGCAGGTGAAGCGGCGGTACGACAGGCACGATCGCGTTGGGTGGAGTGGTTGATGCGGCTGCACGTCGGGTGTGCGATGTGGAGTCTGAAGTCGTGGCAGGGGCGGTACACCGGTTCGTCGGAGCGGCTGCGGGCCTATTCCGGCTGGTGTGACGCGGTGGAGGGGAACACCACCTTCTATGCCACGCCGTCCCTCGCCACGGTTCAGAGCTGGGCCGCTCAGACCTCACCGGACTTCCGGTTCGTGCTGAAGCTGCCTCGCGAGGCTACCCACGTACGACAATTAACTGATTTTTCGGTCTTGTCGGAGTTCTTCCGGGTGATCCAGCCGCTCGGTGAACGCGCCCGCACCCTCTGGATCCAACTGCCGGGCTCCTTCGGGCCCGGTGACCTGCCGGTTCTCTCCCGGTTCCTGCGGGGCCTGCCGACTGATTTCCGGTACGCCGTGGAGGTCCGCGATCCGGTCTTCTTCCACGATCCACGTCAACTGCAGGACCTGCTCAGCGGGTACGCCGCGGAATGGGTCCCGTTCGACACCACCGAGTTCTTCCGTACGCCGCCGACGAGTGACGCCGAACGGGAGGCGTGGGTGAAGAAGCCCCGTATGCCGTTGCGTACCGCGGCGCTGACCGGCGAGCCGATCATCCGCTACCTGGGACGCGACGACACCGCCCGTACCGTCGAGGGCTGGCAGCGCTGGGTGCCGATCGTGGCCGGCTGGCTGCGGGAGGGCCGCACACCGACGTTCTTCGTGCACACCCCGGACAACGCCACCGCCCCGGAACTCTGCCGCCGTTTCCACGACGAGGTGCGCGCCCTGGTGCCGGAGCTGGAGCCGCTGCCCACGCCGCCGGTGCTGGAGCCGGAGGGCCCGCCGACACTGTGGTGACGGGGCCCGGCGGCGACTGCCGGGCCCCGTCGGGTGTGGTGGATCAGGTGTGCGGGCAGGTGGCGCGGTACTCCTGGATGGTGGAGCCGGTCGGTGCCGGGCACAGGAACTGGTCGTAGCGGGTGTCGTCGTCGATGAAGCGCTTCAGCCAGGACAGCGCGTACTTGGCGACTGTCACGTTGCCGCCTTCGGTCGGGGCCGAGTGGGTGGCGTTGTTGACTTCGAGGTAGGCCTTCTCACCGGCGGCGGTCATGCTGGTGTAGAACGGTTCGGAGTGGGAGGACACCGGGGCGACGGTGTCGTTCTCGGCGCCGATGATCAGGGTGGGCACGCGGACCGTGGACCAGCTCTTGGTGCCGTGCCACGGGGTCATCGGGACGGCCGCCTGCAGGGCGGGGCGGGTGCGGGCCGCGGCCAGGCTGCCGCCGCCGCCCATCGAGTGGCCCATCACGCCGAGGCGGGTGGCGTCGATGCGGGTGCGCACCGAGCTGGTTGCGGTCAGGTAGTCCAGCGCGCCCAGCAGCTGGGTGCCGCGGCTGTCCGGCTGGTCGAGGGTGCTGCGGGTGTCGATGGTGATGACCACGAATCCCTGTGAGGCGAGTCGCGGGCCGAGCCAGGCGATGCTGGACTGGGACGCGGTGAAGCCGGGGGAGATGGCGATCGCGCCGAAGGTCCCGGCGGTGGTGCTGGTCGGGTAGTAGATGGTGCCGCCGCCGAACGTGGAGACGCTGGCACGGGCCACGGTGACCGAGGCGGTGGCGAAGGTTCCGCGGGACGCTTCGATGCTGGCGTTGGTCGGGGCCGGACCGCGTTCGTACGGGTTGGCCGCGGTGGCCGGGGCGGCGGGGGCGAGGACGGCCGCCGCCGCCGCGAAGAGGACCGTCAGTAGTGATGCTTTTCTGCGGCGGGTGGGAACGGACATGGGAACTCCCTGGTGGTGGTGGGGCTCCTGTTATTTATGGATGTCGATAAGTTAACCCGTCGGTAACAAGGCGGGTAATCCCGGCGGGGTCCCTGACTAGGTGGTATGTCGCACCGGTAATTCGGTTGCGGTACGCCCGGCCGTCGGCGAGGGTGGTCGCCATGACGTACTGAGGTGATCCCCCCAGACAATCCCGCCCGCGGATGCCGCCGGCGTGCCCTCCGTCATGCGATCTTCCCGAAAGAAGAGCTGATTTTGTCTCAGCAGAGCTCCACTGTGCCCGTCACCGTCTTCGCCGCTCCCGGCAGCTGGATCGAGTCCGGCGCCGTCGACCAGTGCCACCAGGTCGCCGCCCTGGCCGGCATGATCCACGTCGCCGGGATGCCCGACCTGCACCCCGGTAAGGGCGCCCCGATCGGCGCCGCCATGCTCTCCACCGTCCTCTATCCGTTCCTGGTCGGCTCGGACATCGGCTGCGGCATCGCGGTCTACCCGATCCGGATCCGCAAGGTCGTCCCGGAACGGCTCGCCGCCCGCTTCCCCGACCTGGACCGGCCGGTCGACCCCGCCGGCCTGGACGGGATCGACGTCCCGGCCGGTCATCTCGACCAGCTCGGCACCGTCGGCCGCGGCAACCACTTCGTCGAGCTCGCCAAGGTCGCCGACGTGCTCGACAGCGGCCACGCCACACGGCTCGGACTTGCCGCCGGTGACCTGGTCCTCATCGTGCACAGCGGATCCCGCGGCCTCGGCGAGCGGATCCTGCGGGCCCACACCTCGGTGCACGGCGCGGGCCCGGCCGCCGATCCGCAGGCCTACCTGGCCGCCCACGACGAAGCGGTCCGCTGGGGACACCTCAACCGGCTGCTGATGGCCGAACGGGTCGCCGACGCACTCGGCGCCGAACTCGGCGACCCGATCACCGACGTGTGCCACAACTCGGTCGAGGTCCGCGACGGCACCTACCTGCACCGCAAGGGCGCGGCCCCGGGTGACGGCCGGGACGTGCTGATCGCCGGCACCCGCGGTACGCCGTCGTTCCTGGTCGCCGGGCACGCCGGAGACGACGCCGGGCGCTCGGTCGCCCACGGGGCCGGGCGCAAGATGTCCCGGTCCGACGCCCTCCGCCGGGGCCGGGCCAAACACACCGTCGAAGAACTGCGGCGTACGGCGGTGGGCTCGCTCGTCGTCTGCGGCGATCGGCAACTGCTGTTCGAGGAGGCGCCGACCGCGTACAAACGCATCGAGCAGGTGATCGGCGACCTGGTCACGCACGGTCTGGCCACCCCGATCGTCAGCACCATCCCGCTGATCACCTACAAGACCGCCGATGTCCCGGCCCGCCGAGGAGGACGCCAGTGATCCCGCAGACGCTGCTCCAGGTCGTCTACCGCCCGCCGGTCTCCCGTCTGGTCCTGGCGGTGCTCGACGACCGCTCGATCAGCCGCCTGCACCGGCTGCGCACCCGCCGGCCGGTGACCTCCACCTGGCGGTCGGTGCGGTTCGCGCCGTCCGGCCGGCACCGGGTCAGCCCGTGGAAGGCCCGCCGGGGTGGTCGCCGATGACCAGCGTGCATCTGCTGATGTCCGCCGGCCGCGGCCCGCAGGAGTGCTCGTGGGCTCTCGCCCGGCTGGCCCGCCGTCTGGAAGCCGACGCGGTCCGGCACGAGGTCGGCACCCGTCGGGTGGCGGCCGTCGCGGGGGACCGGCCCGGCACGTTCACATCGGTCCTGCTGGAGATCACCGGGGCGGGGGCGGGCGAGTTCGCCGCCACCTGGACCGGGACGCTCTGCTGGCAGGCGCCGAGCCCCTACCGGACCGGGCCGGGACGCAAGAACTGGTATGTGACGGCGCAGCCCTGCGCGGCCGGCGTGGTGCGGACCACGTTCGACGAACGGGACGTCGACATCGTGCCGTGCCGCACCGGTGGGCCCGGCGGCCAGCACCGCAACAAGGTGAGCACCGCGGTCCGGGCGACGCACCGGCCGACCGGGACGGTGGTGGTGGCCGACACCGAGCGCCTGTTCAGCCTCAACCGGAGCATCGCGTTGCGCCTGATCCGGGAGCGTCTGGAAGCGGGTGACGAAGCGGCCGGCCGGGCCGCGGACAAGGCCCGCTGGCGTATCCACGACGACCTGGTCCGCGGCGACCCGGTCCGCACCGAACGTCCCTGATCCGGTGCAGTGAGCGGGGCGCGAACCGCGCCCCGCTCACCAGGGCGGTGGCCCGAACCGGTGCCACCGCTACATCCGTGCCCCGGGCCGC
>DATMVU010000544.1:0-6805 GCA_035562875.1 Actinoplanes sp. | reverse complement strand
GAGACATCCGGTCGAGCCGGCACTCGTCGTCCATGACCGGGCGCACCACGTCCTCAGCCGCGTCCACGATCTTGAAGAAGTCGACGCCGGTACGGATCCCCAGCTTGTCGCAGACGCCGACGAACGCCTCGACAGGTGTGTTCCCGGCACCCGCCCCGAACCGGCGGGTGCTGCCGTCGATCTGCCTCGCACCGGCCCGGTAGGCGAGAACCGAGTTGGCCACCCCCAGCCCCAGGTTCTCGTGGCCGTGGAAACCCACCTGCGCGTCGTCACCCAGCTCCGCGACCAGGGCCGCGACCCGGTCGGTCACCTGGTCCAGCACCAGTGCACCGGCCGAATCGACCACATAGACGCACTGACACCCGGCGTCGGCCATGATCCGGGCCTGGGCGGCGAGCCGTTCCGGCGGGGTCGAGTGGGCCATCATCAGGAAACCGACGGTCTCCAGCCCCAGATCCCGGGCGATGCCGAAGTGCTGGACGGCGATGTCCGCCTCGGTGCAGTGGGTGGCGATCCGGCAGACACCCGCCCCGTTGGCGGCGGCCTCCCGGATGTCGTCGAGCACTCCCACACCGGGCAGCATCAGGAAGGCGATCCGGGCCCGTACGGCGGTGGCGACAGCTGCTTTGATCAGCTCCTGCTCGGGGGTGTGGCTGAAACCGTAGGTGAACGAGGACCCGCCCAACCCGTCACCGTGGGTCACCTCGATCACCGGGACACCCGCGTCGTCGAGGGCGCGGACGACGGCGGTGACGTCCCGGGCGGTGAACTGGTGGCGTTTGGCGTGCGAGCCGTCCCGCAGCGACGAATCGGTGATCCTAAGATCGAGCAAGTTCCTCACCCACTCTGGTGGCGGCGGCGGTCATGATGTCCAGGTTCCCCGCATATGTCGGCAGATAGTCGCCGGAGCCCTCGATCTCGATGAAGATCGCCACCCGCATCCGGTCCCCGACCATGTCGAACTGCGGCTCGTCGAGCAGCCGATAACCAGGAACGTATACCGATATTTCGGATATGCGGTCGACGATCGACTTGCTGATCACGGCCTGATCGGCATCCGGCGACACGGCACAGAAGATCGTGTCCCGCATGATCAGCGGCGGCTCGGCCGGATTCAGCACGATGATCGCCTTCCCCCGGTCCGCTCCCCCGATCGTCTCCAGCCCGCGACTCGTCGTCCGGGTGAACTCGTCGATGTTCGCCCTGGTCCCCGGCCCCGCCGACCGGGACGCCACGGTCGCCACGATCTCCGCATAACTCACCGGCGTCACCCGGGACACCGCGTGCACGATCGGGATCGTCGCCTGCCCGCCACAGGTGATCAGATTGACGTTGCCGGCGTCCCGGTGCTCACCGAGATTCACCTCGGGCACCACCGCCGGCCCGACAGCGGCCGGAGTCAGGTCGACGGCCCGGATCCCGGCCTCGGCGTACCGCGGAGCGTTCGCCCGGTGCACCGCCGCCGACGTGGCCTCGAAGACGATGTCCGGCAGCACCTCCGCCCGGAACAGCAGGTCCACCCCGGCACTGCCCACCGCGAGCCCGTGCGCGGCGGCGAGTTCGAGCCCCGGACTGTCCGGATCGATCCCGATCATCCACCGGGGCTCGATGACCTTCGACCGGAGCAGCTTGAACATCAGATCGGTGCCGATGTTCCCTGACCCGACGATCGCCGCATTCACCATCATGCACTCCCTTCCGTCGTCGAACCGTCCCCCGAATCGGGGGCCGCGGCGGGCGGCCCGGAACCAGGCACCGCGACCGGGACGGCTGCCGCCGGCATGGCGGAGACGGGCGTTGCCGGGGCCGGCGCGAAGGTGAGGCGCACCTCGCCGAGGCCGCTGAACTCGGCGCGGAACTCGTCTCCCGGCCGGGCGTCCACGGCCCGCGCGCACGCCCCCGGCAGGATCAGATGGCCGGCCCGAAGCCGCACCCCGAATCGGGCGACCTTCCGGGCCAGCCACGCGACGGCGGTCACCGGATTCCCCAGCACGGCATCCGACCGCCCGGCCGCAACCTGCTCGTCGCCACGCCACAGAGCAGCGGCGATGCCGCGAGGATCAACTTCTTGCGGCGGTACGCGGGACTCGCCCACGACAAATCCGGCAGACGACGCGTTGTCCGCGATCGTGTCGGCCAGACTGATCCGCCAGTCGATGATCCGGCTGTCGATCAACTCGATCGAGGGTGCGAAGGCCTCGGTCGCGGCGAGCACGTCCTGTTCGGTGCAGTCCGCACCCGGCAGGTCGGCCCCGAGCAGGAACGCCACCTCGATCTCCACCCGCGGATAGCAGTAGCGTGCGGTATCGACAGCCACGTCCTCGGTCAGCCGCATGTCGGCGAGGAGATGACCGTAGTCGGGTTCGTCGACACCCATCATCTCCTGCATGGCCCGGGACGACAGCCCCACCTTGTGCCCGACGACCCGCGCGCTGCGGCGCCTGATGTTGTGCAACTGAATCGCGTAGGCGTCCTCCGCGGTCAGTCCCGGATGGTCCCGGACCAGCGGCCCGATCGGTACCCGTTCCCGCTCCGCGGCCCATAGCCGGTCAGCGAGTTCCCCCAGTTCAGTATCGCTGAGCACCGCCGCCCCCTCCCTTCCGCCCGGCCGCCGGCGGCCGATCCGAGACGTCACCGGCCTCCGCAAGCCGATCCGAGACGTCACCGGCCTCCGCAAGCCGGACCGAGACCTCACCGGCCTCCGGGAGCCGGTTCGGCACTTCATCGGCGCCCGGGAGCCGATCCCCGGCGCCACCCGCGCCCCGCCGGGCCGTGGTCTCCGGATCGCCGGCGGCGTGGCGGCCGGCCCGGCGTCCGGAGAAGACGCAGTCCGCCAGGGACAGTCCGCTGACGTAGAAGCCGGAGCACACGCCGACCGCCGTCCGCCCGGCCGCATAGAGGCCGCCGATCGTGGTGCCGTCGGCCCGCAACACCGCACCGCTCTGTTCGTCGACGGCCAGCCCGCCGAGGGTGAGCATCGGCGCGGGAGACGCCCGCAACGACACGTCGAGCAGCGAGAACGGTCCCCGGCCCAGCGTCTTCACACTCCCCGGCCGCGCGACAGTCGCGCCCGGCCCGTCCGGCCGGTCCGGCTCGGCATCGGCCCGGAGAGCCGCCTCAGCGACAGTTGCGGCCAGACCGTCCGGATCGACACCGGCCTTGCGGGCTGCATCGGTGACGGTCGGGGCGGTGACCCGGTGCGCGGTCAGCAGCCACCAGGCCTGCAGACGCTGGAACCACAGCGTCTGGGTCCACAGTTGGCGGCGTGCCACGGCCAGGGTCGCCGCGTCGGCGAGCAGCCAGGCCCGCCCGCCCGGACGGTTCAGGATGGCGTCGCCGATCGCGGCCCCGTAGAGCGACTCGTCGCAGATCCGGCGGCCGTCACGATCGACGAGCAGGCCGTCGAGCAGCACGGACGGCGGGGTGAGGAACCGCCACAGGGTCACCCGGTCCAGGTGCCGGACGCCGGCCCCGGCCGCGGTACCCAGCCTGATGCCGGAACCGTCGTCGCCGGGAGTGCCCAGCCGCAGGCCGCGGTACCGGGGCGCGTGCTCCCGCATCATCTCCCGGTTGAAGACGAAACCGCCCGCGGCCAGCACCACGGCATCGGCGGTGATCAGCTGTTCCGCGGACCAGCGTTCCTCGATCCGGTTGACGGCCCGGTGCAGCAGCCGCCCGAGCCGGGGCACATAGACCCCCGGCTTCACCGACAGCCGGTGCAGCCGGCCGTGGGCGATCCGGGCCCAGAGCGGCGCTGATCGCAGGGTGTGACATCGCAGTCCGGTGACACTGCCGGTCCCGTCGATGACCAGCGACTCCACCCGGGTCTGCGGCAGCAGCCGAACGCCGGCAGCACGAACGGAAGCGGCCAGGCGGGAATGCAGGGTGCCCCCGGAGGTGCCACGAGCGTGCACACGATGACCGCGCGCAACGGAAGAAGACGCGTCAGGAGAAGACGCCTCAGGAGAAGACGCGACCGGCAGAGGCGCGGGCGGGAGGTGTTCGTTGCCGGATCGGTACAGGTAGTGCCGGTTGGACGGGTACGACGTCTTGTACGGGCAGAGGCTCGCGTCGAACGGCACCCCGTGTGATTCCAGCCAGGCGAGCATGTCCGCCGACTCGTCGCAGAACCGGCGCAGTGTCCGGTCGGTGACGGCGCCGCGCACTTCACGGTGCAGGTATTCGTACATGGCAGTCGGGGTGTCGGTGAAGCCTGCGGCGCGCTGCTGGCGCGTCCCGCCGCCCGCGTAGACGACGCCGCCGGAGATGGCCGTCGCGCCACCGCCCCCGAACCGGTCGACGATCAGCACCGACGCGCCGGAGGCGGCGGCTTCGAGCGCCGCGCAGGCCCCGGCCGCGCCGAAGCCGACCACCACGACGTCCACGCGCACCTCCTAGGCGTTGCGGGCCGGATAACTATAACCTGTTCTAGTGACGACCGAGGAAGAGTACGACGTCGTGGTGGTCGGCAGCGGCGCGGCCGGCATGACCGCCGCACTCGCCGCGGCACATCTCGACATGAAGGTGGTAGTAGTCGAAGCCGCGGCGAAGTACGGCGGTTCGACAGCACGTTCCGGCGGTGGACTGTGGATGCCCGGCCCGGAGGCGTCCACCTATCTGAAACACGTTGCAGGGGACGAGGTGCCGACGGCCCGGCGGGATGCGCTGCTGGCACACGGCCCGGCGGTGCTGGCCTTCGTCAGCGAGCACACGCCGCTGGAGTTCGCCCGGGTGCCGGGCTACCCCGACTACCATCCGGAGGCACCGGGTGGGCTGGCCGAGGGCCGCACCGTCGAACCGCGGCCGCTACCGATCAGCCCGATCGACATCGGACACCTGGCTCCGCCATATCGTGCGGCGCCCAGCGGGATGGCGGTGACCGCCGTCGACTACCGATGGCTGTCCCTCGGCACACGCCATCCGCGGTCGGTGCTGACCGCGGTGCGGCTGGCGGTGGGCCGGCTACGCGGGCGCCGCCTCACGATGGGTCAGGCACTCGCCGCCGGACTGCGGGCCGGGCTACGCTCAGCCGACGTTCCAGTGCTGCTCAACACCGCGATGACCGCGCTGATCACCGACGGCGAGCGGGTGACCGGGATCCGGTGCGGCGAGCGGGAGATCACGGCGCGGCGCGGGGTGATCCTGGCGGCCGGCGGGTTCGAACACAACGAGCGGCTGCGCCGGCAACATCAGGGCCTGGGTACGAGCGGAACGGTCGGCGCCGTCACCAACACCGGCGCCGCGATCGAAGCCGGTCAGGCCCTCGGCGCGGCGGTGGACCTGATGGACGAGGCGTGGTGGGGCCCGGCGCTGCCCCTGACCGGCGGCCCGTACTTCTGCCTGGCCGAACGCAACCTCCCCGGCAGCCTGATCGTCGACGGCACCGGCTGCCGTTTCGTCAACGAGGCAGCGCCGTACGTCGACTTCGTGCACGCCGTCCTGGGCCGCACCGGCACCGGCAGTCACCAGCCCACCTGGCTGATCACCGACCGCACCTACCGGGACCGTTACCTGTTCGCCGGACGGGCTCCGCGCACCACGCTGCCCCGCCGCTGGTTCGACGCGGGGGTGGCGCACCGGGCGGACACGTTGGACACGCTTGGACAGCGGATCGGGGTTCCGGCGGAGGCTCTGCGCGCGACGGTGGAGCGGTTCAACGGTTTCGCCGTGAGCGGGCGGGACCCGGACTTCGGCCGGGGCGAGTCGGTTTACGACCGCTACTACGGTGACCCGCGGCAGCGCCCGAACCCGTGCCTGGGCCCGCTGCTGCGCCCGCCGTTCCACGCGTTCGCGCTGATCCCGGGTGATCTGGGGACGAAGGGCGGGTTGCGTACCGACGAACGGGCCCGGGTGTTGCGGGACGACGGCACCCCGATCCGGGGCCTGTACGCGGCGGGCAACACGTCCGCCTCGGTGATGGGCCGCGGCTACGCCGGTGCGGGCGCCACTCTGGGACCGGCTCTCACGTTCGGCTATCTGGCAGCGCTGGATCTGGCCGGAGCGGTTTCCGGTCCCTAGGGTGACGGTGTCGTGTCAACACCGCCGGGGGTGAGCGTGCCGACCTTGCTTTCTCGTGACCGGATCACCACCCCACGGCTGTATTGGCTGGTGGCGACCGGGCTGGTGGTCATCGGGCTGGCGACCGGGACCGGTGCGGTCACGGACGTCCGCAGCCGGATCGCGACGATCGGGGTGATCACCGAGGTCAAGGGACCGACCAGTGTGGACGCGCAGACGCTGTACCGGGCGCTGGCCGACGCGGACGCGACGGCGGCCACCGCGTTCCTGGCGACCGACGGCGAGTCGGCGGTGCTGCGGACCCGGTATCTGGACGACATCGCGAAGGCGACAGCGGCGCTGACCGTGGCGTTGCGGGGTGCCGACGACCTGGACGCGGAACACCTGCGGGTGGTCGCCGACCAGTTGCCGGTCTATACCGGGCTGGTGGAGACGGCCCGGTCGAATCACCGGCTGGGAGTGCCGCTCGGTGGCGCCTACCTGCGGGAGGCCTCGGGGCTGATGCAGAAGACGATCCTGCCGGCCGCCACCGCGGTCTTCGAACGGTCGAACCGGCTGCTCTCGGTCGAGCACCGGCACGCCGCCGCCGTCCCGTGGCCGGTGGTCCTGCTGGCACTGCTGACCGGCGGGACGCTGCTGGCCGCACAGCTGCTGCTGTCGCGCCGCAGCCGGCGGACGTTCAACCGGGGCCTGGTGGCGGCGAGCCTGGCCGGCACACTGGCCCTGCTCTGGTCGGGGGTGGCGCTGACCGTCTCCGGACGGCACCTGGACACCGGGGACCGGGACG
>DATMVU010000543.1:0-5938 GCA_035562875.1 Actinoplanes sp. | reverse complement strand
CCCATTGGGTGTTCGGGCCGGGTTCGCCGCCGGGGACATCGCCGTCATCGTCGTGCCGTACATCAGGTACTGGAACGGGTCGGGCCGGCATGACGGCGCCTCTCCGGTGGCATGCTGCGCCGGGCCGGTAACGCCCAGGCCATCGTGAACGAGCCGGACCTGCTGCTGCTCGACGAGAGCCGTGGACCGCTTGATGCTCGGGCCGGGCTGCCGATCATGATGGTGGCGTGATGTGGATCCGGCTCACCGCTGTCGCCGCCGCCCTGACGGTGGCGAGCGGTGCCGGCACGATGATGTTCACGCTGGCCGCCGGGCCCGGACCCTGGTGGCAGGGATACGTCAGCGAGGCCGGTACCGCCGGTCAGCCCTACGCTCTCCCCTACCGCTGGGGACTGGTCACGCTGGCCTGCGGCGTCGCACTGCTGAGTGCGGCCTGGTCCGCGGCGCCGGGCCGGGCCGGGCGACCGGCCGGGATCCGGCAGCGGCTGGCGAACCGGCTGGCGGGGCTACCCCGGTTCCGGGCGCTGATGCTCGACGGCACGGTGACGGTGTGGGCTCTCGCGGTCGCCGCGGTCCTCGCGGCCGTCTCGGGAGTGGTGCCGTGCAGTCATGAGTGCCCGTTGCCGCCGTACGAGCCGACAACCGTCGCCGATGTCGTGCACGCGGGGGCGAGTGTCCTCGGCATGGTGGTGCTGGCGGTGGCGATGGCAGCGATGTGGTTCTCGGCCGGGGGACGCGTCGTGCGGTGGCTGGCGGGCGCGGCGGTTCTGCCGATGGTGCCACTCGGGCTGACGCTGGGCGTGATCATGCTGGTCGCCGGGCGGGTGACCGCCGGGGCCGTCCTGGAGCGCCTGGTGCTGCTGATCGCCGTGTTCTGGCTGGTCGCTGCCGCACTGCTGACCGCCCGGGCGGCAGCGGGCGCCCGGGAGCCGCGGGGTTCAGGGGCAGGGGCGTTCGAACTTCAGGCCGGGGGCGTACGCCGCCCATTCCGCAGTGGTGAGGCCACTGGTCTGCTCGCAGGCCGCGGGCAGCGGGTCGCGCAGGACCGCCCGGATCGGGACCAGGTCCCAGAGCGCGACCCCGGCCGGGTCGGCGGTGACGAGTAGGGGCTGGCGGGAGCTGAACGCCGAACCGGTGGTGCGCCCGCCCACCACCGCGAGCAGTACCGGGTCGCTGGCGAAGCCGACGCTCCAGAGTTCGGTGGAGCCGCCCGAGGTGACCGCGAGCAGGGACCCGTCGACGGACAGGGCGAGCGAGTCGGGCCGGCCGAAGTCGGTGCGCCGCGCGGTCCGTACCGCCTGATCCTTGCCGTCCCGGTTGTTCCAGACCGTCAGGTCCTGCCCGACCATGACGGTGAACGCGGGACCGGCGGCCACTGCCGCGGGCCCGACACTGCTGACCGCGAACGTCCCGGTCCGCACCGGTGCCGTGGGGTCGACGAGGTCCCAGACGGTGACGTTGCTGGTGCCGCTCTGCCGGTCGTCGCTGTCGGCGACGGCCAGGGTGCCACCGGCCAGGCCGAACCGGGCGGTGAACACGTTCGCAGCCGGGATGGTGGCCACCGGTGGTGGGGTCGTCCCGCCGGCCAGCCGGTGGATGCGGATCTGCTGTCCCGGGCCGCCGGTCAGCACCGCGACCAGGCCGCGGACCGGGTCGAGGTCGAGCACGGAACCGGCGGCGAGGTCGGGGAAGACGTTGCGGGGGCTGTCACCGGTCAGCGCGTAGAGGCTGCCGTTGGTGTAGTAGAAGGTCGTGCCGTGCACCGCGTAGGTGCTGGTCACCAGCGGTGCACCGGCTGCCGGTACGAGTGTCGCCGTCCCGGCCGGCCGGGGATTGCCGGCGTCGATGGCGTCCCAGTAGTCGAGGTGCTCGGCGGACCCGGCGGCGATCACGTCCTCGGCCGACACCGACACGGTCCGGGACGGGAGCACGATGTCGCTGGTGAGCGTGGCCCGGCGCCGCGGTGCGAACCCGTCGATCCGCCACAGCATCGCCGACCTGGTCAGGCGGGGGCCGGGCGTCAGGATGCGGGCACCGTCCGGGCTGAAGTCGATCGAGGTGATCCAGCCGCCGGTCCGGGTCGTCACCTTCGTCTGGACCGGGGTGTCCGGGTCGGCGACGTTCCACATCTCGACGGTGCCGTCGACGCGGCCGAGGGCGATGACCGTACCGGAAGGATCGAATCGTGTCGTTGCCAGCCGGTCCCCGGAAACCGTGATGGTGCCGCGGCGCTGTGGCGCGGCCGGGTCGGACAGGTCGTAGAAGTGGATCGCCTTCTCGCCGTCCTGGACCGCCAGGAGCCTGCCGTCGGCGCTGACAGCGACCGGGGTGCCGGTCGTGATGCCGGTGCCGATCCGGGTTCCGGAGGCGCGCCAGATCGTCAGCCGCCCGTCGGTGCCGGTGCCGGCGAGCACCGTGCCGTCCGCGCTCATCACGGTGGCGGTGCTGGTCCCGAGGGCGCGGGGCCGGTTCCGGACCCGGATGTCCCAGACGGTGGCCTGGTCCGCGACGGTGAACAGCCGCCGCCCGTCGTCGGTGAAACGCACGTCGGTGACCGTTGCGCCGAGGTCCCGGGTGGCGAGCAGGCGCGGGGCGGCCGGGTCGGCGACGTTCCACACGGTGAGCCGGTCGGCGGCGACGGCGAGGGTGCGGCCGTCCGGGCTGAAGGCCAGCTCGTTCACCGTTCCCCCATCCGAGGACGATGTGCCGGTACGGACGGAGCCCGTCCACAACTCGACGGTGTTCTCCGTCCCGATCGCGATCACCTTGCCGTCCGCCCGGAACGCGGCACTCACCATCGGTTCACCGGTGACCAGCTCGCCCGCGTAGCCGGTGGCCAGAGCCGCCATCACCGCGGCGCCGCTGCGGGCCGACCGGTCCATCCCGTAGGCGCTGACCGCCAGCCGTGACGCCAGCCCCGGATCGGCGGTCAGCGCCGCCGCCGACCGGGCCAGCAGATCCTGCTGCACCAGCGTCCGTTCCTGCTGTCTCGCCTGGTCGGAGGCGCGATCAGCGTCGGCACGGGCCTGCACGGCGGCGAACCCGGCGCCGCCCAGCAGGATTGCCACGACTGTCGCGGTCAGCACCCGCCGCGGCCATCGGCGCAGCCGGGAACGGGCCCGGGCGGCGAGGGCGGCCTCCCGCAACTCCGGGGTGACGTTCGAGGACACGTCGGCGGTACCCATGCTGAGCAGTGAGTCGAGCAGTTCCCGGGCGGTGGGCCGGCCCGCCGGATCCTTCTCCAGGGTGGTGGCGACCAGGTCCCGCAACGAGTCCGGGATGCCGGTCAGGTCGGGTGGCTGGGTGAGCATCCGGCCGATCGTCGCCATCGGAGAGTCACCATGGAACGGGGTGCGGCCGGTCGCCGCGTAGCCGATGAGCACACCCCAGGCGAAGACGTCGGCGGCCGGGCCGGTCTTCCCGGAGCCGTCCAGACTCTCCGGGGCGACATAACCGACAGTGCCCATCACCTGATCCGGGCCGGTCAGCTCGGCACTGAGCTCGGCGCCCCGGGCGATCCCGAAGTCGATCACCTTGGGCAGGCCGACGGCGAGCAGGACGTTCGCCGGTTTCAGGTCGCGGTGCACGACTCCGGCACCGTGGATGGCGAGCAGTGCGGTGGCCACGCCGACGGCCACCCCGTACACCTCGGAGGGTTTGAGGGGTCCCCGGTCCCGGACCACGTCGGCCAGGCTCGGCCCGTCGACGAACTCGACGACCAGGTAGGGCGGCTGATGTTCGACATCGGCGTCCAGTACCGCCGCCGTGCAGAACGGCGGAACCTCCCGCGCCCGCTTCACCTCGCTGCGGAACCGCGCGAGGAAGGCCGGGTCGGCCGACCACTCGGGCCGGATGGCCTTGACCGCCACCCGCTGCCCGTCCGGCCCGCAACCGAGGAAGACGGTGCCCATGCCGCCGGCACCGAGGCGGCCCAGCAGCTGGTACCGCCCGAGCCGGTCCGGGTCACCGGGGTGCAGCGGTGTCATGGTCACAGCGCTGCCACCCATCGAACTCGGCCGTTGCGGATCGTCCGGCCGAATATAGAGCATGCCGCCTCACGGCCGGCCTGAGCCGCGCATCCTCTGAGGAATCGGGTCACGGCGGTGCCGGTCAGGGCGTCCCGCCGGTCCGCACCGGCCTCAGGAACCGGCGCGGACCAGGCCGCATTCGTAGGCGAAGACGACCGCCTGCACCCGGTCCCGGAGGGCGAGTTTGGTCAGCACCCGGCTGACGTGGGTCTTCACCGTGCCCTCGGACAGGACGAGAAGGCCGGCGATCTCGGCGTTGGACAGGCCGCGGGCGATCAGGCCGAGGACCTCGCGTTCCCGTTCGGTCAGGGCCTCCAGCGCCGGTGGCGCCGGCCACGGGTGCTCGCCTTCGGTGACGTAGCGTTCCAGCAGGCGGCGGGTCACGCTCGGGGCGACCACCGACTCGCCGCGGGTCACCACCCGGATCGCCGACAGCAGGTCGGCGGCGAGGGTGTCCTTCAGCAGGAAACCGCTGGCACCGGCCCGCAGCGCGGCGTAGACGTACTCGTCGAGGTCGAACGTGGTCAGGATCAGCACCCGGGTCCGGTTCCCGGCGCCGTCGGCGCAGATCCGGCGGGTGGCCTCGACCCCGTCGACGCCGGGCATGCGGATGTCCATCAGGATGATGTCGGGCCGGGTGTCGAATGCGCACCGGGTGGCTTCGGTGACGTCGGCGGTGACGTCGGCGTCCACGTCACCCATGGCGATGTTGGTGGCGGCGCTGAACGGCCACCGGTTGTGGTCCTGCAACGCGACGGCGATGTGCCGGAGCGGGCCGGCGGTGTCCCAGGCCCGGTAGTAGCGGTCGTTCCAGGTGATCGTGCCGGAGGTGGGTTCACGCAGACCGGCGATGATGGGCAGGTAGCGTCCGGACCGTCCGTCTTGTTCCTGGCGTTTTTGATGACTCAGGAGCGGACGTTCTCCGCAGGGCCGGTCGTTGGCTCTTCGACGGGAACGGCGGCGCGTTGCCGAAGGGTCAGCTTTGCCAACAGGGCCAGGCAGAGCACCAGTACTGCACTCACCGCCGCCGCCGTGTGCAAACCACCGGTGAAGGCGGCACGTGCGGCGTCCAGCAACGCGCGCCCGGCCGGTCCGGGCAGGCTGGCGGCCACAGTGGCCGCGTCGTTGATGCTGGTGCGTGCCAAATCCAACGCCCCTGTCGGTACGTTGTTTCCGACGGTGAGCTGCCGTGCGTACCATCCGGTCCCGACGCTGCCGAGAACTGCGATCCCCATCGCGATGCCGAGGTCACCGCTGGTCTGCGCGATCGCGGCGGCGGCACCGGCCCGCTCGGGCGGGCTCGAACCGATGACGGCGTTGTTTGCCAGCGCGCCGACCAGCCCGATACCGAGGAAGACGATTGTGGCGCCGACGGTCAGCAGACCGAGCCCGCTGACCGCGGTGAGGGTGAGTATGAAGTAACCACCTGCGGCGAGGACCAGGCCGCCGGTGATCACCGTACCCGGTTGGAGCTTCTGGGCAAGCGCGGGCGCGGCCATCGACCCTATGACCATGCCCATCGCGGGAATGATGCCCCAGAGTCCGGCCGACAGAGGGCTGAGCCCCTGGACCACCTGCAGATGTAGGTTCAGCAGCAGCATGACCCCGCCCTGGGTGCCGACCGCGACCAAGAGGATCACCAAGGCCGCACTGAACGCGTGCCGGCGGAACAGCGCGAGGTCGAGCAGAGGGTCGGACAGTCGGCTCTGCCTGCGTACGAAGAGGACGCCCAGGACAACACCGATCGCGATGGACAGTCCAGCGGTGACTGAGAGCCCCAGGCGTACGGACTCCTTGATGCCGTAGATGACCGGCAGCACCGCGCCGAGTGAGAGAAACACGCTCAGCAAGTCCAACGTACCTGCGTTCTTGTCCCGGAATTCCGGCAACAGGAACGGTCCAGCTGCCAG
>DATMVU010000542.1:0-6865 GCA_035562875.1 Actinoplanes sp. | reverse complement strand
GGGCAGGTCGTCGGCCTGACCCAGCGGGAGATCGACCTGGTGTCGTCCTGGTCGTCACCACCGGGCTGGGCGGCACACGGAGCGAACGAGGAACCACCCGGCCGCGGCAGGTTCCTGATCAAGGTCGGTGGCCGGCCCGGTATCCCGATCAAGGTCACCATCACCGAGACCGAGAAACACCTGCACGACACCAACACGCGGTGGGTGCAGAACGGCTACGCGGACAAGGTGGCGGCCACCCGGGCCGAAGCCCTGACCCAGGGGCCGCCCGAACTCGCCACCGGAGGTGCCCGGTGAGCGCCGGCGGGCGGATGCAGGGCAGCGATTACGCGTACTGGGCAATCGTCGCCTTCGCGGGTGTGAACATCGTCCTCTTCGGGGCGGTGTGGGCTGGTGGCAGTGCCGGTGTGGCGCTCAGCGGAGGCGGATGGCGCCCCCCGCCGTTCACCGTCGACACGTATGCCGAGTTCATCACCGGCGGCCCAGGCCAGCTCTGGCCGGGATCTTCACCGGTCATCGTGTGGGGCGGCATCGTGCTGCTGGCGCTGTTGGTCGGCACCATGGTGGTTTACGGCTGGCTCAAGCTGAACGGGATCGGCGGCCGCCAGAAGAATCTGGCCGGCGCACGCGAGCTGGAATCCATGGCACCCAAAGGCATCGCCGAGCGGGCCAGATCGTTGCGCCCGTCCCTCAACGGCATCAAGAAATTGCACCCCGACGACACCGGCAACCTGATCGGCAACCTGGAACCCAACGGCCCGGAGCTCCGCTCCTCTTTCGAGGACGTGGAACTGGACCTGATGGCGCCCCGAGCCGGTAAATCCACTGGCATCGCGATCCCCCGGGTACTTCGGGCTCGCGGCGCGGTATTGCTCACCTCCAATAAATCCGACGTGTACGCGGTGACGTGTGCCGAACGAGCCAAGATCGGGACCGTCTGGACGTTCGACCCGCAAGGCATCGCCCATAGCCCCCGTGCGATGTGGTGGGACATGCTCGCCGAGTGCGTCACCATCGAAGGCGCTCGCCGCTTGGCCGGCCACTTCGTAGCCTCGGTCAATGACGACACGTCGAAGAAGGACTTCTGGATCTCCGCTGCTCAGAACACCCTGACCGCGTTGTTCCTGGCAGCGGCCCGCGATGGGGCTCCGGTCTCGGATCTGCTTACCTGGCTGGCCGACCCGGCTGACCGTAGGCCGATCGACCTACTCCGCGACAACGGTCTTCCTGCCATGGCGGAGCAGCTGCAAGGCACGGTACGGGGTGCGGTGGAGACCCGCGACGGCATCTACGAAACAGCCCGTCAGTGCGCGGCCTGCCTTCTCGATCCGTCGATCCTGGCCTGGGTGAGCCGTGACCCGGCCCTGCCTCAGTTCCGCCCGGAACAGCACGTCCTGGGCCGTGACACGCTGTACCTCCTGTCGAAGGACGGCGGAGGTTCCGCGGCCGGGGTGATCGCAGGCCTTGCTGACGCGACGATGCGAGCCGGGGTGATCGCGGCCGAACGGATGGGCGGCCGGCTCGATCCGCCGATGACTGCGGTGCTGGACGAGGCCGCGAACGTCTGCCGGATCTCCGACCTGCCCGACCTCTATAGCCACCTGGGCTCCCGGGGCATCAACGTGGTGACCCTGCTGCAGAGCTACAAGCAGGGCTCCCGGGTCTGGGGCGAGGCCGGAATGGACGCTCTGTGGAGTGCGGCCACGGTCAAGCTGCTCGGCGCCGGCCTGGACGACGCCGACTTCGTGGAGAAGGTCTCCAAACTGGTCGGCCAGCACGACGTCAAAACGGTGAGCACATCCCGAAGCCGCGACGGCTCCTCACGCTCCGTCTCCGAACGCCAGGAGTCGGTCCTGCCGGCTGACAAGATCAGGGCCTTACCGAAAGGCACTGCGTTGTTGCTGGCCACCGGTGTCCGACCCGCTCTCATCAAGCTTCGCCCCTGGTACAAGGAGCCAAACGCGGGCCGCATCTCGGCGGCAGCCAAGGCTGAAGTCGCCGCCATCACCGAACGGGCGGCCCGAGCCTGGAGCAACTCCACCCACGGCTGAGAGGAAGTCGATCGCTGACGGCCCGTGGTCCACGCTACTTCTGAATCGCGGAAGTAGCGTTTCCAGGGCGATGACCGAGGCCTGAAATCTGCATCCAGAACCAATCCGGACGGCGGTGATCCGGAGTCGTTGCAACGACGGTTCCGAGCGGCTGGAGATTAATCGCTCGGTTGGTGAACCCCGAGCGGCCGGCAGCCGTTGAGTGGTCACATTCGGTATGAGGGAGTCGGAGCGACGAAATGCCACAGACTGTTCAGGACCCCGAGATCGCAGCCGATCAACTCAAGCCCGAGAGGCCTTTATTCATTCTTTATCTGAGCGGTTCGGAGTACTCCGAAGAATTGGAGAATCTAACCACTTGGGTGCACAACCTCCTGATTCCGGTGTACGGCCGGGAGGTGACGTCCGCTGCTCCGTGGTGTCCCGAATGGCCACAGCACATGGAGGCTGTCGCTCAGTTCCACGCGCTCTGGTTGGCCTGGCAAGAAAACACCGGACCGAAAGCGCCTCTCTCCGGTCCTGCGCTATGGCATCGAGATTACCTCGGGCCAGTAATGCAGTCTCTCCGTGACCCGTCTGGGCCGTTTTCTGGCTGCAGGCGCGGCTCTCATCGGGAAAAGGAGGTCCCATACGTCGACGACTGAGTGAAGATCCCGCCAGGACTGGCGAACCGGTGCCTGCCGGAGTTTGTTCCAGGAGTCAGAAATTATGAAAGTCGATGGAGGAACCGATGACGGATTATGATCTCGAGGCGCAGCAGTCAACTACGGATCGGACTATGTCGAAGTGGGCGAAGGAATCGGTTTCCAAGCTTGTCCACAGATCACATCCGAACGCGGATACCATGATTGCCGACCTCAGTGCCATTACAACCACGGCAACGACTTTCGCATCTTCGATCAACAACTACGCTTTTCAGAGTGATAAGGTCCAGCGCGGCATCGACATCACCAATGCGATTACCTCGCTGGGCACCACGGCGGAACAGGGACTGCAGGCGTACCGGAGCGGGAATGTCAGCGATCCCTACTACATCACAGCCAATGTGACGAGCTTCGCACTTTCGGTCGGTCGGACCGCCGTTGATCTCGCGATGGAACCCGGAGTGACCAAGGAGACCGCAAAGTTCGCGATCGACATGGCGCAGATGGCGACCCAGGTGGCGAAGTGGGGGACCAAGCCTTCGGCCAAGAAGGCCAAAGGCGCCGAGTACGACGACTTGGCCGCCTCGGTGCATCAACTCCAGAGCGAAGTGCAGTCAGTCAGGTCGATGTTCGCTTCCGGCTCAGTGCACAGTACGCATTCCGCCCCAGTTGCGACGTCCTCCGGGCATCGCCATTCTCCGCCGTCCTCGTCTAAGGGGCGACGTAAATAGGATCGGAATCCTATGCGCTGGATCGGGCGGTAACCCCATCCGATAGGAGGGCGGGAACATCCAGTTTAACGATTTTGCGTACTAGAAGCGGCCCAATCGTGCCGTTTCACACCGGCCCCGGTCGGCGTGAAACGGCACGATTCACGCGCAGGCCGGCTCAGGCTGAGTGGAATCCTTCAGAATCGATGATGTTCGATAATGTAAATCTTTGGGCACCCTGTCGACTGGAACCCGTCGACGACCTCCCCTCCGGTTTGCCGCGGTAGGCGCGATCGATCAACCGGCCAGCACCCGGCGTTGCAGTTCGCGCAGTGTGTGGCCCGGTTCGACTCCCAGCTCCGCGACCAGAATGTGACGGGCGGTCTGGAAGGCCTCCAATGCCTCGGCACGGCGCCCGGCCTGGTGCAGCGCCAGGATCAGCAACTCGTGTAGGGGCTCGTGCAGGGGATGCTCCCGGGTCAGCCCGGTCAGTTCCGCGATCAGGCCGTCGTCACCGAGGTCCAAGGCGATCCGGGCCTTTCGCTCGACGGCAGCCATCCGGCGTTCGGCGAGGCGGGTCCGTTCCAGTTCGATCCGGTCGCCGGGCAGCCCGGCGTAGGCGTCTCCGTGCCACAGCCGCAGTGCCCGGTCGAGCGTTTCTGACGCCGCGACCGGATCATCTGCCGCGTGCAGTCCCTCGGCTCGGGCGCAAAGTGCGGTGAACGCATCGCTGTCGAGGTGCTCCGGGGCGATCCGTAGCGAGTAGCCTGCCGGCCCCGAGGTGAGCATCTCGGCTGTGGGACGTGTGTCAGGCTGTGGGCCGAGAGCCCGTCGTAGGCCGGAAACGTAGGTGTAGACGCTGCCCGGTGCGGTTGCGGGAGCTGCTGCACCCCAGATCGCTTCGATGATGTCGTCCCGACTGACCAGTCGGTTTGCGTCGGCGACCAAGACGGCGAACAGCGAACGCTGGCGGGTCGAGCCGAGGTTGACCTCTCGGTCGCCGCACCAGGCCCGTAACGGGCCCAGAACCGAGACACGCAGCTCCGCTGGCAAGTCTGATGCCTTTCCTCGGGCGCCGGGGGCGGGACACCGCCTCAGCCGGCATTAACCAGGGGACGGTCAACGGACGATGGCTACTCTGTTGTCGAGGAGCATCGGCCGGCTGGTGTGAGGGCTCATCGACTCGTCCCGCACGTGCGGCCGGAGCTGTGTGAGCGGTGTCCGATGCATGTTCGGTCAGGGCTTCGGCAGATGTCGCTCAGCACGGACCTGGCGATGTCGGCTCGCGCTGCCGGTCGAGGAAGCGGGCCGGGCAGGCGGTCAGCCACCGCCCGCGGTGTATCCGTGAGAGCTTGTCTCAGCAGGCTCACTGCGACCTCGGTGGCACACTCGGAAAGCTGTCCGACGTGCTGGGTGGGCTGGTTCCTCGCGCTGTCGAACGGTACCTGTCCGGCCAGCAACTGCCCGCCATCCGTTCCGACGCGGCGCCTTTTCTGGCGATCTTGCCAGCGAATGACCTGTGCAGGATTGTCCGCAACGCTGCCGGGGTGCTCTCGTGTAGCACCCGGGCGACGATCCGGTACCGGAAATCCATCATCTCGAGGTCGTCGGTGAGCACACCGGCGGCCCGGGCCGGCTGGATGATCAGTTGTGCTTCCTCGGGCTGTCGGCCGGTGACGGCGGCGACCTCGGCCACGGTGCAGTGGCCACCGAGGAGAGCGGCTACCCGCAGGGCGTGTCGGGTCTCCTCACCGAACTTGGCCAGGTGGGCTCCCACGGCGGCTACCAGGTCGGCCGATGGCTCATCCGGGTTACCGGCCCCGTCGCGGTACGCCACGGCCAGGTGGCGCAGGTAGTACGGGTTGCCGCCGGCGTCGGTCAGTAGCCGTTGCAGGGTTCGCGGGGCGATCGGCTCCGGCGAGACCCTGCGGACCAGCGCCGTCGCCTCCGGCCGGGTCAGCGGTGCGAGCGTGACGATCTCGTCGGCCGGTACGCCGTCCAGGTCGGGGTCGCCGGGGCAGGAGGAGGCGACCAACAGCAGGGGCAGCTCCCGGGTCAGCCGGTGCAGGGCGGCCCATACCTGGAGAGTGCTGGGGTCGGCCCGGTGCAGATCCTTGGCGACCAGGATCAGGGGACCCTCGGTGGCGGCCTGCCGGACCAGAGCCACCGCGCGCTCCGGCACGGGCGGCCCGTGCCCGTCGAGGGCGTCGGCGGCCACGGTGAAGAGACAGCGCATCACGTCCTGGGTCACTTCATCGGACATCGCCGACTCGATGCACTCCAGGAGCACTCCGAGGGGCATCCGCCGGGCGAGTTCGCCACCGGCTCCCCAGCCGATGCGGCAGCCGGGTGGCGCGGTGCGCAGTTCCGTGGAGAGCAGAGTCGAACTGCCCATTCCCGGGGTTCCTTCGATGCGGATGCTGCGGCCTCGGCCGGCCGCAACATCGTGCGTCGCCTGCTGCAGCAGGCGGATTTCGTTGTCGCGGCCGATCAGCGGTGCCGGTTCGGTGGGGGTGGCCCGGGTGATGGGGGAGGAGTCCCGGGGACCCGCCGGCTGTGTCGTCGACTCGTGCAGAATGCGCAGCCGTATGTCGCGAAGCTCGCTACCGGGTCCGGTACCGGTCTCCTCCAGCAGAACCGTGCTCAGGTGGTTGTGCACCTGTAACGCCTCGGCCGAGCGGCCGTCGGCGTGCAGCGCGGTCATCAACATGCCGTGCAGCTTCTCCTGCAACGGGTACGCCTCGATGAGTAGCTGCAGCGCCGCGATGGCCTCCTCGTGGCGGCCCAGTTCCAGCATCAAGGCTGCCTGGCGTTCGGCACCGGCGAGCCGCAGTTCGTTCAGGCGCAGGCGCTGCGCGGCCGCGAAGGGACCCGGAACTCCGAGCAGGGCCTCGCCCTGCCACAGCCTGGCCGCCGCTTCTAGAGCGGCAAGCTCTGCGAGCCGGTCACCGGCTCCGCGGTGACGCCGGCTCTCCTCACGAAACGCTTCGAACCGGAACACGTCCACGTCCTGCTCTCGGACGTGCAGACAATAGGTGCCTCCGCCTGACGTCAGCAGTCGTCCGGCGGCCCACCGGTCACGGCCTGGTTCCAGTGTCCGGCGGAGGGTGGAGACGTAGGTGTAGACATTGCCGGTCGCACTGGCGGGTGGCTCGTCGCCCCAGAGTGCGGCGATGAGTTTCAGCCGCGAGACCGGGTGCCCGGCATGCAGAGCGAGGACCGCCAGGACGGCGGTCCGGCGCGCCGAACCCAGGGGAAGTTCGAAGCCATCCCGCCTGGCCCGCACGGACCCCAGCAGACGAAGGTCCAGGCCCTCCCGCGCTGCTGTCATGGCTGCCAACCTCGGAGTCGTGGGATCGCTCCCAGCTAGCGGACAGATGTGAGCATTCGGCTCGTCACCCGTTGCCCTTCACGAACACCCCGTTGCGTTGCTTTGCATTACCTCCAGCCAATGCGCGCG
>DATMVU010000541.1:0-2280 GCA_035562875.1 Actinoplanes sp. | reverse complement strand
TTCACCCGGCTCGTGCACGTGTGGTCCGCTCCGCTCGCCTACCTCTGGCGCCCATACGTCGTCTACCGCTCCCGCCGTGGGCCGGCACCGGCCGCTCAGCCCACACCTGCTGCCGTCCGTGACGCCACCCGCCAACCGGTGGTCACCCGGGACTGACCGGATCTGACATCCGACCGGCATGCCGGCACCGAACCGGCACGACTGGAGCCGCGTCGCATGACGGCCAGGAGGGCGGCACCCGGCGGGAGCGTCAGGTCTGGTTCCGGTAGGCGGCGAGCACCCAGTCGACCAGGCGTTCAGCGAACGCCGCATCGGCTGTTCCGGCGGAGACGGGTCGTACAGTGATCACCGATGTACTCGGTCAGGGTTCGCGGCGTGCGGCCGAGCAGCCTTCGCAGGGTGGGATCGACGTGCTCGGCCTGCCCATGCCGTAGCCCCACGTGCAGGACGGTCTGGACCAGGCACTGAACGAGCGGCGAATGTTGACGCCGTAAATGGCGCAGATAGCCGGCGACACTTGCCGGTTGATATCGAATGCGCCGGCCGAGGACACCGGTGAGCAGCGCGGCCACCTCGTCGAAGCTGAACGCCTGCGGTCCGGTGAGGGTGTTGGCGGCGCCGCGTTGGGAACCGGGATCGGCGAAGACTACGGCGGCAGCGTCACCGTTGTCGCGGGTGTCGATGAACGCGGCCCGGCCGTGTCCGGCAGGTAGGTGGATGCGATCGTCGGTGCGGATGTCGTCGCCGTAGGCATCCGCCAGGTTCTGCGCGAAGAAGCCGGGCCGCAGAATCGTGTACGGCAGTGAGCCGGTCCGCAGATGCTGTTCCGCCCGATGGTGCGGCACCATCCGGTTGGTGTCCGCGCCGGTGACCGAGACGAAAACCACATGCCCAACCTGATAACGGGTAGCGGTGTCCACCAGCACGTTCAAAGTGGGGCCAACCCGGGAGATCGCGGGCGGCCGGACCAGGAACAGCCCGCTCGTGCCGGCCACCGCGGCAGGGAACGTTTCCGGGCGCTGGAAGTCGAGGTGGACCGGCTCCGCGCTGGGGAAGCGGACATGGAGCCGGTCCACGTCAGTACCCGCCACGCGGACGGGCAGTCCGGCGGCGAGCAGCGACTGTGCGGCGGCGCCGCCGGCGTTGCCGGTCGCGCCGGTCACCAGAATCGGCCCAGCCGGGCGAGGTGAGGAGGTCGTCAGCGCACTTCGAGGAGGCCACGGGCGCCGCGTTCGGCGTCGACCATGATGTGGCTGACGAACGGATAGTGGCCGGGTTCGGGCAGGACCGTCTCGACGAATCCGCCGGTGGCCGGGGCGAGGTCGAGAACCTGCGCGGCACCTGAGTCTTCGGGGCGGAGCTGCCACTGCCCTTCTCGGTAGATGGTATCGAACTGGCCGCCGACGACGTGGAAGGCGCTGTTGCGGTTCGGTCCGGCGTTTAGGACCCAGACCCGGATCCGGTCGCCGGCGCGGGAGGCCAAGGGGCGGTGGGCGTACTGGTTGAGGTAGCCGTTGAAGACGACCGCGTCGGGCTGTTCGGCCTGCATCTTGGCCAGGTCGCCGGGTTGGCCGTCGGCGCCGAGGTACAGCTCTGACTGGACCAGGACGTACTCCTGGTCGACGGCCGGCAGGTCAGGCGGGTCGATGATGACCGTGCCGTACATGCCGTTGCCGATGTGGTGCAGCATCGGCATGGTCGAGCAGTGATACATCCAGATGCCGGCCTTGGTGGCGGTGAACCGGTAGACCAGCCGTTCGCCGGGGTTGATGGGGCGCATCGGCTGGTCGGGGGCGAGGGCGCCGGCATGGAAGTCGACGCCGTGGTCCAGGCTGCCGTCGTTGATCAGGGTAATTTCGAACGTGTCGCCGATGCGGCCGCGTACGACCGGGCCTGGAGCGGTGCCGTTGAACGTCCACAGCTGTTGCCGGACGCCGGGGGCGACCTCCCGTTGCACCTCTTGAACGTGGAGGTCGAGCCGATGCACCCGGTCGGCCGGGATCGTCGGTGCGACGGCGTCGCGGGCGGTGAACCCGGCGGCGGGGGTGGCCATCGGATCCAGGGCGGGTGCCGCTGCGGGCATGTCACCGGTGGTGTGCCCGGTGCTGTGATCATTCACTGCGGCCGATGATCCGGTGGTGGTGACGGTGAGGGTCATACCGGATTGCCGATGCCCAGGCAGCGAGCACCAGCCCTCGACCGTGCTGCCTATGATCCCCGCGTCCAGGCGGGCGGTGGCGTCCGGGCCGATCGTGCCGGTCTTGGCTCCGGTGGCGAGGA
>DATMVU010000540.1:0-2324 GCA_035562875.1 Actinoplanes sp. | reverse complement strand
GTTCGCGCTGCGCGGACCAGCGGAACGGGCCGTTGGCGCCGTCACCGTAGATGGTCTCCTGCAGGGTCCAGAACAGCGGGTTGGACGCGTTCGACGTCTTCGTCAGCACACTCTCCAGGAAACCCGTGGTCAGGTGCCCGGCCGGGTGGAGGGCTTCCGAGATCAGCCAGTGCAGGCGCAGGTGGCCGGGCCCGAAGCCGAGGTCGCCGCCGAGACTCTGGAAACGCTGGACGGACAGCGGCGAACCGTCCGGCAGCAGCACGTCACCGTCGGCGAGCCGGTCGGCGATCGCGGACACGGTGTCCACGTCCTGCGGGTAGCGGGCGTAGAAGTCGGCGGTCTTGGCGGCGGCCCGGGTGAAGGTGCGCCGGTAGACCTCGTCCGGGTCGGGCGGCAGGCCGGGGATGCCACCGCAGACGTAACACGCGGTCAGCGCCTCCGGCGCGACGGAGAGGTAGGTGAGGGTCAGCCATCCCCCGAAACTCTGGGCCAGCGTCGCCCACTTCTTACCGCCATAACTACTTCGCCGTACGTGTTCCAGGTCCCGGACGATCGAGTCGGCCCGGAATTTGAGCAGGTGATCGGCAGCCGCCCTCCCGGTCTGGAACCGGGCGATCACCGCACCGTCGACGGGTGTGCTGCGCCCGGTGCCGCGCTGATCCACCATGATCACCCGATAGTCCGGCAGCGCCTCGGCCAGCCAGCCGTCGACGCCGAGCGGCCGCGGGTTGGCGCCACCCGGTCCGCCCTGTAGATAGGTGAGCAGTGGCAGGTCGTCGTGCCGGCGATCCGGATCGGACAGCTCCCGGACGAAGACCTCGATGGTCCCGGCCGTCTCGTCGGACCAGTCCAGGGGCACCGGCACGGTGAACTCACGCACCCACGCGCCCGGGATCGGGTATTCCACCGTCATCGGGCTGCCGCCTTCGCTCGCCGTGCGGCCTCCCACTCGGGGCGGATCCGCGGGACGGCGGCGAGGAGCCGCCTGGTGTATTCATGCTGCGGGTCGCCGAACACGGTGTCCCGGTCTCCCGCCTCGACCACCTGTCCGGCGGTCATCACCGCGACAGCTGTGGCGATCTGCCGGACCACCGCCAGGTCGTGGGCGATGAACAGGCAGCCGAAGCCCTCCTCGGCCTGCAGGTCACGCAGCAGGTTGATGATCTGCGCCTGGACCGACACGTCGAGGGCGGAGACGGCTTCGTCGCAGACCAGCACCCGGGGGCCGACGGCCAGGGCGCGGGCGATGCCGATCCGCTGGGCCTGCCCGCCGGAGAACTGGGCCGGGTAGCGGTCGAGCCAGTCGGGGTTGAGGCCGACCCGGTCCAGCAGTGCCCGGGTGAAGTTCCGGGAGCCGCCGGGGATATCCCGCTGCTGGTAGAGCAGGGGTGCGGTGACGATCCGTTCGACGGTGTGCCGTGGGTTGAGGGAGGAGAACGGATCCTGGAAGACCACCTGGACGGTACGCCGTACCGCCGCCAGGTCCCTGCCTTTCAAGGTCGTCACGTCCTGGCCGTCCAGCTCGACGGTGCCGGAGGTGACGTCGAGGAGCCGGGCGGCCAGGCGCGCCGTCGTCGACTTGCCGGAGCCGGACTCGCCGACCAGGGCCAGGGTCTCCCCGGCGTGCAGGTCGAAGGAGACACCGTCGACGGCGGTGAACAGCCGGGCCGGCTTGAACAGCCCCGCGGTACCGGCCACCGGGAACTGTTTGACCAGGTCACGGGCGCGCAGCAGGAGTTCGCCGGTCACGATTCGCCTCCGAGGGTTCGCAGGTCGCCGATCTCGTCGTCGATTCGCGGCACCGCGTCGAGCAGAGCCTGAGTGTAGGGATGCCGGGGGTCGGAGAAGATCTGTTCGGTGGCGCCGGTCTCGACGACGTCGCCGTATCTCATCACCACGACGGTGTCGGCGACCTCGCTGACCACCGCCAGATCGTGGGTGATCATGATGAGGGCGGCGCCGGTGTCCCGGCGGACCTCGGCGAGCAGGTCCAGGATCTGGGCCTGCACGGTGACGTCCAGGGCGGTGGTCGGCTCGTCCGCGATGATCAGTTCGGGTTCGGTGCTGAGCGCCATCGCGATCATCACGCGCTGGCGCATACCGCCGGAGAACTGGTGCGGGTAGTCGTCGACCCGCCGCGCGGCCTCCTTGATGTGCACCCGTTCCATCGCCTCGATCGCCACCTGCCGGGCGGCGCGGCGGCTCACCCCGGAGCGGTGTGACCGGTACGCCTCGGCGATCTGGGTGCCGACGGTGTAGTACGGGTTCAGCGACGACAGCGGATCCTGGAAGATCATCGCGATCCGGTCGCCGCGGATCGCCCG
>DATMVU010000539.1:0-4390 GCA_035562875.1 Actinoplanes sp. | reverse complement strand
TTGTCGTCGGTGACGATCACCAGGTCCGACCCGTGCGCGGCGGCCTCACCCATCATCGGGCGCTTGCCCTGGTCCCGGTCGCCGCCGGCACCGAGCACACAGATCAGCCGGCCGCCCCGGGCGTCGGCCAGGCCCCGCAGCGCGGCCAGCGCGGCGACGATCGCGTTGGGCTTGTGCGCGTAGTCGACGACCCCGAGGATCTCGCCGGGCGACGGGACCTGCTCCAGCCGGCCGGGCACCCCCCGGCAGGCCGCGATGCCGTCCGCGGCGACCTGCGCGTCCACCCCGGTGGCGACCAGCAGAGCCAGCGCGAGCAGGGCGTTCGCCACGTTGTGCAGGCCGGGCAGCGCCACGCCGGTCTCGACGGTGATCCCGCCCGGCCCGTGCGCGGTGAAGCGCTGGCCGAAATCGGACGGCCGGACGTCAGCGGCCCACCAGGTGGCATCCGTCGATCCGGCCGCCGAGTAGGTGACGGTGGTGTCCTTGACCAGCGGCAGCAGCGCCGGGTCGTCGAAGTTGAGGACCTCCGCGGCGGACCGGCCGTCGAACAGCCGGGCCTTCGCCGCGAAGTAGTCCTCCGAGGTCGGGTGGAAGTCCAGGTGGTCCTGACCGAAGTTGGTGTAGCCGCCGGCCGCGAACCGGATGCCGTCGGCCCGGCCCATCACCAGCGCGTGGCTGGAGACCTCCATGACGACGGCTTCCACCCCGCGCTCCACACCGGTCGCCAGGATCGCCTGGAGATCGGTGGCCTCCGGGGTGGTACGCACACTCTTGACCACCAGGTCACCGAGCCGCGTCTCCACCGTACCGACCAGGCCGGTGACCTTCCCGGCGGCCCGCAGACCTGCTTCGACCAGGTAGGAGGTGGAGGTCTTGCCGGCCGTCCCGGTGATCCCGATCATGGTGAGCCGCCGCGACGGTTCGCCGTGGATCGCCGCCGCTGCCGCGCCGAGCACCGCTCGCGGGTCGTCGGCCACCAGCACGGGCAGCCCGGCGGCGAGCGCACGGTCGCGCCCGGCCGGATCGGTCAGGACGGCTGCCGCACCGGCGCGGGCGGCGTCCGCGGCGAACTCCGCGCCGTGCCGGTTCGCACCGGGCAGGGCCGCGTAGAGATCGCCGGGCCGCACCTCACGACTACTGTGCGTTATGCCAGTGACCGGGACGTCACCGCCGGTCAGATCTGCTGATAGCAGTTCCGCGAGCCGCGCCACCAGGCACGGCTCCACGGTCTCGGGACGTGGAATGCCGGACACGGCGTCAGACCCTACCCCGTCCCCGGGAGCGCGCTGTCAACGCCATGCGGCCGATGTCATTGTTTGATCTTGAAGGTCGGCGCCGGAGTACTGGACGGTGGCACCTGGTTGTGCAGAAGTGCGTACGACATCATCTCGCTGAACGCGGGCGCCGCCACCACGCCGCCACCACCCCGGTTGACGTCCATCGTCACGGCGATCACGTACCGCGGGTTCTCGGCCGGGGCCATCCCGACGAACGAGCCGGCGTCGTGACTGGTGTACTGGCCCTTGACGAGCAGGTCGCCGGTGCCGGTCTTGCCCGCCACCCGGTACCCGTTCACCGCGGCGGCCTTACCGGTGCCGCCCTCGACGTCGACGACCGCCTCCATCATCTCCCGCAACTGCGAGGCCACCTGCGGATCCAGGACCTTGTGCGTCTTCGGCGCGGCGGCCGGAGTCGCCTTGTTGTCCGCACCGGAGATGGTCGCCTTGATCAGGTGCGGCTGGATGTAGACGCCGTCGTTGGCGATCACGCCGTACCCGGCCGCCATCTGGATCAGGGTGGCCGAGACACTGTGCCCGATCGGCACCGAGCCGTACGCCGAGCCGCTCCAGTCCTCGGGTTTCAGCAGCTCACCGGAGGCCTCACCGGGCATGCCCTCACCGGTCGCGCTGCCCAGCCCGAACTTCTGCTGGTACTCGTAGACCTTGTCCTTGCCGAGCCGGTCGGCGATCAGGATGGTGCCCACGTTGGACGAGTAGGCGAGCAGCCCCGGCAGGGTCATCATGGTCCCCGGATCCTGCCGGTGGGTGTCCTTGAAGGTGATGTCACCCTTCTTGAGACCCGGACCGATCTCGATCAGCTCGTCCGGCTTGACCACGCCCTCCTGCAGTGCCGCCCCGAAGATGAACGCCTTGTGCGTGGAACCCGGGTCGGTGACGATGCTGCTCGGCACGTCGATGCGATCCGCGGCGTCGGTCTTCTGCCAGTTCGCCGCGTTGTACGACGGGTAGCTCGCCTGGGCCAGCACCTCACCGGTCCGCACGTCCAGCACCACCGCGCCGGCCAGCGTCGCACCGCGCTTCTTGGCCTCCACATCCAGCACCCGCTGCACCTTGTACTGGATGTCCTGATCGATGGTGAGCTGCAGCGAACTACCCGGCTGGGCCGGGGTGTCCTGCTGGTACCCGTCCGGGATCGGCTTGTTCAACTTGCCCGCGCCGACCTCGAAGACCCGCTTGCCGTCGGTGCCGTGCAGCAGCTCGTCGTAACGCGCCTCCAGCCCCTCCAGACCGCGCTGCTCGTCCCCGGAGCCGGTGAAACCGATCAGGTTCGACGCCAGGTCCTTGCCCGGCACGTCGCGGCGCTCGTCGAAGTGGGTGTAGATCCCCGGCAGCTTCAGCGCGTCGATCTTGTCGGCCACCGCCACGTTCACACCACGGGCCAGGTAGCGGAACTTCAGCCACCCCTCCACCAGCTTGGTCCGCTGCATGTCGGCGATCAGCTCGGACTGCGCGACCCCGAGCAACGGCGCCAGCTTGGCCGCCGTACCGGGGATGTCCTTCTGCAGTGTGACGTTCTCCGGGTCGACGGCGACGTACCGCGCCTCGACACTGTGCGCCAGCACGTTCCCGTTCCGATCCAGGATGCTGCCCCGCGACGCCGGCAGGGTCACGCTGCTCAGCCGGTTCTGCCGCAGTTCGAGCAGGCTCGCGGCCTCCTCCGGCGACGTCGCCACCTGCAGCACGACCAGGCGCACACCGATGGTGACGAAGAGCGACAGAGCCAACACCGTGCCCAGACGCAGGCGACGGGTGCTGTTGGCGAGCTTCGGCGGTTCGGCGGGGGTCGGCCTTCTCTGATCGCCGGTACGGCCGGAGGGGCCCCGTCCGCGGTCGGTGACCCGCCTCCCATTGCCCTGGGCGGGCCGGCGGCCTCGGTCGTCGCGGCGGTCCCGGGTGTCACGGCGGTCCCTGGAGTCACGGCTCACGCGGGACTCCCGCGTCCTCTCCCGGCCGCGCGGCTCGTCGAGCTCCCGGGCCCGGCCGCGACTCCGCGGCTCCTCGGCGTCCCGCGCCTTGGCCCGGCCCCGCGGCTCCTCGGCGTCTTTGGCTTTGGCCCGGCTCCGCGGTTCCTCGGCGTCCCGTGCCTTGGCCCGGCCCCGCGGCTCCTCGGCGTCTTTGGCTTTGGCCCGGCTTCGGGGCTGCTCGCTGTCGCGCTGCGCCGGTGGCTGGTCGGCCGTGCGGCCCCGGCCGCGGCTACTGCGCTGGGTGCTCTCGCCGCCGTCGAGGACCTGCAACGCAGGCCGGAACGGGTCGGCGTTGCGGCCACCGTTGCGGGGCAGCCGGCCGCGTTCGGCAACGGTCCGCCCGCGCGGGGTGTAGGCCCGCGCCTCACCGATGCTGGACCGGCCGCGACGGCCCTCACGCGGGTCGTCGGCGGGCTCCTCCGCGGACCGGTCGGGTGACGAACCGCGCCGGGGCTGACTCCCCCGGCGCGGTGTCTCGTCGTCTCGTGGCGACACGGTGGCCTACTCCCCGGACTTCGCGGCGCTCTCGCCGGCCCCGGCCTTCGCCTCGGACCCGTCCTTCGTCTCGGGCCCCGCTTCACCGGCCGGGCCGGTGACCTCGTTCAGGCCTTCGCCGGTGGTCGGGGAGGTCCGGCCCTGGGCCGGGTTCAGCGGGCCGATGATCTCCCCGGTCGGCAGCCGGAGCACGGCCGGGTCGTCGGCAGCGATCAGGCCGAGCCGGCGCGCGGCGGCGGTCAGGTTGCCCGGCCCGGACGCCTCGACGAGCTGCCGTTCCAGCTCCTGCTGCTGCTTGTTCAGCTCGGCCTGCTCCTGGTGGAGGGCGTCGAGGCGGAAGGACTGTTCCATGGTCTTGGTCTGGATCAGCAGGATGCCGAGCACCCCGACCAGCACCACGGCGATGACGGCGGCGGCGAAGGTGGCGCGAGGCGCCCGGATCGGCAGCGGCGGGGCCACCCAGAGACGGGGACGGGAATGTGGCATCGGTGGCGTGTCACCGGTCACCTCGATCGTCTCGATCGAGAGAGCGGTGGCTCCGTTGACGGGTGCGGCCGTGTCCCGGCCCTTCCCACTCCGGATCCCTGACCGGCGCGTGTCGGCCCCCTCGGATCGGCGCGCGGCCCGTGC
>DATMVU010000538.1:0-5817 GCA_035562875.1 Actinoplanes sp. | reverse complement strand
ATGCCGATGGTGGTGGACTTGCCGGCGCCGTTCGGTCCGACGATGCCGTGAAAGGTGCCGGCGCGGACCGTCAGATCGACGCCGTCCACCGCTGTGAAGTTTCCGAAACGCTTGCGTAATCCCCGTATCGCCAGGGCGACTGTTGCCATGGGCCAAAGGATAGGCACTGTGGAGAGTCCGGGGGGTTCCCATCGGCTGAGGTTGATGGAAGCGTGTCCGCATGGGATGGAGAAGATCTATGGCCGTGGCTGTCGTCGCGGTCCTCGCCGGCGCGGCGGCCGGGCCCGCAGCCGCCGGCGCCGCGCCGTCACTGCGCTACCTGGAGCCGGGCGGCCAGCCGCGCCTCGTCGAGAAGGTGCCGGTCAACGTGGTGTTCGTCGGCTACGAGCCGTCGCAGGTCGCCCGCAGCGCGTTCCTCGGCGAGCTGGCGAGTGGCTACGAACCGGTGGTCCGGTCCCGCCTCTGGTACGGCGAGACCGAGAAACTCGGCATCAGCTACAAGTACGACTACAGACTGACGTACGCCAATCGTGGTTATGAGGACAAGTTCTTCAAGCAGCTCGGCAAGCTGGCGAAACCGGCCCCGTTGACGGACTATCAGCAGGCTTACAACGACCAGGAGAGCAACGTCCTGGACGTCACGGACAACCACACCATCGATGCCCCGAGCGTGGAGAAGTGGCTGGCGTTCAACCCGCCGTCCGGAGTGGACACCCGGCGCAACACGGTGTTCTTCGTGAACTGGTTCGGCCGGTCCGACTTCAAGCACCACGTCTACACCAAGACCGGTGAGCCGGACCCGGACACCGGCTACGACTTCGGCGCGCAGCGGGACAGCCGCAAGCTGATCGCCTGGGGCGGCACCACCGCCGACGACGAGGAGACCGGCCTGGGCGCCACCCGGCGGGTCTGGTTCCACGACCTGTCGGCCGGCCCCGAGTCGTGGACGTCGAACTACGACGTGGACAACGCCGACGTCGACGGTGACGGGGTGCCCGACTACCGGATGCCACCGAGCTGGGAGTACGTGACCGGCGGGAACCGTGCCCCCGGCGCACTGGCCGGTGACCTCGGCAAGATCACCCGGTACGTGGCGCTGAACCTGCTGTTCACCACCTCGCCGATCTACCCGGTCGAGTTGCCGGCGGCGAACCCGCCGAAGACCCTCGACCTGGACAACAACACGTACGAGGGCTGGGCCGGTGTCGACGCGTCGAAGGAGTACATCACTCCGAAGCTGCTCGTCCAGGAGCTGTCCGAGCTGCGCTGGCGCAACCGGTTCTCGCAGGACTTCCAGGACCTGCCGTACGACGCCAAGGCCGAGGAGTGCTACCTCGGCGGGCTGACCGGTGAGTCCTGCTACCCGGAGACCGGGCTGCCCGGCTTCGCCAACCTGTTCGTCTACAACTCCGAGAACCTGGACCGGGCCCTCGATGACCAGGGCAAGGTCGACTACGAGATCCCGTTGTTCAACTACGCGGTCGGCGCCGGGGTCGGTGTGCCGGCGCTCGGGTACGCCGACGACGACTGGTCCGACGGCGACCAGAGCTACGTGTTCTCGTTCATCTCGCCCGAGATCGTCGAGGCCGGGTACGGCCTGACCACCACCCAGATCCACGAGGTCGGTCACCACCTGGGCATGAGCCACCCGCACGACGGCTACGACAGCGCCAGCGGCGTCGACTACGGCGGATCCGGCGAGTTCTACTACGCCAACGTCGGCGACGAGAACAACTCGATGATGTCCTACATCGACGTCAACTGGGACTTCAGCCAGTTCGACCGGGACAACAGCGACCGGTTCCTGACCGCCGCCTACTGGGAGGCCGCGAACCGGCTCGCCGCGACCGTCCCGGCCGGTAAGGGCAAGATCGCGCTGAAGGCCGCCGACGCGCTGCTGGGTGGCACGAGCAAAGCCTTCGCCGCGCACGACTACCGGGCCGCGTACACCCTCGCTGAGAAGGCCTTCGACACCGTGAAGGCGATCCCGGGTGTGGACGTGGCGGGCGTCTCCGCCGCGTTGAAGGCCGAGGCCGACCAGGCTCGCGGCGGCGGCAGCAAGGTGCACGAGCCGCACGAGTTCATCGACACCCTGGACCCGGACAGCCCGCGCAGCCAGCCGTAGAACCGAGAAGGGCCGCACCCGGCGAGGGTGCGGCCCTTCTCGTGCGAACGGATCAGCCCTTGACGCTGCCCGCCAGCAGGCCGCGGACGAAATACCGCTGGAGCAGCAGGAACACCGTCACCGGCACGATGATCGAGACGAAGGCGCCGGCCGAGAGCAGGTACCAGGCCGTCCCGCGGGTGCCGCTGAGGTTGGACAGCTGCACCGTCATCGGGGAGATCTCCGGGGCCCCGGTGAAGGTCAGGGCGACCAGCAGGTCGTTCCACACCCACAGGAACTGGAAGATGCCGAACGCCGCCAGTGCCGGGGTGAGCAGTGGCAGCAGCACCCGGAAGAAGATCGACACGTGTCCGGCGCCGTCGATCCGGGCCGCCTCGATCAGGCTGGCCGGCACTTCCTTGATGAAGTTGTGCAGCAGGTAGATCGCCAGCGGCAGCGCGAACGCCGAGTGCGACAGCCACAGCGTCCAGAACGTGCCGGCGATCTTGAGATCGACGAAGAGCTGGAGCAGCGGCAGCAGGGTCACCTGCAGCGGCACGATCTGCAACGCGAAGATCGCGATGAACAGGAAGTTCTTCCCGGGGAAGTTCATCCAGGCGAACGCGTACGCCGCGAGCGAGGCGAGGCAGAGCGGGATGAGCACCGCCGGGATCGTGATGACGATCGAGTTGAGGAAGTAGTCCGCCAGGTTGACGCCGTTCTCCGCGTCGAAGACGGCCCGGTAGTTGTCGAGCGTCAGCGTCGGGTCGGAGAAGAACGTCCACCAGCCGGTCTTCTTGATCTGGTCCTCCGGGCGGAAGGACGAGATCAGCAGACCGAACGTCGGGATCGTCCACAGCACCGCGATGACGATGGCGACAAGCGACGCCCACGGCGAGGTGAGCTTCTTCTTGGCCGTCTCCGACGCGGACGACTTCTTCCCCGACGACTTCGACACCGGCGTGGTGGAGAGGGGAGCTGCGGTGGTCATCACGCCTCCGAACGGCGAAGCTGGCGGATGTTGTAGACGACGATCGGGATCACCAGGACGAACAGCACCACCGCCAGGGCCGCGCCGAAACCGCGGTTGTCGCTGCGGAAGGTCTGGCTGTAGAACTCGTTGGCGATGACGCTGGTGTCGAACCGGCCGCCGGTCATTGTCTGGACGATGTCGAAGACCTTCAGGGTGCCGATGGCGATGGTGGTCAGCACCACCACGACCGCCGGGCGGATGGCCGGCAGGGTGACGAAGCGGAACATGCCCCACGGGCCCACCCCGTCGAGACGGGCGGCCTCGATGATGTCGTCGGGGATCGCCTTGATGGCCGCCGACAGCACGGTCATCGCGAAACCGGCCTGGATCCACACCAGGATCACGATCAGCAGGAAGGTGTTGAGCGGCGACTCGATCAGGAACTGGACCGGCTTGCCGCCGAACTTCACGACGATCTCGTTGAGCAGGCCGATCTGCTGCACGTTGCGCTGGTCGGGCCGGTACTCGTAGACGAACTTCCAGATCACCGACGCCGCGACGAACGAGATCGACATCGGCAGGAAGACCAGGGCCTTGGCGAACGACTCGACCCGGGCCCGGTCCACCAGGATGGCGTAGAGCAGACCGATGCCGGTCGCCACGAACGGCGTCAGCAGCACCCAGAACGCGGTGTTCCGCAGAACCGTGAGCTGTTCCGGATCACTGAAGATCATCCGGTAGTTCTCGAACCCGACGAAGTTCGTCAGCGACGCGTCGAGGAACGACTGGTAGATGGTGCGCAGTCCGGGGTAGAGCAGCCCGACGCTGAGCAGCACGATGGTCGGTAGCAGGTAGAGCGCGGCGATGGCACGGTCGCGCTTGCCGGTGAAACGCCCGGCGATGAACAGGATCAGGCCGACGACGGCGGCGAACAGCAGGATCGCCGCGAACATCTGACCGATCTTCTGACCGGCGGTGGAGGCGGTGGTGAACACGCGGCCCGTTCCTCCTTGGTGGTTTCCAAGTGAAGCGAGAGGAGGTTAAGTGAAGAACACGAAGGCGAGAGACTGCTAGGGCCGACCGGGGGATACCCGGCCGGCCCGTATTCGCTAGCAGATCACTTCGGCCAAGCCGCTTCGATCTTGTCGAGGGTGGTCTTCGTGTCCTGGCCGGTGATCCAGGCCGTGGTCTGCTTCCAGAACGCGTTGGAACCGACGGCGGCCGGCATCAGGTCCGAGGCGTCGAAGCGGAACGTGGCGTTCGGGTCCTGCAGGATCTCGGCGGACAGCTTGTCCACCGGGTTCGTCAGGTTGTTGGGGTCGAGACCCTTGTTGGCGGAGACCCAGCCCGAGGAGAGCTTCGCCTTCGCGTTGGCCCAGGTGTCGCTGGACAGATAGGTCTGGAACGCCTTGACCTCGGGACGGTCGGCGAACGCGACGACGAACTCGCCACCACCGAGGACCGGCTTGCTGTCCGCGGTCTCACCCGGCAGGTAGAACGCGAAGACGTCGCCGTCCTCGGCTACCTTCTTGGTCTTGGGGAAGTTGGCCGCGTAGAACGAGGCCTGGCGGTGCAGCGAGCAGGCACCGTCCAGGATCGGCAGACCCGCGTCCTGGAAGGTGACGCCGGCGATGCTCTTGACGTCGCCGAGGCCGCCGTTGACGTACGCCTCGTTCTTCAGGTAGCCGCCGACGGCGTCGAGGGCCGCAGTGGCCTCGGGGCCGTTGAACGGGATCTCGTGCTTGACCCACTTGTCGTAGGCCTCCGGACCGGAGACCCGGAGCATGAAGTCTTCCATCCAGTCGGTGAGCGGCCAGCCGGTCGCCTCACCCGAGTTGATGCCCGCGCACCACGGCTTCTTGCCGTCGGCGACCATCTTGTCGGTCAGGGTCTTCAGCTCCGCCAGCGTGGTGGGGACGGCGTAGCCGTCGTTCTTGAACTCCGAGGGGGAGTACCAGACCAGGGACTTCACGTTGGCACCCAGCGGCGCGGCGTAGAACTTGCCGTCGACCGTGCCGTACGCCTTCCAGTCCTTGCCGAAGTGCTTGTCCACGTTGGCGGCGGTCTCGGCCGGGGCCTCCTTGGCCTTGCCGGTCGCCACGAGGCGCTGGAGAAGGCCCGGCTGCGGCACGAACGCCAGGTCCGGCGGGTTGCCGGCCTCGGCGCGGATCAGCACCTGGGTCTCGAAGGCCTTGTCGCCCTCGTACTTGATGGTGGCGCCGGTGCACGTCTCGAACGGCTTGTACGAGTCGATGTGCGGCTTGTCCTCCGGGGTCACGATGCCGGTGTAGATCGTGACCGTCTTACCCTTGATGTCACCGAACGCGGTGTACGGCGTGCAGTCGATCGCCGCGGCCGAACTGTCGGTGGTCCCGCTGTCCGTTTCCTTGCTGTCGCCGCAAGCGCTGAGACCGAAGACCAGGCCCACGCTGAGGGCACCGGCGACCGCGACCCGGGATCGCGAACTCCCACGTTGAACGAACATACCGCTCCCTATGTCTGTAGCGCCTCCGGCGTCTTACGACGCCGCCGTCCGAAGCGCTTCTTGACTAACAGTCAAGAGGTAACCAGCAAGTTGCGCAATGATTTCAGCGCGATCGAGTCGGTAACGATATCGCTGCGGACCGTCGACACCTTAACCGGTTAAGAAGATTGGTGGAAGAGCCTATCGGTATCCGAACCTTTTCGTAGGTAGATGCCCATATTTATCCGGACTAAACGCCTCACCGGTATGGTGTGA
>DATMVU010000537.1:0-3432 GCA_035562875.1 Actinoplanes sp. | reverse complement strand
GTGCTCGCCGCCGCGGTCCACGCGCCGATCCGGCTGCCAGCCGGTGACCTGGTGGTGGCGGACGGCTCGGCCCGGCTGCGCGTTCCGGAAACCGTGCTGGGCCGCCTGGTCGCGGAGATCCGCGCCGAGAACCTGCCGCACGACCTGGGCCGGGAACGACTGCGCGCCCGCATCACCGACCGGCTGGCCCGGCAGCTCGAGAGCCGCGGGGAGAGCACCGGCTACGCGTGGACCCACCGGACCAGCCGATCAAGACCGGTCAGGGCGGTCCTCGATCAGGCGTGGCCGAAGATCCGGCCGGAGGATCTGCTCGCCACTCTGCTGAGCGATCCCGCCGTGCTCGCCGCCGCCGCGGACGGTCTGCTGACCCCGGCCGAGCAGGCGGCCGTGCTGCGCCGCCGCCGTTCCCGCCGCTGGTCGGCCGCCGACCTGGTGCTGCTCGACGAGACGGCGGGACTGCTCGGGCATCCGGAGTCGTTCGGGCACATCGTCGTCGACGAGGCGCAGGACCTGTCGCCGATGGAGTGCCGGGTGATCGCCCGCCGCAGCCGGCACGGCTCACTGACCGTGCTCGGCGACCTGGCCCAGGGCACCACCCCGTGGGCTGCCGCCGACTGGCCCGCTCAGCTGACACATCTCGGTCACCCGGACGCCCCGGTCACCGCCCTGACCCGTGGCTTCCGGGTGCCCGCGGCGGTGCTGGAGCACGCCAACCGGCTGCTGCCCGATCTGGGCGTCACCGTGCCGGCCACCACCTCGGTGCGCACCGACGGCTCGCTGACGATCGACGGATTCCCCGACGTGGTCACCGCGGTCCGCGCCGCGCTGACCCATCAGGGTTCCGTCGCGGTGATCGCCACCGAGGCCCGGTTGGCGCAGGTCACCGCCGATCTCGCCGCCGCCGGGCTGGCGACGCTCACCCCCGATCAAGACCCTTCGCCGGTACGGGTGACAACGGTCCCCGCCCACCTCGCCAAGGGGCTCGAATTCGATCACGTGATCGTGGCCGGCCCGGACGAGATCGTCGCCGCCGAACCGCGCGGCCTGAACCGTCTCTACGTGGTCCTGACCCGCGCCGTCTCCCGCTTGGACATCCTCACGTGACCGGTGAAATCGGACAGCCTGGTTCTCCCACGAGCGTGGTTCTGCCGTCACCACCGCATTCGGCCCGGCGGTCGCGGGTCGGTCCGGGGGTACGCGGACCTCGCGTGGTGGCCACGCGGCGACCCGATCGGCGGGAGGTGTAGGCGTACCCAAGCCGCGGTTTTGATCTTCAACCGGCGAGGAGCCGCAAGCGATCGGCGTCCCGGCCCGGCGCGGCGGTGTAGACCAGCATGACCGGTCCCGGGTTGCCGGGCAGGGGGTAGGTGTCCCAGTCCAGGGCGATGTCGCCGACGCCGGGAACCCGGAACGTCTTGGTGCCGCTGACCGATTCGCGCACGTCGTGCCGGGACCACAGGCGGCGGAAGTCGGCGCTGCGGATGCTCAGCTCACCGACGATCGTGGTGGCGCGCGGATGGGTCGGATCGGCGGCGACCGCGGCCCGCATCATGCCGATGTACTCCAGGGCCTGACGCTCCCAGTCTGGGCAGGATCGGTCACCGGTCAGGGTGTCCTCGAACATCAGCAGCAGCATGTTGAGCCGCTCCGGCGGGTAGTCGGCGGGGCTGCCGAGCAGGGTCTCGGCCATCGGGTTCCAGGCCAGCACGTCCAGGTGCCGGCCGAGCACCACCGCCGGGGTGTGCAGCGCCCGCAACATCCGGCGGGTGCTGTCCGGAACCGTCTCGGGCGTGCGATCCGGGTTCGGCGGCATCGGACGGCGGGCGGCCCGGGCCAGGGTGAACAGGTGACGGCGTTCCTCGTCGCCGAGGACCAGCGCGGCGGCCAGCGACTCCAGCACCTCGTCCGACGGGCGGACCTCCCGGCCCTGCTCCATCCGCTGGTAGTAGTCGGTGCTCAGCCCGGCCAGCAGGGCCAGCTCGTCCCGCCGCAAGCCGGTGACCTTGCGACGCCCGCCCGGCACCAGGCCCACGTCGCCGGGGCGCAGCCGGTCCCGGCGGGCCTTGAGGAAGTCGCCGAGTTCCCGGGCATACGGATGCGTGCTGGTCATGGTGTCAAGCATGCCGCGCGCCGGAACGGCGAAGGTAGGTCTCGCAGACCTACGGACCCGCGACGGATCGCCCCTAGCGTCGACGGCATGAACAGTCCCATCGCCGTCGTGACCGGCGCAAACTCCGGGCTCGGCCTGGTCACCGCCACCGAACTGGCCCGCCGTGGTCACCGGGTCGTCCTGGCCGTCCGCAACGTCACCGCCGGACGGGAGGCCGCCCGCGTGATCGGCGGAGACACCGAGGTCCGCGAACTGGACCTGGCCTCCCAGGATTCGGTACGGGCGTTCGCCACCGCGCTGACCGCCGACCATCCGAGCGTCGACCTGCTGATCAACAACGCGGGCGCGGTGCTGCTCGGCCCGCGCCGCACCTCCCCCGACGGCTTCGAACTGATGCTGGCCACCAACATGCTCGGCCACTTCACCCTCACCGGTCTGCTGCTCCCCCACCTGACCGGGCGGGTGGTCACCCTCAGCTCGATCACCCACAAGACCGCGACCCTGGACTTCGACGATCTGAACTACGAGCGGAGGTACAACGGCACCACCGCGTACGGCCGGGCCAAGCTCGCCTGCACGGTCTTCGGCATCGAACTCGACAGACGCCTGCGCGCGGCCGGCTCGCCGGTGCTCAGCGTGCTCGCCCATCCCGGCATGACCCGCACCAACCTGACCCCGCGCGCCTGGGAACACCTCGGCCGGGCGGGCCGGGTCCTCGCCTGGGCCGGCCTGCTGGCCACCCAGCCGGTGGAGCGGGGCACCCAGCCGACACTGCACGCCGCGACCGCCCCGGATGTGCGGGGTGGGCAGTTCTTCGGCCCGCGCGGCCCGTTCGAGATGTTCGGCCCGGTCACCGAGGTCCACCCGAGCCGCTCCGCCGCCGACCCGGCCGTCGGCGAACGGCTGTGGGCGGCGGCCGAACGACTGACCGTGCGATAGGTTGCCGCGATGGGGATCGACATCGGAAACAGCGGGTCCGTGCCCGAGCCACCGGACATGGACTGGCTGGATCTGCTTCCCGGCGACCCGCGGACAGCGACGGAGTGTTCATGCTGTTAGTCCTGGGCCGGGCGGCGGTGGGTGGGCCGCGCGGTGGGTCCGCGTTCACCGGCGCGGATCAGGTCCGGCAGGTGATCGCGCCACTGCGGGACGTGGACCTGACCTGGACGCACTTCAGTGCCTGACGACACCCGGCGGTACGCGGCACCACGGTTCGAATTCGAGTTACGGCCCGTCGCCGAGGTGGCGCCGTGGGGTGGTGAGCAGCCGGTGCTGCACTGGTTCGGGCTGACCGACGGCTGGTTCCGGATCAGCGCCGGCGA
>DATMVU010000536.1:0-2853 GCA_035562875.1 Actinoplanes sp. | reverse complement strand
CGGGATGACCGTCGCCAGCCGGTCCGCGCCGGTGGCCTGGACCACCCCGATGGAGTCCAGCCGACGGCCCGCCCCGGTACGCCGGACGTGCAGGACAACCTGCAGAGCCGCCACCACCTGGGCGTGCAGGGCCGCCCGGGGCAGTCCGCCGAGCAGTCCCAGCGCTTCCAGCCGGGCCGGTACGTCCCCGGGCGCGTTGGCGTGCAGGGTCCCCGCCCCGCCTTCGTGGCCGGTGTTCAGTGCTCCGAGCAGGTCGACGATCTCCGGTCCGCGGCATTCGCCGATGACGACCCGGTCGGGGCGCATCCGCAGCGCCTGCCGGACCAGGTCGGTGAGTCCGATGGCACCGGCCCCTTCGACGTTCGCGGTCCGGGCCTGGAGGGTGACCACGTGCGGGTGTACCGGCTGGAGTTCGGCGGCGTCCTCGACGAGCACGATCCGTTCGGTCGGCGGGACGAGTCCGAGGAGGGTGGCGAGCAGGGTGGTCTTGCCGCTGCCGGTGCCGCCGGTGACCAGGTACGCCAGCCGGGCCCGGACCACCGCTGCGAGCACCTGGGCCGCGGCGGGGGTGACGGTGCCGTGCCGGACCAGGTCGTCGAGGCTGAACGGCCGCTGCCGAAAGGTACGCAACGACAGGTAGGGGCCGGTGGTGGCGATCGGCGGCAGCACCGCGTGCAGCCGGGTTCCGCCGGGCAGGCGGGCGTCCGCGTACGGCTGCCCGTCGTCGAGCCGCCGCCCGCAGGCCGCGACGAGGCGCTGCGCGAGCCGGCGCACCTCGGTGGTGTCGGTGAAGGTGACACCGGCCCGTTCCAGCCCGGTACCCCTGTCGATCCAGACTTCCCGATCATTGACCAGCACGTCGGTGACGTCCGGATCGGCGAGCAGCGGCGCCAGCGGCCCGGCACCGACGAGTTCGTCACGCACCTGGCCGGCGATCCGGAGCACTGCCGTGTCGCCGAGAACCGCCCGGTCCCGCCGGACCGCTGTGACGACTGCGGCCGGCGTGGCTTCGGTCCCCTCGTACGCGAATCGTCTCCGCACCTCGTCCGCGATGGTCATGCCGCGTCCTCTTTCAGCCGGGCGCCGGTCAGGTCTCCGAGCAGGCGCAGGCAGAGGGCGGCCAGCGGGCCCCGCCCACCGGCTGTCGGTGCCAGCCCCTCCTCGATCCCCTGGCAGACGGTCTTCTCCGGCCGGAGGGTCCCGGCCAGTGGCAGGTGCAGGGCGGTGGAGATGTCCCGGGGCCGCAGTTTTCCGGGGGCCGGGCCGCGGACCACGACCGCCACGTTCTCGCAGTGCTCCCGGATGGTGTCGGCGGTGCGGCGGGCGGAGGCTGCGGCCCGGAGCTCGGCGGGCACCACCAGCAGGGTCCGGTCGGCGGCTTGGAGCGCCAGCACTGCCGCGTCGTCGAGTTGCCGGGGCAGGTCGGCCACGATCACGTCGCGGGCGCGCTGGGCGGCGTGCAGGGTGGCGGCCATCGCCTCGCTCGGCACGCCGGGCAGCTCGGCCCGGTCGAAGGAGAGCAGCACCAGGTCGCCGCGGTGCGGCAGGGCTTTCAACAGTGCCGGTGGATCGACCCGCCCGTCGGCCTCGGTGAGGGCCGGCCAGCGGAGCCCGCCGACGTCCTCCCAGCCGAGAACCAGGTCGAGGCCGCCGCCGAGTGGGTCACCGTCGATCAGCAGGGTCCGGAGCGCGTTGCGGACCGCTGTGGTGGCGAGCCCGGCGGCGAGGGTGCTCGCACCGGCACCGCCCCGGCCGCCGATCACCGCGATGGTGCGGGCGGTGACCGGTCGCGCGGACCCGCCGGTGAACTGGTCGACGATCCAGGGGGCCGCCTCGGGGAGGAGAGCCACGTTGGCCACGCCGAGCGGTTCGGCGATGTCCCAGGACGGCGCGAGGGTGCCGGACTGTCCGATCAGGATCAGGCGGCCCCGGCGCGGCAGGCGGGCTCGCAGACAGGCGTCCGCCTGGTCGGCGCCGAGCAGCACAAACGGGGCGCCGGTCCAGCGGGACCGGGCGGTGGCGGGGTCGGGAGCCACCTCGGTCTCGGTCCCACCGGCGGCGGCGAGCCGGAGCAGTTCGTCGAGCAGGTCGGAGTCTGCGGTCACGATCAGAGGGCGGCGCGGGCCGGGCATTCGCTGACCTCCAGCGGGGCGGGCGGTGATGGGCGCTCACCTTCGCCGGGCCCGGAGCGGCCCGGCAAACACCCGCTGTGGACAGCTGGCAGTTGTGGACAGCGGGGCCCGGAGACCGGCGATCTGTTAAGTCCGAGCGGCCGTTGGGTATGTTTGGTGGCTCAGGCGGACCTTTGGAGTAGGCATGGAGACTTCCCTCCGGACGACCGCGACCGACGACGGCGCGGTGACCGTCACCGTCATCGGCGAGGTCGACTTCTCGAACTCCGACGAGGTGGCTCAAGGTCTGCACGACGCGATCACCGACTGGTCGCCGCAGCTGCTCCTGGTCGATCTGGCCGATGCCACGTTCATCGACTCGACAGGTCTCGGCTCTCTGATCGAGGGCTACCGCACGGCGTCCGAGCACGGCACCGACTTCCGGGTGATCAACCCGAGCGACACGTTCCGCCGGGTGTTGTCGGTGACCGGCCTCTCCGATTTCTTCGGCCTGATCGGAAGTGATGGGCTCGAGATCGACGGGCTCGAGGGCAGCGATCGCGAAAGCGACGGGCTCGGACGGGCGACCGGAGCCTGAAAAGGAACGACCCCCGTCGGGGGAGACGGGGGCCGTCCTTGGATTCGGCTCCGGGGGGGTCGAGCCGAATCGCCCGGTGATCACGGGGGGCGCAATCACCGGAAACCGATATAACTCACCGCAGTGGCGAAAGCACTAAGTCGG
>DATMVU010000535.1:0-10315 GCA_035562875.1 Actinoplanes sp. | reverse complement strand
CGGCGCAGTGAGTCCTCGACGGCGGTGACGATCCACCGGCGGGAGTTTGCCCTGCCGGTTGGGGTCGGCGCCCATCGGGCCGTTGAACTTGGTGGCCAGGACGACGTCGTCGCGGCGGCCCTGCAGGGCTTTGCCGACGATGCGTTCAGTTTCGCCGTCACCGCCGTAGACGTCGGCGGTGTCCACGAAGTTGATGCCGGCGTCGAGAGCCTTGTGGATGATGCGGACGCAGTCGTCGGGGTCCGGGTTGCCGTAGGGCCCGAACTTCATGGTGCCCAGAGCGAACGGGCTGACCTGGATACCGGTACGGCCGAGGGTGCGCATACGCACGAGATGGCGCCTTTCGGGGGTACGGGGCGGATCGGTGGATCGGGTGCACGGCAGAGGGCTGGCCGTGCCGTGCACCGGGTGTGATCAGCCGGCGTACTTGGCGGCGATGTCGAGGGTCCAGATGACGCCGAAGCGGTCCTTGAGCATCCCGTAGAGCGGCGCCCAGCCGGCCGGGCCGAGGTCCGCCATGATCGTGGCGCGCTCCGACAGGGCCTTCCAATAACCGGTGATCTCCTCGGTGTCGTCGCCACGGACCGACACGAAGAACGGCCGGTCGCCGGCGTCGTACGTCTGGTTCTCCCGCACGTCGTAGGCCATCACGTGAAAGCCCGCCTCGGTGCGGACCTCGCCCCAGGCGAGCCGGTCGGTGTCGGCCGGGTGCTCGACGTTCTGGGCCTGGGCGTAGGTGAACGCGACGACCTGCCCGCCGAAGACCGACTGGTAGAACTCGAGCGCCTCGCGGGCCTTGTCCTGGAAGTTCAGATGCACGGTGGTTTCGATGCCCATGATGTTTTCCCTGCTCACGTCGTTGTTCTGACAGGAACAAGACTCGCAGCAGTAGGTGACAGGGTGTGTCACCTACTGCTGAAAGAATAAAAGTCATGCCGAAGACTTCTGCGCGACTGCTGGCCCTGCTCTCGTTGTTGCAGACCCGACGCGACTGGCCCGGCACCCACTTGGCCGACCGGCTCGACATCAGCCTGCGCACCGTACGCCGCGACGTCGACCGTCTCCGCGAGCTCGGCTACCCCATCGCCGCGGCCAAAGGGCCCGAAGGCGGCTATCGGCTCGGCGCCGGCACCGAACTACCTCCGCTGCTGTTCGACGACGACCAGGCCATCGCACTGACCGTCGCCCTGCAGATCGCCGCCGGCACCACCGATAGCGACCTCGCCGAACCCGCCGCCCAAGCCCTCAACACCATCCGGCAGGTCATGCCCGCCCGACTGCGCCACCGCATCAACTCCTTGCAGGTCACCGCCGTCACACGGCCCACCACCCAACCGGCGACGCCCGTGGCCGGCGACGTCCTGCTCGCGCTCAGCACCGCCGTCCACGGCCACGAGATCCTCAGCTTCGACTACGGCACCGACACCCTCGACCGGCCGCCCCGCCGCGTCGAACCCCACCACGTCATCAGCTGGGACCAGCGCTGGTACCTCGTCGCCTTCGACCTCGACCGCCAGGACTGGCGCACCTACCGCGCCGACCGGATCACCCTGCGCACCCCCAACGGGCCCCGCTTCACCCCCCGCGACCTGCCCGGCGGCGACGTGCGCACCTTCGTCACCGGACGATTCCGCGGCTCCACCGACACCCCCGGCGACTGGCCCTGCATCGGTACCGTCCTGCTCGACCTGGATGCGGCCACCCTCACCCCGTACATCCGCGACGGTCTCCTCGAAGAGATCGGCCCGGGCCGCTGCCGACTCACCCTCGGCTCCTGGTCCTGGACCAGCCTCGCCGCCGCCATCGCCCGCTTCGACGCCGACACCACCGTCATCAGCCCACCCGAACTCACCCAGGCCTTCGCACACCTGGCCCGACGCTGCGCCGCCATCACCGGCCCCACCACATAGCCGACGACCACCGCTAGACCTGCCGGGCCGCAATACAGACCGATGCGAATGCCGAGGGGCCACTGCCGCTCGGCGTCACCGCCCGCTCAGGTCATTCGGGTGGTGTCGGCAAGGAGCACGTTCTCCGGTCGGCCTGATCACTGTCGCTGCGTGTCGGCGCTGCCGGGCTCCGGGACGCGGAACAGCGTCTGCTGTCCGGCGGCGATCAGCCGCTGCTGGCCACCCGGAAAGGTGAGGACTTCGAGGCGGCAGATGGTCAAGGTCTTCCCGGCTTTGAGTACGGCGCCGACGGCTTCGATGTGGTCGCCGACGGCGGGCGCCAGAAGGTTGACCTTGTATTCGACGGTGAGTACTTCGGTGTTGTCCGGGAACAGGGTGAGAGCCGCGTATCCGCCGGCGCTGTCGGCGATGGCACTGGTGGCTCCGGCGTGGATGTAGCCGTGCTGCTGGGTCACTTCCGGGCGGCTGTTCAGTTCGATGTGCACGCGTCCCGGTGCGATCTGTGTCAGCCTGGCGCCGAGATGACGCATCAAGCCTTGCCGGGCGAAGCTCGCCTCGATGCGTTCACGAACCTCGGCGTTCACCTGGTCCTGGTCGCGATGCCCCATCGGTTCCCCTTGTGTAGGACGGCGCGACCCGCAGCATGCATCGCACTCCGTCGGTGTCACCGGATCACCTGCTCCACCAGGAGCAAGCCGCCGATGATGACCATCGCGGCCCCGGAGAAGCGGATCACGGCCTGGGCCACCGTCGGCCGGGTGAACTGTGGCAGCAGGGCGAGGAATCACCTTCGGGTTGAGACCGCTGATCCCCAGGCCCTTCACCGCCTGCCGGACCCATGAGCGTGGTGCTTCCTCGCCTGCCGCCGGCGGTGCCGAGGGCTGACGGAGCATGCCGGCGCCCAGCCACACCAGGTAGCCGGCGCCGGCCACTGTCAGCACCGTGAGCACCATCGGAGATCCGGCAACCAGCGCGGCGACCCTGGCCGCGACGACGGTCGGGTTATACGAACGATCGTGTGGCTCGCGGTCTCGGTCCTTACTTCGTTCCGCCGAGGTACGCGGTTCTCCCGGTGCGTCGAGAACGTGCACTTCTACAGCATTCATTCCGTCGACATCGACAGCGAACTCGCCCAACTCGACACCGACGGCTACCGGCCGCTGCGCCTGGCCCAGGTTCCCGCGGCGATCGGCTGACCAGGCCCCGGTGACGGCGGTGCCCGCCGACGGGTAGGTCGGCGGGCACGGGTGTATGCGGCTCAGCTGCCGCAGGCCGTCTGGCTGGGCTGATCAGGCCGGTAACGGTGAGCAGGGTGCTGGGCTGTTCGGTCAGCGCGGCAATCTGCAGGCCGCGTCACCGCAGCCAAGGACGCACCTTGATCCCGTACGGCCAGTATTCTGCCCCTTCCTGGAGCAGCCTCGTCGTCCCGCCGAGAGGCACACGCGGCTCAACGGCGTGTACTCAGACTGCGGGTTGCTCGCTGGGGAAGAAGACCTTCTCGACCTGGTCGTGGTGGGTGTGCAGGTCCCAGTACAGGGGCGCGATCTCTTCGGGTGCGGTGGCGCCCGGCTGACGGCCGAGCCACGCGCCGATCGCGATGTGGCCGACCTGTACTCCTCGGGGTGCGGCGGCGGCGTGCAGGCCGTGGGCCCAGTTGCGCAGCCATGCCGCGGCCGGGGCGACGTTGCCGAACATGTCATGGCCCATCTCCGGGTGCACGGATGAGGCGCCGGTGGTGAACAGGATCGTGCCCGAGCCTCGGGCGAGCATCTCCGGGAGCACCTGGTTGACCGCTGTCACGGCGCCGTGCACGTAGAAGTCGAGCTGGGTCTGCACGTTGTCATGGGTCAGCTCGGTGGAGGACGCCGTCGGCAGTGCCGGGTTGGACGGCGAGTACTCGAAGACGTCGATCTGGCCGAATCGCTGTTTGACCGCCGCGAGGCCGGAGACGATCGAGGGCCGGTCGGTCACGTCGGCGGCGAAGGCCGCCGCCTCGATGCCCTGGCCGGTCAGTTCGGCGACGACCGTATCGAGCTTGGCCGGGGTCCGTGACAGCAGTGCGACCTGGTGGCCTTGGCTGCCGAAGGTCTGGGCGATGGCGAGCCCCATTCCGGGGCCGGCACCCATGATGGCGATGGTGGGCATGTCTTCTCCTTCGATGACGCGAGTGTGGTGAACAAGGTGGTGACCAGCGGGTTCGGTTGGGGCCGCGTGCCACTGGGAATTGGTGAGCTGCACGCGGGACGCCGCATGCAGCTGCGTGGCGGCGTGCAGGGCCGGATCAGTTACTGATCCGCAGTTCCTGCCTCGCGTATCGCAGGTCATCGGCCTGAGCGAGCATGAACTGCGCGAGGTCGGCCCGGGAGATGCGCGAGGCGACCCGGTCCCCGGTCCCGGTGCGCACCTTGACTCTTCCCATGCCGGGCCCGTCATGGGGCGCGGTGACGACCATGAGGGTCCAGCCCCGGTCCAAGCCGCGAATGGCTCGGCCCCCCAGCTGTAGAGAGCCTGCCGACGCCGTTGGTGCGCATCGCAGCCAGGATGGTGCCCGTTCCCGACGCGAGGGGCAGGTCACGAGGGCCGCCGAAGATCTCGGGACTCAGCGAGGCAAGGACGGCGTCAGCACCCCTGACGGCGTCCGCGACGGCCGCCTCGTCGGTGAGCTCGCCCTGCGCGACCCGCAGCCGGTCGTGGCGCAGGGTCAGCTTCGCCGCATTACGCACCAACGCCACCACGTCGTGCCCGACAGCGAGTGCCTGCTCGGCCAAGTGCGTGCCCGTGCGGCCACCGGCCCCGACGATGGTCAGTTTCATTGAGTCTCCCGAGCCAGGTCAGAGCCGAGTAGCCGAACAAAATGAGGCTTACCTCATGTTGTTCGGCGAGCGTAGCACTTAACTTGAGGCAATCCTCAAATTGATAGGATGTGAGGCATGCCCCCTGAACGCGCACCAGCCGCGACCGCGGCCTCCGCTCCCATCCGGCCGTTGCGCCGCGACGCCCAGCGCAACCGCGACTCGCTTCTGGCCGCCGCTCGTGCCGTGTTCGCCGAGCAGGGGATGCAGGCTTCGCTGGAGCAGGTCGCCAAGCGTGCCGGGGTGGCCATCGGCACGCTCTACAACCACTTCCCCGCCCGGCTGGACCTGGTGCAGGAGGTCTTCGCCGGCAAGCTCGCCACCTGGGTCGCCGCCGCCGAGCAGGCCCTGATCATGGACGACGCATGGGAAGGACTGTGCCTATTCCTGGAAACCATGTGCGAACTCCAGGCCCGCGACCGGGGCTTCAACGACTTCGCCTCGATCCGGCTACCAGAGAATGCCTGCCTGGCCGGTCAGCAGACCCGGATCCATGAACTCGGCGTGCGCATCGTCGAACGGGCGCGAGAACAAGGCCGCCTGCGACCCGACCTGGTGCCCGAGGATCTCGCCTTCGTCATCTGGTCCCACAGCCGGATCATCGAGGCGACCGACGGCATCGCCCCGCACGCCTGGCGCCGCCACCTGTACCTGATGCTCGACGGCTTCCGCGCCGAGCGCGCCCACCCGCTCCCCGAACAACCCCTGACCCCCGAGCAGCTCTACCGCGCCATGCTCCGGCTCGGCGGCGCCGACAATGGCACCGATTGACCGCGATTCGGCTGAAGGCGTGTCTGGCGTGGGGCGGTCTAGCGAGACGCACAGTAACTGGTTGCAACTAGCGATCGCCGGAGCGCGTCCGGGTGGGTGATCATGGGTCGGCCAAAAGCATTGACTATCAGGGACCGCGTAGGTCAGTCCTCTCCTTGACCTCGCAGTCGCGTAAGGCGGCTGACGATGTCGGCGGGTAGGCCCCTCGTATCGCCATGCGCCGTCAGCACGATCCGCAGTGATCCAGCATGGGTGACGACGCCGAGAATTCGTTCGTTCTGGACCTGCGTCGTCATCGTGGGTCCCCAGATCGCGACTGCGGAGGGTGCGCCAGCCTCGGATGTCCAACCGCCACCGACCCCGACGAGATCCTGCGGCACACGGCAGCCGTGGTCAGGTCCATGCGCGAGGAGTACGGCGACATCGTCCGGCTGGTGCTCTCGACCGCCCCGCACAGCCCCGAGGTCGCCGCGGACCTGGCGGTGGCCACGAAGCGCTACCGCGACGCGATCGAAGCCGTCGCCACCCGGCTCCGCGACGTCGGCGGTCTCCGGGACGGACTCAGCGTCGCGGAGGCAAGCGACATCCTGTGGTTCTACTTCGGATACTCCGGCTACTTCACCCTGCACGACGACAACGGCTGGACCTACCAGCGAGCGGAACACTGGCCGATCACGCAAGCCGCCACAGCCCTGGGGCCTGGCGTCACTCAGCCGGGCGACTGAGGACGTAGTCGACGGCCATGTAGAGGGTTTCGGTCTCCGCCTTCAGGATCGAATCCTCGGCGGGCAGGGCGCGTTCGATCGAGAGCCCGTTGAGGACGGTGAGCAGGAATCTCACCCGGCGGGCGTGATCCTCCTTGGGCAGCGCCCCTTCGTCGGCGAGAACGCTGAGCCAGTACTCGACACGCCGCCGGCCTTCCCGCTCCACGGCGAAGTACGCAGTGCGCACCTGCTCGGTCGGGCCGGGCGCGATGTACGCCTGATACGCCCTGGTCCACGCCTCCCGCGCCTGTTCGCCGACGCCGGCCGGGGTGAGCACCTGCCGCAGACAGTTGACCAGCCGGTCCCGGGCGGGCGCCGACCGATCCCGGATCGGGTCGTCCGGGACGATCCGACTGTAGATCCTGGCGAGCACGGCTTCCCGTAGCGCCAACTGTGTCGGGAAGTGGAACCTCAGCGATCCCGTGCTCACCCCGGCCCGAGCCGCCACCGCACGCACACTCAGCGTCGTCGTCACATCCTCAGCGAACATCGCCGCCGCGGCCGCGAGGATCCGCTCCCGCGAGCCGGCGCCCGCCTGATCCTGTGTCACATGCCACCTCCTATCACATCGTACTAGTACGCCGTGCTAGCTTCGCTACTAGTACAGCGTGTTAGTGAATCGCATCGGTGAGGGGTGGGCGAGCAGACATGATCGACGACTGGCGGCAACGGCGCGCAGCTAAGCGCATCAAGCCCGGGACCGGGCGGGAGCTGAAGCCGATCCGCTGGTGGCAGGTGCCCTTCCGCGCGCTGTTCCACCTTCCGCCGTCGCACTGGGACGGCCGACCCACGGTCTATGCCGTCGACATCCCCTACCGGGCCGACACGGGCAGCGGCAAAGCGAAAGCGCACCTGTACCTCGACGGCCGGCACCACGCCGAATCCAAGCTGCCGGCGGCCTTCACCGTCGAGGGCGGCACCGTCCAGGTGGCGATCAGCGCCTTCGGGATCAAGCGCTGCCACTACGTCACCGCCGTCGGCACCGAGCAACAGCTCATTCCCGACCCCAGATCCGCCGAAGGCCGCCGCGCTCGCCTCGAACGCGATCACCCGGCACTGAGCCGCTCGCTCGGACTCATCTCCCTACTTCTGCTCGTCATCGGTGTGGGACTGAACCTGCTGCAACTTGCCGAGCCCGTCTCGCAGATCCCCCCGATCGCCGAACGCATCGGACGTTTCGAGTCGCCGGTGCATCTCCCGATCTGGCTCAACGTCGCCCTCGCCGTCGGGGCCGCGCTGGCGAGCACCGAGCGGGCGTTCCGCCTGCGCTACAGCCTGCTCGACCACGCCGGAAAGTGACGACCCTCAGAAAGGCAGTCATGACCACCACGCAGCCGACCTGGCTCCTCAGTGCGAACGAACCCCGTAACGGGCCGCAGATTCCGCACGGGGTGGAATACCACCGCGTGCTTGCCGGCGACAAGCGCCGGATCGGGCGCGGCATCCTCGCGATCGTCCTGCTGCTGGCAGGCCTCGTCATCTTTCCGACGGTCATCGGCCGCGCGACAGCGCTCATCGACGTACAGATGGGCAAGACCCCGCCGATTCTGGGCGGCACCGACTACACACCGCTCTCCCACGCCAGCTCCATGATCGCCCTCGCCCTGCTCATCCCATGGAGCATGCTCATCCAGCGGTGGCTCTACGGAATACCAGGCGCATCCCTGCATTCCGTGATCGCACGCTTCCGCTTCGACCTGTTCGGCAAATCCTTGCTGGTCCTGGGTCCCGCCTGGCTGGTCGTCAACGCTCTGCCCGCTCTCACCCCCGCCGCCGAGTTCCCGTGGTCGCACACCGACCTCATCGCACTTTTCCTCGCCACGATGCTGTTCACCCCGCTGCAGTCGGCGGGCGAGGAATACGGCGTCCGCGGGCTGATATTCCGTGTCGTCGCGAGCTGGAGCCGCAGCCCACGAGTAGGACTGATCACCGGGATCCTGGTCTCCAGCGCACTGTTCACCGCCGCCCACGGCGCGACGGATCCGTACATCATCGTCTGGTACTTCGTGCTCTGGACCGGGCTGGCCGTCATCACCTGGCGCACCGGCGGGCTGGAGATCCCGGTCATGCTCCACGCCGTGCTCAACACCTTCACCTTCTTGCTCGCCCTGGTCCTGCACGTCGATCTGGGCACCGCGACGCAGGACCGCTCGGTCGGCACCGGCTCGCCGTACCTGCTCATCCCCACCGTCACCGTCGTCGCCATCACCACTGTCATCTGGTGGAGCACCCGAAAGTCCGGACCAGCGCGCACCGCAGACCACGGTGAACGGTCACCTCGTACCCGGTCGTGAAGCGCGTCCCCGCCGAACACCGACGGCTTCCATCACCCATCCCCATCTGACAGGGAGCAAGCATGATGTCCATGCCACGCCACCTCGCCGCCACGATTGCGGTGGTCTGCCTGAGCGCGTGCGGCACCACCGAAGCCGCCGAGCAGCCGACGCCCAGCCGTGTGGAGACGGCCGGCTCGTCGTCCCCGGCCGACCGGAGCAAGGAGTTCCGGCAGCTCGAGGAGAAGTTCGACGCGCGGCTGGGGGTGCACGCGATCGACACCGGCACCGGCCGGACCGTGGGATACCGGGCCGACGAACGATTCGCGTACTGCTCGACGTTCGAAGTGCTGGCCGCCGCACAGGTCCTCGACGACACCACCGACGCCGAACTGGACCAGGTGGTGCGGTACTCGGCGGACGACCTGATCACCTACTCACCGATCACGGAAAAGCACGTCGCCGACGGCATGACCCTGCGCGCGATCGCCGACGCGGCCCTGCGCTACAGCGACAACACCGCCGCCAACCTCCTGCTGCGCCACCTCGGCGGACCACAGAAGATCAAGCAGGAACTGCGCGAACTCGGCGACGAGATCACCGAACCGGCACGCGTCGAGACCGCGCTCAACGAGGCCACGCCGGGTGACCGTCGCGACACCAGCACACCCCGGGCCTTGGCCCAAGACCCACCATTGACGGTGGCTCGGACGGCGGGGTCGGTGGAGGCGCGGGCGATCGCGATGGCGGTGTTGCGTTCCTCGATCGCCTGGAACATGTGCTCGATGTGGCCGATGCGCAGTTTCTGCAGCGGCAGGTCACCGAGATACGGGACCAGGTACTTGTTGATGTCGTCGCTGTAGCCACGGATCGTCTTCGGGGACAGCCCGCGTCGCCCGTCCAGCCAGTCGTGCAGGTGGTCGGGACGGTGGCCGGGACGCTGGCGCGGACCCGGGCGGCCAGCTCGTCACGGTCGGGCAGGGCGTCGCCGCGCTGCAGAGCGTGGAGCAGGTCACCGATCTGGATGGCCACGTCGAGGTCGTCACCGGCCAGCTCCAGCAGGGCGCGGGCCTGGTCCAGGACCGCGAGGCCGTCTTCGCGGCGGTCGAATCCGCTGCGGCGCAGCAGCCGCCGTGTCCGGCCGGGCAGGCTCGGTAGTTCCAGCTGGATACCCCAGACACCGTGGGAGGGGTGCCAGCCGCCGCCGGGCCGCCGCAGCTTCGGGCAGGCCGCGTTGAGGCGTTTACCGGTCTCGGGATCTTTACAGCTGCAGCGTTTGCCGATGGACCCTTCCGCCACGGCTGTCCGTGCGGGGGCGGGGACGGCGGGCGGGGCGGTGGCGCGGGCCGGGATGGCCGGGGGCGTGGGTGGGGTGAGGGTGATGGTCACGGTGTTTCCTGTTCGGTGCGGCCGGTGTGCAGCGGGTCGCTGCATCTGATTGCGTCGTGACGATCAACGCTTCGATCACCCCGTTGATCAAGTCGTTTGCGCTGGTGAATCCCAATGTGGTGAGGATCCCGCCCACGGGGACGCGGTAGCGGTTACCCAACCGCAGCACCGGCACGGGGAACTGGCCGGTACGCATCAGGTTGTAGGTGAACGACCGGCCCAGACCGAAGATCTGTCCGGCGGTGACCAGGTCGGTGACCGCGCCGAGCGCACGGATGCGCTCTTCTGTCCACGGCTGGTCACCGGAGACGGGCTGAGGCACGGAGTGGCCGGGACGGTGAGCGGTGGCGTGGGGC
>DATMVU010000534.1:0-12525 GCA_035562875.1 Actinoplanes sp. | reverse complement strand
CCTGCTCTTCGTCATCCTCGCGCTCACCGACACGGCCAACAATGCGCCCGCCGCCAATCTCGGCCCGGTCGTCGTCGGCCTGCTGGTGGTGGCGATCGGGATGGCCTGGGGCACCAATGCGGGGTACGCGATCAACCCGGCCCGTGACTTCGGGCCGCGACTCGCCAGTTTCCTGACCGGCTATGACACGGCATTCCGCGATCAGACCGGGTATCTCTACTTCTGGATCCCGATAGTCGGGCCGGTGATCGGTGGCATCGTGGGCGCCGGTCTGTACCAGACTCTGATCGGACGGTTCCTGCCGTCGGAGACAGCGAGTGAGGAATCAAGCGTGGAGGCTAACCGTGGCTGACTTCGTGGGCGCAGTGGACCAGGGCACCACCAGCACCCGTTTCATGATCTTCGATCACAGTGGCGACGAGGTGGCCCGGCACCAGTTGGAACACGAGCAGATCCTGCCGCAGGCCGGCTGGGTCGAGCACAACCCGATCGAGATCTGGGACCGCACCGTCACCGTGGTCCGGACCGCTATGCAGAAGGCCAACCTGAGCGCGAGCGACCTGGCCGCGGTCGGGATCACCAACCAGCGTGAGACCACGGTGGTGTGGGACAAGCGGACCGGGCGCCCCTACTACAACGCGATCGTGTGGCAGGACACCCGTACCGACCGGATCGCCTCGGCTCTTGACCGGGACGGCCGGGGTGACGTGATCCGCCGCAAGGCCGGGCTGCCGCCGGCCACCTACTTCTCCGGCGGCAAGATCCAGTGGATCCTGGAGAACGTCGACGGGGTACGGGAGGCGGCCGAACGCGGCGACGCCCTGTTCGGCAACACCGACAGCTGGCTGCTGTGGAACATCACCGGCGGGCGGGAGGGCGGCAACCACGTCACCGACGTGACGAACGCCAGCCGGACCATGCTGATGAACCTGGAGACCCTCGACTGGGACGACGAACTGCTGTCGTTCTTCGACATCCCACGGGCGATGCTGCCGGAGATCCGGCCGTCCTCGGACCCCAACGGTTACGGGACCGCGCACATCAGTGGCCCGCTCGGCGGCGACGTGCCGCTCACCGGCGACCTCGGTGACCAGCAGGCCGCCACCGTCGGACAGGTCTGCTTCCGGCCCGGCGAGGCCAAGAACACCTACGGCACCGGCAACTTCATGCTGCTCAACACCGGGACCGAGCTGGTCCGGTCCGAGCACGGCCTGCTCACCACGGTCGCCTACAAGTTCGGGGACGCTGCCCCGGTCTATGCGCTGGAGGGCTCGATCGCGGTCACCGGGTCGGCCGTTCAGTGGCTGCGCGATCAGCTGCACATCATCAACTCGGCGGCGGAGAGTGAATCCCTGGCCGCGCGGGTCGACGACAACGGTGGCGTCTACTTCGTACCGGCGTTCTCCGGCCTGTTCGCCCCCTACTGGCGTTCCGACGCCCGGGGCGCGATCGTCGGCCTGTCGAGGTTCAACACCGACGCGCACATCGCCCGCGCCACCCTGGAGGCGATCTGCTACCAGACCCGGGACGTGGTCGACGCGATGGCCCAGGACTCCGGCGTCACCCTGGACGTGCTCAAGGTCGACGGCGGGATCACCGTCAACAACCTGTGCATGCAGATCCAGGCGGACGTCCTCGGTGTGCCGGTCAGCCGTCCGGTGGTCGCCGAGACCACGGCGCTGGGTGCCGCGTACGCCGCCGGGTTGGCAGTGGGGTTCTGGAAGAACACCGACGAGCTGCGGGAGAACTGGAACGAGTCGCAGCGCTGGCAGCCGCAGTGGTCAGCGGAACAGCGGGACACCGGCTTCGGCAAGTGGAAGAAGGCGGTGCAGCGGACCCTCGACTGGGTGGATGTGGACTGATCATGACAGCTCTGTCTCCTTCGTACCGGGACGTGGCTCTGGCCGCGCTCGCCGACCGTGAACTCGACGTCCTGGTGATCGGCGGGGGAGTGGTGGGGGCTGGTTGCGCGCTCGACGCTGTCACCCGGGGACTGACCGTGGGGCTCGTCGAGGCGCGCGACCTGGCCTCCGGCACGTCCAGCCGATCCAGCAAACTCCTGCACGGCGGCCTGCGGTACCTGGAGATGCTGGACTTCGGGCTGGTCCGTGAGGCGCTGCGGGAACGGGACCTGATCCTGCGCCGGCTCGCCCCGCACCTGGCCCGGCCGGTCCGGTTCCTCTACCCGCTGCGGCATCGCGGCTGGGAGCGTCTCTACACCGGCGCGGGGGTGACCCTCTACGACACGATGGCCTTCAGCAACGGACTGCCCCGGCATCGGCATCTGACCCGGCGCGGCGCGCTGCGGGCCGCCCCGGCGTTGCGCAAGGACTCGCTGGTCGGTGCGTTGCAGTACTACGACGCACAGGTCGACGACGCCCGGCACACGATGTTCCTGGCCCGGACCGCGGCGTCACACGGGGCACAGGTCGCCTCGCGGGTCGCGGTCACCGGTTTCCTGCGGGAGGGTGAGAGAGTCACCGGCGTACGGGTGACCGACCTGGAACACGGGCGGCCGTTCGTGATCCGGGCCCAGCAGGTGATCAACGCGACCGGGGTGTGGACCGACGACACCCAGTCCCTGGTCGGCGAGCGCGGGCAGTTCCACGTGCGCGCCTCCAAGGGCATCCACCTGGTGGTACCCCGGGACCGGATCCGTTCGTCCACCGGCCTCATCCTGCGTACCGCGCGCAGCGTGCTGTTCGTCATCCCCTGGGGCCGGCACTGGATCGTCGGCACCACCGACACCGACTGGTCCCTGGACAAGACACATCCGGCGGCGTCCGCGAAGGACATCGACTACCTGCTCACCGAGGTCAACAAGGTGCTCGCCACGCCGCTGGAACGGGCCGACGTGGAGGGTGTCTACGCCGGCCTGCGCCCGCTGCTGACCGGCGAGTCCGAGTCCACCTCCCAGCTGTCCCGGGAACACTCGGTGAGCAGTCCGGTCCCCGGGTTGGTGATGGTGGCCGGCGGCAAGTACACCACCTACCGGGTGATGGCGAAGGACGCCGTCGACGCGTGTGTGCACGGACTGGCCCGGTCGGTGCCCCGCTCGGTCACCGACCGGATCCCGCTGGTCGGCGCCGACGGCTATCCGGCACTGTGGAACCGGCGCGGCCTGCTCGCCACCGAGTCGGGCCTGCACGTGGCCCGGATCGAACACCTGCTCGGGCGGTACGGTTCGCTGATCCACGACCTGCTCGCGCTGATCCGCGACGATCCGGAACTGGGCCGGCCGATCGAGGGCGCCGACGACTACCTGCGGGCCGAGTTCGTCTACGCGGCCGCCGCCGAGGGCGCCCGGCACCTGGTGGACGTGCTGACCCGGCGGACCCGGATCTCCATCGAGACCTTCGACCGCGGGGTGGTGGCCGCCCCGCACGCCGCCGAACTGATGGGCCGGGTCCTCGGCTGGTCGGCCGGCCAGCGCGACGCCGAGGTCGAGCACTACCGGCTGCGGGTCGAGGCGGAACGTGCCTCCCAGGAACAACAGGACGACGAGACGGCCGACGCCGCTCGCCTCGGCGCCCCCGACGTGGTCCCGCTGCGCACCTAGCCGGGAATGCTCGCCGGGATGCTGGGGCGGCTGACGTCCCAATGCTCGACGATCAGGCCGTCGGAGAAGCGCCAGATGTCGACGACGTCCTCCGGCGGGGCGTCGACCGGGATCAGCGTGTAGTGGGCGACCACGAACTCGGCGTCCGCGATGACGTGCTGCAGGCTGAGCTGGGCGCCGGCGATCGGGGAGTTCACGATGAACTCGATCCAGGCGTCCCGGCCGGCCGGCGCTCCGGGGGTGTGCGAGAGGAAATCCGCCCGGAGGATCTCGCGCAGCACCTCGACGTCACCCTCGGCGAAACGGCTGAAAGCCTCCAGGAAACGTCTCTTGTTCTCTTCCGCGGTATCGATGTCAGTCATGTTCCCACCGTCGCATCGCCGCGCTGCCGTGTCGAGGGTTCGTAGCATTGATCGAATCGGCTCGTGCCGGTTCCTCGAGAAACTGCCCGGTCGGCCGGTCGCGGTGCGCCCGGTCGGGCAGGAAACCCCGTCGAGGCATACCGGAAAGCGTTTGTAGTCGGGCTATCTCCTGCGATGCGCGACCGCTGAAAGTACGTTTTTCATCGGCACGATTCGTGCGTTTTCTCAGTACATTTCAGGAGGCAGACCATGTTGAGCACGATCACCGCCGGGGCCCTGATGCTGTCGTCGCTGGGCGCGCCCGCGGCCACCTGGCAGAGCGCCCCGCCGCCACCCGAACAGATGACGATCGGTGTGGTGGCGGCGAACGGGTCGGGCTGTCCGAAGGGCAGTGCGGCGGTGACGGTGTCCCCGGACAACAAGGCGTTCACCATTGCGTACAGCAATTTTGTCGCCCAGGTCGGCCCGGAGGCGAAGTCGACCGACTTCCGCAAGCAGTGCCAGCTCGCCCTGGACGTCAAGGTTCCGGAGGGCTACACGTTTGCGATCGCCACCGCCGACTACCGCGGGTACGCCCGCCTGGAGAAGGGCGCGAGTGCCACCGAGACCGCGTTCTACTACTTCCAGGGCGAGTCACACACCACCCGCAGCCGCACCCAGTTCGACGGCTTCATGGACGACGAATGGCAGGTCACCGACAAGGTCGGGATTCAGTCGATGTCGTTCCTGCGGTGCGGTGAGAAACGCTATCTGAACATCAACACGGAACTGAAGGTGGCGGCCGGCAAGGCACCGAAGGGAACGACCAGTTTCATCACCATGGACTCGTCCGACGGCAACCTCGAGACGATCTTCCGGGTGGCCTGGCAGAAGTGCTAGGAGTGCACCTATTCAGCGGGGGTGGACCAGGCCTGCGTTGAATGCGGCGATGACCAGCTGGGCCCGGTCCCGGGCGGGAAGCTTCGCCAGCAGATGGGTGATGTGGGTCTTCACCGTCTTCACCGCGATGCTCAGGGCGGCGGCGATCTCGTCGTTGGCGAGACCGTTCCCGATCAGCGCGAGCACCTCCACCTCGCGGGGTGTGAGCATCCGCACGGCCCCGGCCGGACGTTCCGGCCGGGGCGCGGCCACGTAGTGCGCGACCAGCCGGGTCAGGATCGACGGCGCGAACAGCGACTCCCCGCGGCCGGTCCGGCGCACCGCCTCGACCAGCTCCGCCGGGCGGGCGTCCTTCAACAGGAACCCGGCCGCGCCCGCCTGCAACGCCTCGTAGACGTATTCGTCCAGCTCGAACATGCTCAGCACCAGCACCCGGGTGCCGGTCAGTGCCGGGTCGGCGCAGATCCGCCGGGTCGCGGTCAGACCGTCCAGCCCCGGCATCCGGACATCCATCAGCACCACGTCCGGCCGGGTCGCGCGGGCCCGCAGCACCGCCTCGGCCCCGTCCCCGGCCTGACCCACCACGGTCAGGTCCGGCTCCTGGTCCAGGATCACCGCCAGGCTCTGCCGCAGCAGTTTCTGATCATCAACGATCAAGACCTTCATCATCGGGTACGAACCCCGTCCGGCACCCGTGCCGTGAGGCGGAACCCACCGTCCACGGGTTCGGCCACCAGCCCGCCGTCCAGGGAACCGACCCGCTCCCGCAACCCGGCCAGCCCGTGCCCGGCACCGGGGACCGGCCGCCAGCCCGGAGCCGGGCCGTCGTCGGCGACAGTCACCACCACGTGCCGCCCGTCCCGGTGCACCCGCACCGCCACGTCCACCGGACCCGCGTGCCGGGCCACGTTCGCCAGGCCCTCACGTACCGTCCGGCAGATCGCCACCTGGACCCCCGGTGACACCTCGCCCAGATCGCCGGACGTCAGGCTCGGGCGCAGCCCGGCCGTCCCCGCCGCCCGGACGATCTCCGGCAGGACGGCCAGACTGTCCGCCGGAGCCCGCGGCACCGCGTCCGGCTCGCGCAACACGGTCAGCATCCGGCGCAGCTCGGCGGTCGCCTCCCGGCTGGTCTCCTCGATGTCGCCGAGCGCCTCCCGGATCGGCCCGGACTGCTCCAGATGCCGGGTCGCCGCCGCCCGCACGGTGATCAGCCCCAGCCCGTGCGACACCAGATCGTGCAGGTCCCGGGCGATGTGCAGCCGCTCCTCCAGGACCGCCTCGGCGGCCGCCCACGCGGTGAGCCGCCGCTCGTACTCGGCCCGGTCGGACCGCCACCGGCGCACCGCCCAGAACGCCGTCGCGGCCGCGCTCCCGCCGACGATCACCGGGATCACCCGGGCGGCCGGGCCCTCCACCCCGACCGTGCACATGGCCAGTGTCAGCACCGCCGCGACCGAGGCGATGAGCGGCACCGCACGGTTGCGCCAGGCCGGCCGGGGATGTGATCTCACGCCCGGAACTGTAGTTCTCAGACCACGGTCGTACACGCGCCGCGGAGATGGGATCCCGGGTTCCCGGACGGCGGTCCTGGGCGGGTCGCGGCGATCGGATCCCGGGTCCTCGGACGGCGGTCCTGGGCGGGTTGCGGAGATCGGATCCCGGGTCCTCGGACCACGGTCGTAGGCGTGTTGCGGAGATCGGATCCTGGTCCGATGTGTTCGGCCGGGCCCGGCGGTTGACTGGGCGCATGATTGCGATCGACGGCCTCACCAGGGACCGGGGGAAGACCCGGATCCTGCACGAGGTGAGCTTCCAGGCCCGGCCCGGACGGGTCACCGGCTTCCTCGGCCCCAACGGCGCGGGCAAGACCTCCACGTTGCGGATCCTGCTCGGCCTGGACCGCCCGCAGACCGGCACCGCGCTCATCGACGGCCGGCCCTACGCCGCGTGGGACCGGCCGCTCACCGTCACCGGGGCGGTGCTCGACGGCAGCGGCGCCCACCGGTCCCGCACCGCCCGCGCCCACCTGCGCTGGGTGGCCGCCAGCAACGGGCTGCCCCGGGCCCGGGTCGCCGAGGTCCTCGACCTGGTCGGGCTGACCACCGACGCGGGCAAACGGGCCGGCCGGTTCTCACTCGGCATGAGCCGCCGCCTCGGCCTGGCCACCGCCCTGCTCGGCGACCCGCGGGTGCTGATCCTGGACGAGCCGATCAACGGTCTCGACCCGGCCGGGATCCGCTGGATGCGCACCTTCCTGCGGGGCGCCGCCGCCGAGGGCCGGACCGTGTTGCTCTCCAGCCACCTGATGGGAGAGCTGGCCGAGACCGCCGACGACGTGGTGATCATCGACCGCGGCCGGATCGTCGCGGACGGCACCCTCGCCGAGGTGGTCGGCACCCATCCGACCCTGGAGGACGCGTTCCTGGCGCACACCGCGGGGGAGGGCACCTCATGGTGAACCTGATCCGGGCCGAGCTGCTCAAACTGCTCGGGCTGCCGACCGCCTGGGTGGGCCTGGCCGTGGGCACCCTGATCGCCCCGTTGCTGGCCCTGCTCAACGCGGGTTCGATCCGGGCGGCGATCGAGGACGGGAGCTACGGGTTCACCGGCGACCTGGCGTACAACAGCATCCAGATCGTCATGCTGACCGGGCTGATCCTCGGCGTGGTCACGGTGAGCAGCGAGTTCACGCCGTCCTCGGCGGACTCCCCGGGCGACCGGCAACTCACCACCACCCTGCTGGCAGTGCCCCGCCGGAGCCGGCTGGTGGCCGCCAAGGGCATCGTGCTGGCGGGCGTGGTCGCGGCGCAGGGCACGATCGCGGCGGTGGCGACGCTACTGCTGGTCGAGGCCGAGCACGGCGGGTCCTATCCGGCGGCCGAGCCGGCCCGGGTGGCCGGGGCGGTGCTCGAGTGGACTTTGCTGAGCCTGTTGGCGTACGCGCTGACCCTGATCTTCCGGAACGGGATCGTCACGCTCACCCTGCTGATCGTGAACGCCGGGGTGGTGTCGTTCTCGTGGCTGCTGCTGAAGGTGACCACGCTCGGCGCCTACCTGCCGGACATCGTCGGCAAACACATGTACCTGTCCGACTTCGGTGACGTCCGGATCCACCCGGTGGTCGCCGGGACGGTGCTGCTCGCCTGGGTGACCGCGCTGCTCGCGCTGGCCGTCCGGATCTTCCGGAGGCGGGAGGCGTGATCCGGGCCGTCCACGCCGAGATTCTCAAACTGGTCACGTTGCCGACGCTGGCCGTCGTCACGGTGCTGACCTGGGCGGCGACGGCCCTGCTCAGGCCGGTCGATCCGCCCGGTGGAGTACTGGCCCACAGCCTGGCCGGGTTCCTGGTGCTCGGGGCGCTCGCCGCCGGGCAGGAGTACCAGGGCGGCGGCCAGATCCGATCCAGTCTGCTGGCGGTGCCCCGGCGCACCCTGCTCGTGGTGGCCAAGACGGTGGCGTGGGTGGTGACAGCGGGGCCGGTGGTGCTGGTGGCGGCGGTTCTGGCCGGGGAGCCGGCGGGGGCCGCGGGACTACTGCTCGGGGTGCTCGCCGGAGCTGGAGTGGGGACCGTCGTGCGGCATCCGGTCGGGGCGGTGGGGACGCTGCTCCTGGCGTACGAAATCGGTCTGCCGTTGCTCCGCCCACACCTGCCGGAAATCGCCCTCGACCTGCCCGCCTGGGCCTGGACCAGCATGATCGTCCTGTTCGCGGCTTCGGTGTTCATCCGCCGGGAAGGTTGAGGTCCTGATGCGCTTGACCGACCGTGGTTTCATGCGGGCGGCGCGAGGCCCCCGACAGTGCACGTGGTGTTCACGTGGACTCCTCGCGCTGTCCAACTCAAGGAGTCGCAACGATGACGCAGCGCCCCTCGCTCGCAGAGGTTCGGGAGCGCACCTACAAACGCCGGGACGCCTGGTGGACGGTCTGGCTGGTGGATCCGCTCGCCGGCCCGCTGGTCCGGTTGGTGTCCCCGTGGAAGTGGGCCACCCCGAACCTGCTGAGTCTCGGTGCGTTCGTGGTGGGGCTCGGTTCGGCGGCGGCCTTCTGGCGGGCGGACTATCCGTCGCTGCTGCTCGGTGCCCTGCTGTTCCATCTGGCGTTCGTGCTGGACTGCATGGACGGCAAGATCGCCCGGCTGAACGGGACCGGATCCCTCTTCGGTTCCTGGCTGGACTACGTGTTCGACAGGCTCCGGGTGCTCACCTGTGCGCTCGCCCTGTTCGGCGGGCAGTGGCACAAGACCGGCGAACCGTTCTTCCTCTGGCTGGCAGTTTTTGTCATCTTCCTCGACATGTTCCGCTACCTGAACGCGCTCCAGATGCAGAAGGTCAAGCTGACCATGAAGGAGCGGATCCTGGAGGTCGCCGGGGCGTCGGCCGAATACCTGGAGGAGAGCGAGGAGGAGATCTCGGACGCTCCGCCGCCGAACGAGGCCACCATCGACGTGCACGGTGACTTCAAGACCAAGTTCAGCGCTTTTGTACGCCTTCGTAACTTCCTGCTGCGGCAGCGTATCCGGGCGCACCTGTTCAGCGGTATCGAGTTCATGATGTTCGTATTCATCATCGGTCCGGTGGTCGGCCAGATCGCCGTGGTGACCATCGCCTCCGGCCTGTTGCTGGTGGCGTTCGAAGCGCTGCTCGTCTACAAGCTCTGGACCACCACCAGGACATACGCCAGGCGGATGGCCAAGCTCCAGCGGGAGCAGGTCCCGGCCCTGTCCTGAGTCCACAGTGTCGGAAACCCCGGCGGGCGCCCGCCGGGGTTTCTCACCGGCGTTTCCTTACCATCCAGGCGTTTTGTCCCTAGACTCGCAGCTACTGTTTCCAACGTCGCGACAGTCAGGGAGTACGCATGCTCAACGTCACGAACCAGACGGCGCCCACCACCACCCCGGTCCACCCCCGCCTGCTGGCCGAACTGGAGCGGATCCGTCAGGTCCTGGACGTCCTGCCGTTGCCCGCGGACACCGCCGTCAAGGCCCACCAGGAGATCGGTGAGACCGAGGTCGCCCTGCTCGAAGCCGAGCCCGACCGTCGCCGGATCACCGGCTGCCTGGAGCGCCTGGCGCTCGCCCTTGCCGCCTCCGGCGCCCTCGACCACGCCGGACTGGCACTCTCCGCCCCGCTCGAGGCTCTCGCCGACTGGCTCGGTGAGTCCGGCCAGTCGATCCGTGATCTCGTCGGCCCTCGATAGACTTCGATCAGAACACCCCCATCTCCTACCGGTTTAATGGGTATGATGAGCGCACCCTGACGACTGGAGTACGAGATGACGACCGTGCAGAACCTGCGACGCGTCGACGACGAAGCGTTTCAGCAGCTCCTCGGCCGCAACGCGATCTGGAAACGGATGGTCGCGGCCGGGGACCGGCTGCCCCTGCAACCCCTGTTCGAGGTCGACCTCGGGCCGGTCCACCTCGACCGGCTACTCGACACCGGACCCCTCGTCCTGGTCTTCGTCCGCTATGCGGGATCACCCGCCTGCGACGCCGCGCTCCGCTCCTACCAGGGGCACCTCCAGCCCGAACTCGACCGGCTCGGCGCCCACCTGGTCGCGGTCAGCCCACAGGCCCCGCAACGGCTGGCCGTCGTCAAACACCGGGAAGAACTCGGCTACCTGGTCGCCGCCGACCCGCGGCACGTGCTGATCGACGCTCTGAACATCGGCTTCGGGCATCCCGGCGCCGACACCGTCCTCGGCACCGGCCGGTCGGTGCTGCCGTTCGCCGCGGTGGTCGTCGTCGACCGGACCGGCGTGGTCCGTTTCGCCGAGGTCCGCGCCGACTGGTCCGACCCGGTCCCGCCCGGCCGCGTCATCGAAGCCGTCCAGCGCCTGTAGCGGATCCCCTTTCGACGAACGTCATCCCGGTGGGGTATGCCGGCACCAGTCACGAACCCGAGTGCCGACCCCGATCGGATCCAGTGACGACCCGCTGCTGCTCCACGCCGCCGGCGGCACCCCGATCAGGCCCTCGCCCGGCAACCGACCCCGAAATCCCCCGGTTCCCCCCGAGCCGCCGCCGTGGCCTCCCGGTGTCCCGCAGCCCGCGAGAGGCCACGCCGGCGCCGTCCACTCACGGGCCGGGGCCGCCGGGACCAGGATGATCACGGCGGCCGCGAGGATCGCTTGATGAGCCACGATCCGATGTGTGTCCGAACAGGATGTGAATGTCACCGCCGCACTCAGTGAAGTGGGCGGAAACCCCGCAGTCGCAGACTGTTGGCCACCACGAACACCGAACTGAACGCCATCGCCGCGCCCGCGATCATCGGGTTGAGCAGGCCCGCCGCAGCCAGTGGCAGGCCCGCCAGGTTGTAGGCGAACGCCCAGAACAGGTTGCCCTTGATGATCCGCAGGGTGCGCCGGGACAGCCGGATCGCGTCCACCGCGGCGGTCAGGTCGCCGCGGACCAGGGTCAGGTCGGACGCCTCGATCGCCACGTCGGCGCCGGTGCCCATGGCCAGCCCCAGGTCGGACTGGGCGAGCGCGGCGGCGTCGTTGACCCCGTCCCCGACCATCGCCACCACCTTCCCGGCCTGCTGCAGGCGCTGCACCTCGGCGACCTTGCCGTCCGGCAGCACCCCGGCGATCACCTGGTCGATGCCGACCTCGGCGGCCACGGCGCGGGCCACCGTCTCGTTGTCGCCGGTCAGCAGCACCGGGGTCAGGCCCAGTCTGCGCAGCCCGGCGACGGCTTGCGCGCTTGTCGGCTTGACCGTGTCGGCGACCGAGAGGACACCACGCGCCTCGCCGTCCCAGCCGGCGACGATCGCGGTCCGGCCGAGTCCCTCCTGTGCCTCGACAGCGGCGGCGATGGCGGACGGGATGTGCAGGCCCTCGCGTTCGAGCAGGGCCACCCGGCCCGCCAGGACGACACGGCCGGCGACGGTCCCTCGTACACCGAAGCCGGGGAAGGCGGTGAAATCGCCGACCGGGAGATGATCAGGGACCTCGGCGGCGATCGCGTGAGCGATCGGGTGTTCCGACGCGGCCTCCACCGAGGCGGTCAGTTGCCGCAGTTCGTCGTCGTCTTGCGGGAAGACGTCGACGAGTTTCATCTCCCCGGTCGTCACCGTGCCGGTCTTGTCCAGCAGGACGGTGTCGACGCGCCGTGTCGATTCGAGCGCCTCCGGGCCTTTGATCAGGATGCCGAGCTGGGCGCCGCGACCGGTTCCGACCAGCAGTGCGGTCGGGGTGGCCAGGCCCAGTGCACACGGGCAGGCGATGATCAGCACGGCGACCGCCGCGGTGAACGCCGGGGTCCAGCCCGCGCCGGTCCCGAACCACCAGCCCAGGGTGGCCACCGCGAGGGCGATCACGATCGGCACGAAGACCCCGGAGATCCGGTCGGCCAGGCGCTGGACCTCGGCTTTCCCGGTCTGCGCCTGCTCGACCAGCTTCGCCATCCGGGCGAGCTGGGTGTCGGCGCCGACCCGGGTGGCGCGGACCACCAGGCGGCCGCCCGCGTTCACCGTCCCGCCGGTCACGTCACCGCCGGGACCGACTTCGACCGGGACGCTCTCGCCGGTCAGCAACGACCTGTCGACAGCCGACGAGCCCTCCTCGACGACCCCGTCGGTGGCGATCTTCTCGCCCGGACGGACCACGAACCGGGCATCCGGCTGCAATTCCTCGACCGGGATCCGGAACTCCTTACCGTCCCGGAGCACCGAGACGTCCTTGGCGCCCAACTCCAGCAGGGCCCGCAGCGCGTCCCCG
>DATMVU010000533.1:0-1697 GCA_035562875.1 Actinoplanes sp. | reverse complement strand
TGCGCGGACAGCACCCCGGCGTCGTGTCCGGCTCCGGTCGGCAGGATCGGCGCGTCGCCGAGGACTTTGCTGAGGTGGGTGGCGAGCGGCCCGTCGAACGCGACCTCGGGCGTGACCGACTCGGGGGTCACCGCCACTGTCGTCCCGTCCCGGCCGGCCCGCTCGGTGGCCTTGCGGACCACCTCGTCGACCAGTTTGTCGAGGGTGGCGGTGTCCGCGGCGCGGGCGTCCAGCCAGCCGCGGACCAGGGACGGGATGGCGTTCGTGGCGTTCGGTTCGACATGCACCCGGCCGACTGTGGCGTGCGCGCCGGACAGCCGGGCCTCCTTGTTGGCGGCCAGCACGGTGAAGGCGAACGTGAGCATCGGGTCGCGGCGGTCGGCCATCCGGGTGGTGCCGGCGTGGTCGCCGACTCCGGTGAAGTCCATCCGCCAGCGGCCGTGCGGCCAGATCGCGCTGGCCACGCCCACCGGGGTCTGGAGGGCGACGCCCTGCTCGATGTGCAGCTCGACGACGGCCTTCAGGTTTTTGAGGTGGTCGATTCGTCCCATTGGGGTCTTCCCGAGCGCCTCGCCGAAGGAGATGCCGTCCCGGTCCGTCAAGGCGGCAGCCCTGGCGGGATCCATAACGCCGCTCAAAAGCCGCGAACCAAGGCACGGTACGCCGAAACGCCCGCCTTCTTCCTCGACAAAAGCCGCGATTCCGATTTTCCGGTCAGGTGGAATTCGGTCTGCTGCGAGGAACGCGCTCACGATCCCCAACGGCCCGTCGTAACCCCCACCGTGCGGAACCGAGTCGAAATGCGACCCGGTCAGCACGGTTCCGGGCGCCCACGGCTCACCCCGCCACGCGAACAGGTTCCCGTTTCCGTCCTCGGTCACGGTCATGTCCCTGGTCGTGGCCTGCGCGCGGAACCAGTCTCGCAACGTCAGCTCCGGCTCGGTCAGCGCGAACCGCAGATACCCACCGCTGCCGGCCCGCCCGATCGGCGCGATCTCCTGCCACAGCCTCGCAAAGGAACTCATGACTGCATCGGGATGTGGACGCCGCCGGCCGACTGCGACTCGTAACCCGCGTCGACGTGCCGCAGCACACCCATCGCCGGGTCGTTGGTCAGCACCCGCTCGATCTTCTGCCCGGCGAGCGCCGTCCCGTCGGCCACACACACCTGACCGGCGTGGATGCTGCGCCCGATGCCGACCCCGCCACCGTGGTGGATCGACACCCAGCTCGCCCCGGACGCCGTGTTGACCAGCGCGTTCAGCAGCGGCCAGTCGGCGATCGCGTCGGAGCCGTCGAGCATCGACTCGGTCTCCCGGTACGGCGACGCCACCGACCCGGAGTCCAGGTGATCCCGCCCGATCACCAGCGGCGCCGACACCTCACCGCGCGCGACCATGTCGTTGAACCGGACCCCGGCCTTGTCCCGTTCGCCGTACCCGAGCCAGCAGATCCGGGCCGGCAGCCCCTGGAAGGCCACCCGTTCCCCGGCCAGCCGGATCCACCGGGCGAGCGGCTCGTTCTCCGGGAACAGGTCGAGGACGGCCCGGTCGGTGGCGGCGATGTCGGCCGGGTCACCGGAGAGCGCCGCCCACCGGAACGGGCCTTTGCCTTCGGCGAAGAGCGGCCTGATGTACGCGGGGACGAACCCCGGGAACGCGAACGCCCGTTCATACCCGGCGAGTTGGGCCTCGCCC
>DATMVU010000532.1:0-16007 GCA_035562875.1 Actinoplanes sp. | reverse complement strand
GTGAACAGGTCGCCGGGCTGGCAGTCGAGGGCGTCGCACAGCGCGGTCAGGGTGCTGAACCGGATCGCGCGGGCGTGCCCGTTCTTCAGGATCGACAGGTTCGCCAGGGTCAGGCCGACCCGGGACGCCAGCTCGGTCAGGGTCATCCCGCGGTCGGCGAGCAGTTTCTCCAGGTGCACCTCGACCCGGTGCTGTTCGTCGGGTGGCATCACACCACCCGGTCGAGGTCGTCACGCATCGCCTGGCCGCGTCGTACGATCTGGCCGATCGCGAACATCCCGAAACCGAGCAGCCCCCACCACACCGGCGTGCTGAGATCCGCCGTCCAGTAGGTGCCGGCGGTGCCGAGGCTGTCGCTGAGTGCCAGCCGGGCGCCCGCCTCGACGGCCCACGTGACCAGCCCGCCGACGGTCAGCAGCAGTCCGAGCGTGTGCAGCCGGCCGGCCAGCCCGGTCCGGAACAGGTCGTCGTCGTGCCGGGCCCGGCCGACCGCTCGCCACAGCAGCACGAGAACCGCGGTGACCAGTACGAACCGGGGGAGGGCGGCGAGCAGTGCCCAGCCCGTCTGGGCAGCCGTCGGGGCGTCGATCAGCAGCGGGACGGCCGGCCCGGGGCTCAGGCCGGGTGGCGCCCCGGCGATCACCGAGTCGGCCGGGACCTCGATCTCCACCGGCTGCCCGGTCAGTGTGCCCACCGTGGTGACGACACCCGCGGCTCCGGTGCCGATCGCGGCGAGCGCCAGGAATCCGTGCAACTCGGTCAGCCAGTCAGGTCGTCGCATCACCGCTCCTTATTGATAATCAATATATCGATAGTCAATATGGAACCGGCTGCTGTCAAGTGGTGAAGCCGGCCCGGTCGGGTGGAAAAGGCGGGCGTAGGGGTGCATCGCGGACAGCCGTCAGTCGATGTGGTGTATCGGATCGGATCCAGATCTGTCAGGATGACGCAATTCCATCCTTTGATCGACTCAGCAGGCAACGATTCGGGGCTCCCGCACGTCTTGTCTAGTACGGCCACGGATGGCGCCAACGGGAACACTCGAATGTGGGAGTCATGATTCAACGACGCAAGGTGATCATCGGCGCCGCGGGTGTGGCCGCGGTCGCCGCCACGGCCACCGCCGCCGGATGTACCAGCACCACGGGTGGAGCCACCGGCACCGGCACCGACACGACCGCCTGGGTCGACCCGGTGGCCAACATCGAGCAGGCCAAGCCGGTCACCGTGACGGTCACGCCGGAGGCCGGGGCGACCGGTGTGTCGCCGGTGAAGCCGATCACCGTCAGTGTCGCCGACGGCACCCTGAAGACGGTCACCGTCACCGCCGGCAAGGCGGAGATCGAGGGCGAGCTGGGCGACGACGGCACCTGGACGTCGACCGAGGAGCTGGCGTACGGCAAGAAGTACACGGTCAGCGTCACCACCACGGACAGCGTGGGCGGCGAGAAGACCGAGGACGTCGCCTTCACCACGCTGAAGCCGGAGAACACCGCGAAGGTCACCTTCCAGGCCAACGCGATGACCTCCCTCAAGGAGGGCAAGACGTACGGCGCCGGCCAGCCGGTGATCGTCGCGTTCAGCCGCGCGGTCAACAAGAAGGCCGCCGAGAAGGCCATCGAGATCACCACGTCGCCCCAGGTCGAGGGCAAGTTCTTCTGGAAGAACGACAGCACCGTGCACTGGCGCCCGGCGAAGTACTGGGAGGCCGGCACCAAGATCAAGGTGACCGTCAACATGTTCGGCGTCAAGCTGGGCAAGACGACCTACGGCTCGAAGAACGTGTCGACGAACTTCAAGATCGGCCGTCAGCTGGTCGCGATCGCCGACAACCGGACACACCTGACGAAGGTCTACATCGACGGCAAACTGGTCCGGACGATGAAGAGCAGCCTCGGCAAGGGCGGCGGCACCACCGGCTCGAACGGCGAGAAGATCAGCTACTGGACCGCCGGCGGCCCGCACGTCGTGCTGTCCCTGGAGCGCAAGCACACCATGAGCTCGGGCAGTTACGGCGTCAGTGACGAGAGCGACCCGAACTACTACGCGCCGATGGTCGTCGACTACTGCACCCGGATCTCGTACTCGGGTGAGTTCCTGCACGCCGCGCCGTGGAACGGGGCGCTGGGCCGGGAGAACCGCTCGCACGGCTGCATCAACCTGAGCACCGCGGACGCCAAGTGGGTGTACGAGAACTTCATGCTCGGCGACATCCTGGACGTCAAGAACAGCCCGCGCGAGCTGCCGATCTGGAACGGCCTCGGCGACTGGACGGTGTCGTTCGACAGGTACGGGGACTGAAGAGGACAGAAGTCCCTATCGGTGGGGCGGAGTCCGGTCGAGGATGGGGGCCGCGGAGGTGGATGTGATGGAGTTCCTGATCATCGTCACGATCGGTGTCGTCATCGTCACGGTGGCGTTCCTGTTCCCGGAACGGGACGCCCCACGGCCGGTGAGAGCCGAGCCGGAGACCGGCCCGGAACCCACCGGCACCGGGCCGGCGAAGCCGTCCACCCTGGAGGGTGCGCTCGTCGTCCAGCTGATGTCCGGGGAGATCACCGGCCTGCAGTACCGCGCCGCGATCGCCCGGATCGCCGAGCGGGACGAGGAACGCAACCCCTGGGCGGTGCCCGGCAACGATCTGCTCTGAGGTTTTTCACGACTTCCGGGAACCAGGCAGGCCCGGCGGACGACTCCTGACGACGACGTGATCGCCGACCGAGGAGTACCGCCCTGTCTACCATCAGCCAGATCAGGCCCCTGCTGCTGCGATTGCACTTCTACGCGGGCATCCTGATCGGACCGTTCCTGCTGGTCGCAGCGCTCAGCGGTGGTCTGTACGCGCTCAGCCCCCAACTCGAGAAGGTCGTCCACGCCGACCTGCTGACACCAGCGGACACCTCCGCACCCGCCGTCCCGCTCGCTCAGCAGGTCGCCACCGCCGCGAAGGTCACCACGGTGCCGAACCTGGTCGCGGTCCGGCCCGCCCCGGACGGCGGCACCACCCGGGTGATCTTCGACGACGGGCGTTTCGCCGAGTCGTACCGGCACGCGGTCTTCATCGATCCCGGCACCGGCGCCGTCCTCGGGCAGTCCAGCGTCTACGGCACCAGCGGTGCGCTGCCGGTGCGATCCTGGATCGACGAACTGCACCGGTCGTTGCACCTGGGTGACGTCGGCCGCTATTACAGCGAACTCGCGGCGTCGTGGCTGTGGGTGGTCACCCTCGGGGGACTGGTCATGTGGCTGGGGCGCGTCCGCCGTACCGGCAGGAAGCCGTTGACCGGAAGAGCCCGCACCCGGAGCTGGCACGGCGTGCTCGGCCTGTGGATGGCCGCCGGGTTCCTGGCGCTGTCCGCGACCGGGCTCACCTGGTCCACCTTCGCCGGGGAGAACGTCACCGAACTGCGCGAACAACTCGACTGGTCGACACCGTCGGTGAGCACCACCGTCGTCGCGGCCCCCGTCGTCACCGGCGGTGAACACTCGGCACACGGCGGCGGCACCCCCGCCGACACCGGGTCCGTCGACGTCACCACCATCGACGCGGTGTGGGCCGCCGCCCATGCCGCCGAGGTGGACTCGGACCAGGTGGAGATCGGCCTGCCCAAGGGCGAGGGCCGCACCTGGACCGTCACCGAGGTGCACCGGGCCTACCCGACCGCTGTCGACGTGGCCGCCGTCGACCCGGCATCGTTGCAGGTCACCGACGTGGTGCGGTTCGCCGACTATCCGTTCATGGCGAAGATGGCCCGCTGGGGTGTCGACCTGCACATGGGTGTGATGTTCGGTGTCGTCAACCAGATCCTGCTCGCGGCACTGGCCCTCGGGCTGGCCGCGATGATCGTCCTCGGGTACCGGATGTGGTGGCAGCGGCGCCCGGCCCGGGGTTCCCGCGGACTCCTGGGCGGTCCCGCACCCGCGCGTGGCGCGTGGCTGAGACTGCCCGCCTGGGTGATCGCCGCCGGTGTCCCGCTGGTGTTCGCGGTGGCGTGGTTCCTGCCGCTGTTCGGCCTCCCGCTTCTGGTGTTCCTGCTGGTGGACATCGCCGTCGGCGCCATCCGCAACAGCCGCACCCCGAAGGCCCCGGCGGCCACCACCGCCGAGGCCGAGGACGAGCCGGCTCCGGAGGCGTCCGTCACGACGACCTGAACAGGCTCTCGACCAGCCCCGGTGGCACCGGAGACCACCGGGGCCGGCGGTCCTTGTCGATGATCTGCGCCCGGATGCCCTCGGCCAGGTCCGGCAGCCGCAGCAGAGCCGCCGACAACCGCAGTTCCTGATCGAGGGCCGCCCGCAACCCGGGCATGCCGGCCGCCGTCCGCAGCGAACGCAGCGTGACGGCCAGGGAGGTCGGCGACTTCCCGTCGATCTCCTTCGCCGCGGCCTGCGCGCCGGCCGACGGATGCCCGGCGAGCCGCTCCCGGATCACCGCCAGATCGTCGCCGGCGTAACACTCGTCGATCCATGCGCGGGCGCCGCCCAGGTCTCCCGCGGGCGGCGCGCCGGTCACCGAGGCCACCGCGGCACCGGCCGCCATGCCCGTCAAACCCTCGATCAGGTACGGGAGACGCCCGGCCCGCACGAAACAGTCGGCCAGCCCCACCGTGATCGCGTCACCGGCCCCGATCGCCGTGCCGGTCAGCGCCAGATGGGTCCCCAGCTCACCCGGGGCGTGCGACAGCAGCCAGGAGCCGCCCACATCCGGATGCAACCCGATGCCGACCTCGGGCATGGCCAGCCGGGACCGCTCGGTGACGACGCGCAGTGACGCATGGGCGGAGACCCCGATCCCGCCGCCCATCACCAGCCCGTCCATCCAGGCGACGACCGGCTTCGGATACTCGGCGATGAGTGCGTTCAGGTCGTACTCCCGCCGGAAGAACTCCAGCGTCCCCGCACCCCCGGACACCGCGTCGGCGTGCATGGCCCGCAGGTCCCCGCCCGCACACAGCCCACGCTCACCGGCCCCCCGGATCAGCACGGTCCGGACCCGCTCGTCGCCGGCCCAGTCGTGCAGCGTGTCACCGATGATGCCGATCATCTCGGTGGTGAGCGCGTTGATGGCAGCCGGCCGGTTCAGGACGATCTGCCCGAGCCGGCCGTCCACACTCCTGATCACGGGTGACGTCTCCACCTGTTCCCCCTCCGGTCTTGCGGCATCATGCCCTCGCAGAGCCGGGGCCTAGCAGAACACGGCGGTCACCAGTTTCTGAATGGCCTGCTGCCCGGCCGCTGCCTGGGACATGGCGGCGTCGTCGATGTAGGTGATGGATGCCTCCAGGGTGCGGCTGCCGTCGGGGGTGCTGTACATCAGTGCGGCGGCGCCCTGGACGTTGCCGTTGTGGCTGAGGACGGTGCCGCCGCAGCCGGTGTCGAGGGTCATCAGGCCGAGGCCGTAGCCGTATCCGCCACTGCGCGGGTCCGGTCTGCGCATCTCGGCCAGCAGCGGGGCGGGAAGCAGCCGGCCGTCGAGCAGGGCGGCGAAGAAGGTGTGCAGATCCTCGGTGGTCGAGATCATCTCGCCGGCGCTGGAGATCCAGGACGGGTTCTGCCGGGTGACGTCGACGGTCGTCCACGTGTCGCCGGTCTGGTACCGGTAGTAGCTGTGGGCGTGCGGTCCGGGGATGTCCACAGCGGTGCCGGGCGCCACGGTGTCATGGAGTCCGAGCGGCCGCAGGATCCGCCGGCGCATCTCGTCCGGGTACGCGCGGCCGGTCACCTTCTCGATCAGCAGCCGGGCCACCACGTAGTTGGTGTTGGAGTAGTTCCAGCCCGCACCCGGCGCGAATCGGGCCGGACGGGTGAGAGCGAGGCGCACCAGTTCCACCGGGTGGTAGGTGCGGAAGCGGTTCTCCACCCACTCGCGGCCGGACCAGACGATGCCCGGTTCGCCGGTGCCGTCCGGCTGGTATTCGCCGGTGAAGCTGAAGAGCCCGCTGGTGTGCTGGAGCAGCATCCGGACGGTGATCCGCGGGTCCAGGCCGAGGCCGGGGAGGTGCCGGGCGGCCGGGTCGTCCAGGCCGATCCGGCCCTCCGCCACCAGTTGCAGCACCAGCACGGCGGTGAAGGTCTTGGTGGTGCTGCCGATCCGGAACCGGCCGTCGACCGGCGGTTCTGCGGGCCGGCCCCGGCGCTGGACGCCGGCGCTGCCGGTCCAGTCGCCGTGGTCGTCGTGCACCCGCACCTGGATGCCGGTGAGGCCCGCGCTGGTGGCAGCCGCCATGACCCGGCGCAGTTCAGGGCGATCGTGTCGGGGCGCGGCAGCTGCGGGAACGCCTGATCCGAGGAGCAGAGTGGCGGCCATGGCCGCGATGACAGGTCTCATGGCAGTCAATGTGGCACGCCTATGGTGCCAATGCAATGCCTTTATGGCTCAAAGTGGCATCGCATTGGCACCAGTGGTCGTCTACCTGCCGTCCAGCCACAGCCTGTCCTGGAGGCGGAGGAACCCGTTGCCGGGTGCCGGACAGGACGCGGTACATGTGGTCGCCGAACGGCCGGTACACCGCGGCCAGGGCGGCGACCAGGGTCAGCACGAAGAGCCAGCCGGCCATCAGAACTTCTCCGGGAACAGCAGGGCGGCCGCCGGCAGGGCGGCCAGGGCGGCGGCCAGGATCAGGCCGGTCAGGTTGACGGCGCTCATCCGCGTTCGGCCGCCCGCACCAGCACGGTGAGCGCTGCGAACAGCACCACCGTGACAACGACGAACATGAGATCAGCCCCGGGTGACTCCAATGACGAGGGATTTACCTACGCCCGGAAGTGAAATCCGCCGGAGAGCCCCGATGGCCGATGTTGACGCGACTGCTACGACCGCCGGAGGCTTCTTGACGCGTCGTTAACATATGCCGATGAACGTGGTCTGGTCCGCGACCGATCCGGTCACCCGCCGATTCGAGCCGACCCCGGTCCGGTCCGATCCGGCCGCGCTGGAGGAACGTTTCCGCAGGCTGCGCCGACGCCGGATCCGGGGCTACCTGGACGTGACACTGGCGGGTGCCGGCTCGCCGCGGTTGACCGCCGGGTTCCGCGGCGAGTACGCGGTCGTCCATCTGATCAACGGGGAGCGGTCGTACGTCCTCGCCGGTGACGGCCGGGTGCCGGAGGGAGCCCTGGTGCAGGTCCCGATCGAGGACACGCTGACCGTTTTCGACGGTGTGGTGGTCTGGGGCGCCGAGGACGCCTGGGACCGGATCCGTGACTTCCTGCGCACCGGCCGCCCGGACGACCTGGGCACGTGGATCGCCGTCTAGCCCGCGGGTTTCAGATCCGGTCGCGTGCGGAGGCGAAACCGAGCCAGGTGTGCCGGTTGCCGGCCCAGCACCAGCCGACCTTGGGGGCCCGGCGGTTGGCGGTGCCGTCGCGACCGGTGCCGCCACTGATCCAGATCGCCGGGGTCCGGGCGTCCAGCGCCGTCCCCTGGGGTTTGCGGGAGCCGATGGTCATGAAGCAGTGGCCGGGTTCGAGGATCGCCGGGTCCTGGAGCAGCCAGCTGATGCCCTCGCCGAGGGTGAGCGGCGTCCGCCCCCGGCCGAGGATGGCGGGCAGTGCCTCGTCGGGGCTCCAGTTGCGCATGTCGTCCCCACGGTCCGGTTCGCGGACCAGATAGAACGGGCGGTCCGGTACGACGAGACCCCGGATCGGGACGAAATCCTCCAGGTCGGTCAGGTCCTCCACGACGAATCCGGGCTTGCCGCGGTGCCGCAGCAGTGGCGCCAGCTGCCGGGCGGTGGCCAGTGCCGGGTGCACGGCCAGGATGCCGTGCGGTTCGTCGGGCAGGGCGGCGACGTGGCCGGCGAGTGCGGCCGGAGTGTGGCCGGTGACGTCGCAGAGCCCGGCCTCGAGCAGGCGGTCCAGCTGATGGGTCACAGTCATGCGCGCTCCTGACCGAGATAACTACGTATGCCGTACGGAAATACCGTGCCGGAACACCGTACACCCCACGGGGTAAGTTGTGCGCATGGAGAACCCGGACGTCGACCGCACGTTCAACCTGCTCTGGCGGCGCACCCTCGGTGTGCCGCAGGGGTCACGGGGCCCGAAGCAGCGGTTCAGTGTCGACGAGGTGATCCGGGCCGGGGTCGCGGTGGCCGACGAGGAGGGGCTGCCGGCGTTCTCGATGCGCAAGGTCGCCGACCGGCTCGGGCTCAAGCTGATGTCGATCTACACGTACGTCCCGGGTCGTTCCGAACTGATCGGGTTGATGGTCGACGAGGTGACCGGTGAGCGGGAGCTCCCGCCGCACGAGGGGGACCTGCGGCGGCGGCTCACCGGGGTGGCCGAGGAGATGTGGGACCGGTTCCACCGGCACCCCTGGCTGCTGCAGGTGGAGGAGAGCCGGCCGTGGATCGGGCCGCACGGCTCCGGCCTGTATGAGTGGCAGCTCACCGCGATCGAGGGCGCCGGGTTCACCGATCTGGAGATGGACCAGGTGATCACGCTGCTGAGCAGTTTCACGGCCGGGGCCGCTCGTACCTCGATCGACGCCCGTCGCACCGCGCAGCGGTCCGGCATCTCCGACGCCGCATGGTGGGCGAGCAGCGTGCCGATCCTGGAACGGGTCATGCCCGCCGACTCCTACCCGGTCTCGAGCCGGGTCGGGCAGGTCGCCGGGCGGGAGTACAACGCGGTGGACGACCCCGGGCGATCCTTCCGGTTCGGGCTGGACCGGATCCTCGACGGGTTGCGGCGGCACGTCAGTTGATCTCTGTCGGGTGACGTCTTGAACACACCATGTTGGGTTATGACTTTCGGCCCCGACCTAGATATGGTGTTCCCCGCAGCTGGTTCGGGCGCGTCTTCCCAGGCGTGTCCGAGGCAACAGGGAACCCGGTGCAAGGCCGGGACTGCCCCGCAGCGGTGAGTGGGAACGACAGCCGTCAGAAGCACTGGGCCCGGCACGGGCCTGGGAAGCGACGGCCGGTAGGAGGCCTCTGACGAGGCCGTGCCCACGAGTCCGAAGACCTGCCAGCGTGCCGTGTACCGGCGGGGTGCACGGCGGTTGAAGGCCGCGTGGGACGGCCGACGCCGAACGTCCGTGTGGCCGCGTGCCCACGGGCCGGTGGTGTCTGCCCTCACACGCGTCGGACTCGTGAGGGGGAGAAGGCGTGACGACCACCACCAAGGTCACCGGTGTGCCGGAGCAGCGACGGCACGTGATGCAGGTGCGCAAGCGGAACGGTGACCTGGAACCGGTCGACGTCAACAAGATCGTCAAGGCGGTCGAGTTGTGGGTCGCGGATCTGGACGAGGTCGACCCGTTGCGGGTGGCGACCAAGACCATCAGTGGCCTGTACGACGGGGCCACCACCGCTGAGCTGGACAAGCTGTCGATCCAGACGGCTGCCGAGCTGATCGGTGAGGAGCCGCAGTACTCGAAGCTGGCGGCCCGGCTGCTGGCCGCGTTCGTCGACAAGGAGGTCCGCCTCCAGGGGGTCGCGAGCTTCTCCCAGTCGATCCGTTACGCGTTCAACGAGGGCCTGATCGGCGAGGAGACCGCCGCGTTCGTGGCCGCGAACGCCCGCAAGCTCGACGACGCCATCGACCTCTCCGGCGACCTGCGCTTCGAGTACTTCGGCCTGCGCACCGTCGCCGACCGCTACCTGCTGCGCCACCCGACCGAGCGCCTGGTCGTGGAGACCCCGCAGTACTGGCTGCTGCGTGTCGCCTGCGGCCTGTCCAAGGACGCCCGCGAGGCGATCGGCTTCTACCGGCTGATGTCGTCGCTGGCGTACCTGCCCAGCTCGCCGACCCTGTTCAACTCGGGCACCCGGCACACCCAGATGTCGTCCTGCTTCCTGGTCGACTCGCCGAAGGACGAGCTGGACTCGATCTACGAGCGTTACCACCAGGTCGCGAAGCTGTCGAAGTTCTCCGGCGGCATCGGCATCGCCTGGTCCCGGATCCGTGGCCGGGGCGCCCTGATCCGCGGCACCAACGGCAAGTCCAACGGCATCGTCCCGTTCCTGAAGACCCTCGACGCCGGTGTCGCCGCCGTCAACCAGGGCGGCCGGCGCAAGGGCGCTGCCTGCGTCTACCTGGAGCCGTGGCACCCGGACATCGAGGAGTTCCTGGAGCTGCGCGACAACACCGGTGAGGAGTCGCGCCGCACCCACAACCTGAACCTGGCGAACTGGATCCCGGACGAGTTCATGCGCCGGGTCGAGGCCGACGGCGACTGGTCGCTGATCGACCCGTCCGACGCGCCCGAGCTGCCCGACCTGTTCGGCGAGGCGTTCGACGAGGCCTACCGTGCCGCCGAGAAGAAGGCGATCAAGACCGTCAAGGCCCGGGACCTGTACGGGCGGATGATGCGCACGCTCGCCCAGACCGGCAACGGCTGGATGACGTTCAAGGACCGCTCGAACGCGCTGTCCAACCAGACCGGCGAGCCCGGCAACACGATCCACCTGTCGAACCTGTGCACCGAGATCCTCGAAGTCAACAACGACGACGAGACCGCCGTCTGCAACCTCGGCTCGGTCAACCTGGGTGCACACGTCAACGTTGACGGTGTTGATTGGGACAAGCTTCGGGCCACCGTCCGGACCGCTGTCGTCTATCTCGACCGGGTCATCGACATCAACTACTACCCGTCCGATCAGGCCGCCAAGTCGAACCCGCGCTGGCGTCCGGTCGGCCTCGGGCTGATGGGCCTGCAGGACGCGTTCTTCACGCTCCGGCTGCCGTTCGATTCCCCCGAGGCCCGCGAACTGTCCACCCGCGTACAGGAAGAGATCTTCCTGACCGCTCTGGAGGTGTCGGCGGATCTGGCCTCGCAGTTCGGGCCGCACCCGGCCTACGCCGAGACCCGCGCGGCCAAGGGGCGACTGCACCCCGAGCTGTGGGGTGCCGTGCCCACCCAGACCGACCGGTGGGCCGCCGTGCACGCGAAGATCGCCGAGCACGGCCTGCGTAACTCGCTGCTGATCGCGATCGCGCCGACCGCCACCATCGCGTCCATCGCCGGCGCCTACGAGTGCATCGAGCCGCAGGTGTCCAACCTGTTCAAGCGCGAGACGATGTCCGGCGAGTTCCTGCAGATCAACACCTATCTGGTACGGGAACTCAAGTCGCGTGGCCTGTGGACCGCGCCGATCCGTGAGGCGATCAAACGGGCCGAGGGTTCCGTGCAGGGCATCCTCGACCTGCCCGAGGACGTGCGGGAACTGTTCCGGACCGCGTGGGAACTGCCGCAGAAGGCGCTGATCGAGCTGGCGGCGGCCCGGGCCCCGTACATCGACCAGTCACAGTCGCTGAACCTGTTCATGGCCGCACCGACCATCAACAAGGTCTCCTCGATGTACCTGTACGCGTGGAAGGCCGGCCTCAAGACCTCGTACTACCTGCGCTCGCGCCCGGCGACCCGCATCCAGCAGGCCACCGTGGCGGTCGCTCCCGCCACCGCCGCTCCGGTCGCGGTCGTGGCCCCTGCCCCCGTGGCCGAGACCCCCACGCCGAGCGTGAACCTGCTCGGCAACCTCGGCGGCGCACTCGCCGCTTCCCTGGAGAACCCCGACATCTGTGAGGCTTGCCAGTAATGCTGCTCGACCCCGGTATGGACCTGACCCTGCGGCCGATGAAGTACCCGCACTTCTTCGACCGGTTCAAGGACGCCATCAAGAACACCTGGACCGTCGAGGAGGTCGACCTGCACTCCGACCTCGCCGACCTGGCCAAGCTCAGCCCCGCCGAGCAGCACCTGGTGTCGCGGCTGGTCGCGTTCTTCGCCACCGGTGACACCATCGTGGCGAACAACCTGGTCCTCAACCTGTATCAGCACGTCAACTCGCCGGAGGGCCGCCTCTACCTGTCGCGGCAGCTGTTCGAGGAGGCCGTGCACGTCCAGTTCTACCTGAACCTGCTCGACACCTACGTGCCCGACGAGGCCGAGCGCAACGAGGCGTTCGCCGCGGTCGAGAACATCCCGTCGATCGCCCGTAAGGCCGAGTTCTGCTTCAAGTGGATCGACTCGGTCTTCGACCTGCGGGCGCTGGAGACCAAGGAGCACCGCCGGGCGTTCCTGCTCAACGTGATCTGCTTCGCGGCGTGCATCGAGGGCCTGTTCTTCTACGGCGCCTTCGCGTACGTCTACTTCCTGCGGTCCCGTGGTGTGCTCCAGGGTCTGGCGTCCGGCACCAACTGGGTGTTCCGCGACGAGAGCATGCACATGGCGTTCGCGTTCGACGTGGTCGACCAGGTCCGCGCCGAGGAGCCGGATCTGTTCGACGAGAAGATGGAGCAGCAGGTCCGCGACATGATGGCCGAGGCCGTCGAGTGCGAGGTCCAGTTCGCTGCCGACCTGCTCGAACAGGGCGTCTCCGGGATGTCGCTCGGTGACATGCGCGAATACCTGCAGCACGTCGCCGACCGCCGGCTGCAGGCGCTCGGCATCGACCCGGTCTACGGTTCCAAGAACCCGTTCGCGTTCATGGAACTGCAGGACGTGCAGGAGCTGTCGAACTTCTTCGAGCGGCGCGTGTCGGCCTACCAGGTGGGCGTGACCGGCTCGGTGAGCTTCGACGACGACTTCTGATCAACTTCGGACAGGGCCCGGCCGGTTGCGGTCGGGCCCTGTGCGTGCACACCATTGCTACGGTGCCGGAGGTCGTACCAACGGATCATGGGGTGGTGCTTTATGGAGATCGGAAGCGGAACCGTCGTGGGGGCGCTCGTCGTCGTGGCGCTGGTGGCGCTGGCCCTCTGGAAGGCGCCCCGGGGCGCGGCGATCGGGCTCGGGATAGCCATGGTGCTGATCAGCGCCTGGCTGCTCAACACGCTCTACCTCGACGAGCCGTTCCTCGAGAAGGACCTGAACAGCAACCTGGAGCAGGGCGTGGCCATCGCCGGAACGGCTGTGGCCGGCATCGCCCTCGCCGTCGCCGGTTACTTCAGGAAGCCGAGGATCCCGGCCGCCTGATCGGTACGAACCTGAGTCCCTCGTCACGCCAGTGGTGGGGGACTCCGTCGTCCGCGGCCACGACCAGTGCGACCCGGTCCCCTTCGACCAGCACGAACTCGTGGAACTCGGTGTGGACGCCACCCTAGTCGTGGTAGGACTCCTCGCCCGGCCCGTGGAGTTCGTGCACCTCGTCCGCCGTACCGGAACGCTGGTAGATCTCGGTCTCCAACCGCATCCACACGGCGTCCGACACCCGCGCATACTGCTCGGCCCACACCCGCAGTCGCCGGACAGCGTCCTCCGCATCGACCCGGCGATAGCTGTCCGGTGTGATCAATTTCCGCCAGTACGGTCCGTGTCGCTCCGGATCACCACCGATCTCGCCGACCGCGTGACTGCAACCGAACAACTCGTGCCCGAGCACCGCGGCGAGCACGTCGTCCTCATCGGAGATCCGGAACCGCAGCACGTCCACCCACTGGTAGGTGCGGTTCCGGAAGTTGATGAAGTCGTGGCCCTCGTGCACCACTGACATGTCACTCCTGGATCGGGGCGGGACCGAGCCGCGACCTTACGGCGTCCAGCACCGTGGCATCCAGCAGATCCGCGCCGTCGAACGCCGCGATCCACTCCCGCAGGGCCGGCACCCGCTCGGCGACCTGGCGATCGAGGGCCGCCGGATCGGTGGGGCCGTGCTGCTGGCGCCGCCAGTCCCCGGCGGCCGGGTCATACCCCCAGCCGTGCCCGGCGTAGGCGCCCGCCCCGCGCCAGCCGGACGCGTAGTCCTCGATGATCGCCTCCTCGGTCGCCCCGGCGATGTGCAGCAGCATCGCGGAGATCATGCCGGTGCGGTCCCGGCCGCCCGCGCAGTGCACCAGCACCACGGCCTCGGCTTCGGCCACCGCGCGCAGCGCTGCCGCGATCCGTTCCGGCGCCAGCCGCGTGTTCGGCGCCCAGCAGGACGGGCGGTCCAGGATCGGACCGCATGTCCGCAGGAACTCGGCGTCGTCCGGATTCTCGGTCGGCGCGGCCACGAACGTCAGCCCGCGCAGCGACTCCGGCCGGATCACCGGGTGATCGGCGGTCCGCTGCGTCTCCTGTGGGGCGTTCCGCAGATCCACCACGGTGCGCACACCCGCCGTCTTCGCCGCCGCCCAGCCGTCGTCGGTCAGATGCTCCGGCGCCGCCGAGCGGAACACCAGGCCGAACGGGGTGTGACCACCCGCCCGCAGCGCCCGGCCACCGAGATCCCGCACGTTGCGCCCACCCGGCCAGCTCACCATGTCCGTCGTCATGGCTCCTGACGATGGCCCTTCACCCAGGGGCAAGGTCAACTGGCAGAGTCGGCCGGGTGCTGACCCTGCTGGACGACGGATTCGAGATCACCGCCGAACCGGGCCGTGGACGGGCGCGGCTGCAGTCGGCCGAGCGGCTGTGGAACGACGACATCGTCGACTTCCGGTGTGCGGTCGACGATGACGGCGTGCGGGCCGCGACGTCGGTCCGCACCCACGCGGGCGACGGCCTCACCGCCTGGGCGGCTGAGCTTGCCGAATCGTACGGCGGATGGCCTGGTCTGCGCACCTGGAGATCGCTGGAACAGGACCTGCGTATCGACGCGAGTCACGACCGGCGGGGCCATGTCACGCTGCGTTTCACCGTTCGCGGCCCGCGCGGTTTCGCCGACGATGCCTGGGAGGCCTCGGTCCAGGTGGGATTCGACGCCGGTGAGGACATGCGGCGCTTCGCCGTCGAGGTGGCCGCGTTGTCGCAACCCTCGGAGATATAAGCACTTCGATATCTTGTGGCGCGGGTGCGTTCCTGGTCTGCTACGGCCAGCCCGGAATCGGCCTCGACCATAGGAACCCCCCATGAGACTCAGAACGGTGACGGCAGGACCTGCCGTGGCTGTCCTCGCCGCTGCGGCGCTGGCGCTCGGCACCCCACCGGTGTCCGCGGCTCCGGCTTCGCCGGCTGCCGCCTCGCTGGCCGTACCGCCCGGTGCAGCCTTGCTCGCCGCGCCGCCCGGGACCGCCTCGCTTGCAGCCTCGTCCAGGACCGCCTTGCTCGCCGCGTCGTCCGGTGCCGCCTCGCCTGCCGCGTCGTCCGAGACCGCCTCGCTTGCTGCGCCGCCGGCCGTCGACGTCGCCAATGTGAACGCCCACCTGCAGCAGTTGCAGAATTTCGCCACCAGCAACGGGGGTAACCGGGCCACCGGCACGGCCGGGCACACCGCGACGACCACCTATCTGCAGCAGAAGCTGACCGCTGCCGGATACACCGTCACCGTGCAGACCTGCACCACGTGCACCGGCGGCGCGGCGAAGAACATCATCGCCGACTGGCCGGGCGGCGACACCGCCAACACCTACATGTTCGGGGCGCACTCCGACGGCGTGTCCGCCGGTCCCGGCATCAACGACGACGGCTCCGGCACCGCCACCCTCCTGGAGGCCGCACTGGTGCTGGCCGCCAACAACCCCACCATGACCAACCACGTCCGGTTCGGCTGGTGGGCCGGCGAGGAACAAGGGTTGATCGGCTCCAAGTTCTACGTCAACTCATTGACGACTGCACAGAAGACCGCGATCAAGGCGTACGGCACCTTCGACATGATCGCCTCCGTCAACGGCGGCTACTTCGTCACCGGCACCGACGCCGTGGCGGTGAAACTGCGCGAATACTTCACCTCGATCAACGTGCCCACCGAGACGTCCACCGAATGCTGCAGCGACGACGGCTCGTTCCGTAACGCCGGCATCCCGGCATCGATCAACTCGACCGGGGCGAGCTACACCAAGACGAGTGCACAGGTCACCAAGTGGGGCGGCACCGCCGGGGCGGCCTACGACCCCTGCTACCACAAGGCCTGCGACACCTACCCGTCGAACATCAACACCACGTCGCTGGCCCGGTGGGGAAACGCCGAACTGTACGCCGCGTGGACCCTCACCACCGCCACCTCCACCGGCAACGACTTCTCGCTGACCAGCAGCCCCGCCAGTGCGTCGGTCAACCCGGGTTCGTCGGCTACCGCCACCATCGCCACCGCCGTCACCAGCGGTAGCGCCCAGACGGTGGCTCTCACCGCCTCGGGCCTGCC
>DATMVU010000531.1:0-3274 GCA_035562875.1 Actinoplanes sp. | reverse complement strand
CGCCTGCGCCAGCAGAATCACGCCACCGACGATCACCACCACGGAGAACAAGGCGCCGAGCCCATCCGTCTCAAAGGCCGCGACGCTGATGCCACCCACATACAGACCGAAGATCACACTGCAGGCACCGGCCAGCACCCGAACCCCGGCCCACATCGCACCGGCCCGATCCCCGGCCGCCGCGCTCCGGTCATCGGATGGACGAACGTCATGCTTCTTCCCGGCCACCGGCCGATGGTCCCACAATCCCGCCACCGGGAAGGCCGCAAGACAACGCATCCCAGGAGGCCGTGTCCCACCGGTCCCACGAACACCCGCCGGCCCACGAAACGGCATCAGAACGCGTCGGACCGCAGTCCAGGGAAGGCCGCAAGACACCTTTCGCGGTCAGGGTCTGCGGTCCGTGCGGGGCTATCAGTGGTGGTGTGGTGATCTCGGGGCCGGGACGCGCCAGGATTCACCGCGAAGAGGCACGGAACCCCTGACCGCGAACGCTCTCAACACCTCGCCGGTCAAGCGACACAGACCTCCCTCGTGCCGGCACATCTCGGTTGCCGTCCCCACCGCGCCACCCCACAGGCGGGCGCGCCGGAACGGGCATCGGAAAGGCGCCCGCTGGCCGGATCGGTGTTCGGAAAGACACCCGCCTCGCGCCGGCACGCGCCCGGACGGAGGGCGGTGGCGGTGCGGGCGAGGCGGGCAGTCAGGCACAGGGTTCGACTCAGTCCGTGGTGGCCTCCTTCTGGATCGCTTCGGCGATGGAGCGGATCCGTGCGAGGCGGGCGTCCCAGGACGCACCGACCGACGACAGCTGGGCCACCGCGCGGGCCAGCTGGGCGTCATCGACGCGGTAGCGCCGTTCCCGGCCGGAGGGGAAGCCCCGGACCAGGCCGGCGCGTTCCAGGACGGCCAGGTGTTTGGCCACACCCTGCCGGGTCACCGCGAGACGGTGACCCAGCGTGGTGGCGGTGCCGCTGCCGTTGTCGGCGAGCAGCAGGTCGAGCATCCGGCGCCGGGTGGGGTCCCCGATCGCCTGCCAGAGGTCGTCGTCGACGATCACGGCGTGACGTGCAGGGACGCGATATATGGGGAGAGGCGTGGGAGGAAATGGTCCCAGCCGTTCTCGTGGTCGCGGTGGTTCTGCGCGGCCACTGCCTCGCTCCAGCCCCGCTCCCGGAAACCGGACTCGGTCATCGTCAGCAGCGTCCCGCCGCCCTCCGGCGTCAACTCGAAGGTGACCAGATAGGAGTTGCCGGGTGCGGCGGTCTCGCCGTCGGCGTGGTTCCACCGGAACGAGAACGACCGTGGCGGCTGCACGTCGACCACGGTGAACTGCTCGACCTTGACACCCGGCCCGGACGCGCAGGACGGGCTGTCCGCACCGAACACGATGTGCCCCGGCTCGCCCGGCTCCAGGGGATAGACCGCGTCATCCGGCCACCAGCGCTTGACGTGCTCGGGCTTGCTGACCACGTCGAAGACGATCTCCGGCGCCGCGTCGACGTAGATCGACCGCTCGATGTTCCCGTACTCGATGTTCCCGTACTCGATGTTCCCGTACTCCATCTCAACCTCCCGCAACCTTTGGTTGCGCATGACCTTACCCGGGCCGGGAGATGATGCGCAACCAAAGGTTGCACCTAAGCGGGATCAGAACCAGACGAAGCAGAGGCAGGGATCTCGGTGTCAGGGTGGCCGGGCAGGGACAGCACCCCGGTCACCCCGGGCGGCAGGCTCACATCGGCGTCGACCGAGCCGTCGGCGGCCAGGCGCCAGGACACGTCGATGCGGCCGTGGCGGGTGTCCAGGCCGGCCCGAGCCCAGGTCAGCCCACCACCGGGCCGGGGCGCGATCCGGACCCTCGCATAGCCGGGTTCCAGCGGCGTGATCCCGCCGATGGTCCGGTGCATCCAGTCGGCGACGGCCCCGAGGGCGTAATGGTTGAAACTGGTCATCTCCCCCGGGTTGATCGTCCCGTCCGGGAGCATCGAGTCCCACCGCTCCCAGATCGTGGTGGCGCCCATCGTCACCGGGTAGAGCCAGGACGGGCACCCGCGCTCGGTCAGCAGCCGGTAGGCGGCGTCCAGGTGACCGGTTCTGGTCAGCGCGTCGGTGATGTAGGGGGTGCCCGCGAACCCGGTGGACACCCGGTACCCACTGTCGGCGACGAGCCGGGCGAGCCGCTCCCCCGCCAGGGTCTGCTGGTGTTCGTCGAGAAGACCGAATTCGATGGCGAGCGTGTACGCGGTGGTGCAGTCGGAGTGGACCGTGCCATCAATGTTGACGTATTGATCGTTGAACGCTGCACGTGTACGTACCGCAAGTGCAGTGAACTCGTCAGCATCGTCAGCACGGCCGAGCAGGGCAGCGGTCTCGGCGACGAGAGTGAGCGACCGGTAGTAGGCGGCGGTGGCGACGACCCCGGGATCGGCTTTGGCCTTGGCCGGGTTGTCGGCCGGGGCGTCCGGGTCGAGCCAGTCCCCGAACTGGAAGGAGGCGTCCCACACCCCGGTCGGTGACAGCAGCGTCCGCACCCGGCGCACGTGCGCGGCCATCGACGAATACTGCCGCTCGAGGATCGCCCGGTCGCCGTAGGCCTGCCAGAGCGTCCACGGCACCCAGACCGCCGCGTCCGACCAGAAGGCGGTGCTGTCCGGGTCCGGGAAGTCCGGCGGGCTGCCCTGATACTTCAGGATGTCCGGGATGACGAACGGGACGAGGCCGTCCGCGGCCTGCTGCTCGGCGGCCAGGTCGGCGAGCCAGTCGGCGAGGAAGTCCGCGGTGTCGAAGAGGTAGGCCGCGGTGGGCGCGAAGACGGCGAGGTCCCCGGTCCAGCCGAGCCGCTCGTTGCGCTGCGGGCAGTCGGTCGGCAGGTCCAGGAAGTTGCCCTTGGTGCTCCACACGACATTGCGGTGCAACTGGTTGAGCAGTTCGTCGGAGCATTCGAACCAGCCGGTGCGGCGCAGATCCGAATGCACGACGACCGCTTCCAGCGCCGATTCGATCGGGACGTCGGCCGGCCATCCACTCACTTCCGCGTACCGGAACCCGTGAAAGGTCAGGGTCGGTTCGAAGAAGTCGGTGCCGCCGCTGAGAATGAACCGGTCGGTGGCCTGGGCGTCGCGTAACGGCCGGGTGCCGAGTTCGCCGTCCTCGATGACTTCGGCGTGCCGGATCCGGATCTCCGACCCGGCCGGTCCGGTGACCGTGAATCGCAGCCAGCCGACCAGGTTCTGCCCGAAGTCGACGAGGGTGCGGCCGGTCGGCGACTCCC
>DATMVU010000530.1:0-3572 GCA_035562875.1 Actinoplanes sp. | reverse complement strand
GTAGGTGCCCACCAGGATCCCGATCAGCAGGGCGATCGCGAAGTCACCCAGTGACGAACCGGCCAGGACGGCCAGCGCGACCAGGATGAACACCGCCCCGTGCTCGGTGCCGACCGTCCGCGGGATGGTCTGCAGGTACGCCCACCGGCGCCACCATGCCGGGTACGGCGCGCGCTCCGCGGACATGAGGTGCAGGCTACGTCGGCGGCGCCGGTCCCGCACAGTCCCCACTGTGGCCGGTGTCGATTGAATTGATCAATGGCTGGGTAGTGGCGTGGCCGACCTCTACCCGGAAGGCCGTCCACCCTCATGACCATGCGCTCGCCCCGGCTCCTCCGGGTGTCCCTGACACTCGCCCTGGCCACCATGCCGGTCGCGGTGATCGCCACCCCCGCCGCCGCAGCCGACTCCGTGTGGAGCACTCCCCCGCGCCTGCGGGGCACCGCCGTCGTCTACGTCGAGGAGCACGTCGGTGCACGGTTCGACTCGGCACTGCGGTCGTCGATCGCGTTCGTGGACAGGTACACCGGCTCGGACATGCGCCTCGGCAGATGCCGGGCCGGGTACCGCTGCATCCGGGTGGTCGAAAGCAACGCCACCCGCGGGCACGGCGGGTGGACCGCCTGGACCGCGGGGCGCAAGACCTCGGAGATCCGGCTCTCGGCGACACTCGCCCGCAAGCGGTGGCACACCCGGCGATCCATCATCGACCACGAGCTCGGCCACGCCAACGGGGCCGGGCACAACGCCCGGTGCACCTCACGGATGTGGCACGACTACCGCTGCCGGGACAACCGGCTGCCGGCCCGTACCTTCACGAAGTCCGAGCGTCTGGCACTGTCCCGGTGGTGACGGCGTCTACTCGAGGTATAGCTGTTCCTCCTCGGCGGTGAACTCCCGGATGGTACGTTCCTCGGCCAGCGCTGCCACCTGCGTGAGCGTCCCGCACGCGTCACACTCGGCGAGGCGCAGGGTGCCGTCGTCGTGAACGGTGGCGTAGGCCGTGCCGTCCGGGCCGAAGGCGGCGACCTCGACCGGGCTGCCGAACCCCCGCAGCGCCACCGACCGGTTGCCCTCGGCCGGCCGCCAGAGCCGGATCCCGCCGTCCTCCCCACTGGTCATCAGCAGCCGCCCGTCCGCGCTGAACGACAGACTCCAGACGCCGCCCCGATGCCCGCGCAGGATCCGCGGCTGGCTGTCACCGGTCACCTCCCACAGCCGTACGGTGCCGTCCTGCCCGCCGCTGGCCAGGGTGCCGCCGCCGGGACTGAACGTCACCCGCCAGACCAGCCCGCCCTCGTGGCCCCGCAGCACCCGGGCGGTGCCGGTGGTGACGTCCCAGAGCCGGACCGTGCCGTCGCGGCCGGCGCTCGCCACGTGCCGGACGTCGTCGGACGCCGCCACCGAGCGGACCGCGCCGACGTGGCCGTTCAGCACCGTTGCCGTGCGGGCGGGCACCTCCCAGACCCGGACGGAGCCCTCGTCACCACCGCTCACGACCCGCCCGTCCGGCAGGAACGCCACGTCCCAGACGGCACCGGTGCCGCCGGTCAGCACCGTGGCCCGGCCGGTGGCGACGTCCCACACCCGCACGGTGCCGTCCTGACCGGCGCTCGCCACACTCCGGCCGTCCGCCGAGGCGGCTACCGCGTTCACGTCACCGGTGTGGCCGTGCAGGATCCGGTCCGGGTTCCACAGCCGGACCGTGCCGTCCTGCCCGCCGGTGACGATGCGCCGGTCCGGTGCCGGGCCGGTCGCCACCGACCACACCGCCCCGGTGTGGCCACCGAAGACCCGGGGGCTGCCCGGGTAGCCGGGATCCCAGAACCGCACCGAGCCGTCCCCGCCGCCGCTGGCCAGCCAGGAGCCGTCCGGGCTGAACGCGACACTCCACACCGGGCCTTCGTGGCCGGGCAGGGTCAGCGGGTCCGCGTCGCTGTCGGCGTTGAAGACCCGGACCGTGCCGTCGCTGCCTCCGCTGGCGATGCGCCGCCCGTCGGGACTGAACGCGACGGTCTCGACGGTGCCGGCCGACTGGCCGCGCATCACGAGCGGTTCGGCCGTGCCGGCGTCGCCTGCCGTCTCCCAGACCACGACGGTGCCGGCCGCGTCGGCGCTGGCGAGCCGCCGTCCGTCCGGGGACCACGACAGGGTCTCGGCCGACCCGGCCCGACTGGTCAGCACACGTGCCGCGGCACCGAGGCCGGCCGGCCAGATCCGGGCCGCGCCGTCGCCCCCGCCGGTCGCCAGGTCCCGGCCGTCCGGGCTGAAGGCGAGGCCGAGCTGCCGGACCCCCGCGTCCCGGACGGCGACCGCCGCACCGGTTGCGGTGTCCCACAGCCGTACGGTGCCGTCGTCACCGGTGCTGGCGAGCCGCCGCCCGTCCGGGCTGAACGCCACGGTCCACACCCGGCCGGTGTGCCCGCGCAGCACCCGTGGTGTCCCGGTGGTGTCCGCCAGGTTCCAGACGGTGACCGTCTTGTCGACGCCGGACGCCGCCAGGTGACGGCCGTCCGGGCTGAAAGCGGGGCTCCACACCTCGCCCTCGTGTCCGCTCAGCACTCGGGGCGTCCCGGTGACGAGGCCACGGCTGTCGCGCTGCCACACCCGGAGGGTGCCGTCGTCGCCGCTGGTGGCGACGAGCCGGTCGGTGAACGCGACACCGAATACCTGACCCTGCCCGGCGGGTAGCACCGCCCGTACCCGGGTCTGGGCGGTGGCCTGCCGCAACGACTCCTCGGCGGCGTCCGTCGGCCGCAGATCCATCGCCCGCCGGGCCAGCAGCAGCGCCAGCTCCGGCTTGAGATCCAGCTGTTCCCGCGCGTGTGCGGCCAGCTTGCCCGAGGTCGCCTCGTCCCGCTCCGCCGCCGCCTGCCGGGCGTGTACCGCGCTCAGCGCCGCCAGTCCGGTGACGACGGCCACGGCTGCCGACAGGATCGACACCGCCCATCGGGTCCGCCGCCGCCGCGCGGTGAGTTCGCGCAGCTCACCCCGGCGGCTCGCGGTCAGGAACTCGAGTTCGGCCGGATTGAGCCGGGTGGTGGACCGGTCCTCCCAGAGGGTCAGCCGCGCACCCCGGTAGCGGAACGCGTCGTCCCGGCCGTGCTGCTCCCATTCGGCTGCCGCGTCGGTGAGCCGGCGGTGCGCGCGCAACAGGTCCCGGTCGGCGGCCAGCCATCCCCGCAGCCGTGGCCAGCGCCGGATCAGCACCTCGTGGGCGACCGTCGCCGTCTCCGCGTCACAGGTCACCAGCCGGGCCTCGGTGAGTTCCGCCAGCACACCGGCGGTCTCCGGGCGGCTCAGCAGTTCGGGGTAGCCGACCCGTCGCCGGGTGTCCTCGGTGTCCTCGCCGAGGGCGGTCAGCCGCAGGAAGATGTCCTGGACGACGGACTGCCGCACCGGGTCGAAGCCGCCGTAGGTGCGTTCGGCGGTCCGGGCGATCGCGTCGGCGACCCCGCCAGCCTCGCGATAGCCGGCCACCGTCAGGTTGCGGCCCTGCCGGCGCCGCCACGTCTCCAGCAGTGCGTGCGAGACGAGCGGGAGTGCACCGGGCTGTTCCCCGGCGTCGGCCA
>DATMVU010000529.1:0-26234 GCA_035562875.1 Actinoplanes sp. | reverse complement strand
CGTTCACCTGGATACCGAGTTCGACCTGGAGCGCTGCCTTCTGGGTACGGCCGGCACCGGCGACCATGTTGGCCAGGTCGCTCATCCGGCTCACCGCGGTGACCGTCTCGGGCATGTCGATGGTGACGCTCTGCTGGAGGTACCAGCTGTCGCTCTCCGGGTCGCGCTGCAGCTTGGAGTTGTCGCGGACCTCGCTGTAGAGCTCCAGTGCGAGGTCGCCGACCTCGACGTGAGCTTCGAAGACGGTCTGCAGGCTCCCGGTGATGGTGGGAAGCTTGCTGATCTTGTCCTTGAGGCCGGTCCAGCGGTTCGTGGTACCGAGCGTCGCACCCAGAAGGTTGTCCGCTTCCTGAACCCGGGAGACTGCCGAGGTGAGCGAAGCGGGCTCGGCGGTGACGTTCTGCAGCGCCTGCGACTGAGAGTCGGCGAGCGCGCTGACCAGCGGGGCCAGGGCGACCAGATACTGCACACCCTGTTGCCGGAGTTCCGTGTCCGAACGTTCGGTCGAGACGTCGTCCAGGACACGCAGGAACAGGGCTGCGGCCGGCAGCACGACGAGAACCGTCAGCACCGCCGCGAGGGCGGAGCGTAAACGGGTTCGCCGGCTGTTCACCGAGACTGACATTGCTTTAGTCCTCCGCCATGCACACGCGATGGGCCATTGGGAGGCTACGGATAGTAGCCATGCGGGCGCACCGATCCGGGTCAATCTATCCGAGAAATCCTCAGAAAACCCCTTTCCAAGGGTCAGAGTTCGCTCGGCTGATCGGGGGATACGCGGCGCTGTCAACCTGGCGGTACGAGTCCTCCGGTCGAGGGTCCGGGCCTGAGGAATGCCAAGTGGGAGCGCCGCCGGAGATCGTATCCGTACCGTCCTGGAGACGTGAATATGAGTTCTACTTCGGATTTGTTACGTCTTGGCGGCGACAGTTTCACGCAAGGTGTTCAATCACTTGCAGAGTGGTGAAATATTGCTATGAGTAATCAATCGATTACACGAAGGCGGGTCTCTCCGTCCCGATTTCGGTAAGGAGAGACCCGAATGACTTAAATCCTGGCCAGTGCCTTGCGCAACGGGTCGAGACCGAGCGATCCGAGGTTCAAAGCGTCCCGGTGAAAGCTCTTGAGGTCGAAATCACTTCCGTTACGAAGCTTCGCCTCGTCTCGGGCCTGTAGCCAGATCCGCTCGCCCACCTTGTAGGACGGCGCCTGCCCCGGCCAGCCGAGGTAGCGCTTCCACTCGAACCGCAGCACGTCCTCCTGAACCCGGGTGTGCGCCCGCAGGAACTCCCAGCCCAGCTCCGGCGTCCACCGCTCACCGGGGTGGAAACCGAACGGATTGTCCCGCGGGATCTCCAGCTCCAGGTGCATCCCGATGTCGACGATCACCCGGGACGCCCGCAACGCCTGGCTGTCCAGCATGCCGAGCCGGTCACCCGGATCGGACAGATAGCCGAGCTCCTCCATCAGGCGTTCGGCGTACAACGCCCAGCCCTCGCCGTGCCCGGAGCACCAGCAGAGCAGCCGCTGCCAGCGGTTCAGCGTGTCGGCCCGGAGCAGGGCCTGGCTGACCTGGAGATGGTGGCCGGGAACACCCTCGTGGTAGACCGTCGTCACCTCACGCCAGGTGGAGAACGTCTTCTGCTCCGCGGGCACCGCCCACCACATCCGGCCGGGCCGGGAGAAGTCCTCACTCGGGCCGGTGTAGTAGATGCCGCCGTCACTGGTGGGGGTGAGGCAGCACTCCAGCTTGAGGGCCGGCTCCTCGATGTCGAAGTGTGTGCCGTTCAGCTCGGTGATCGCCCGGTCGGACAGCTCCTGCATCCACTCCCGGAACTTCTCCTTGCCCGTGATGTTGCGGGCCGGATCGGCGTCCAGCAGCTTCACCGCGTCGTCCACCGAGACACCCTTGCCGGCGATCTCCGCGGAGACCGCGCGCATCTCCCGCTCCAGGCGGTCCAGCTCGGCGAAACCCCAGTGGTACGTCTCGACCTGGTCGATTTTTGCGCCCAGGAAGTACTGGGAGGAGAGTGCGTACCGCTCCTCACCGGCCGCCTGCTTCGCCCGGCCCAGCGGGGCCAGCTCGTCCCGCAGGAACGTCCCGAAGGCCGCTGTCGCCGCTGTCGCCGCCGCCGCGCCCCGCTCCAGCTCGGCGGCGAGCGCCCCGGACGCGTCGAGCCGCCGGGCCAGGCCGTGGAAGAAGTCGTCCCGCGCCGGGTCGGTCCACGCCTCACACTGTTCGGCCACCGCGACGAGCTGGGCCCGGGCACTGACCCGGTCCTTGCCGGCCCCTTCCAGCAGGGTGCGCCGGTACTGCTGCAGAGCGTCCGGGAGGGCGTGCAGCCGGGTGGCGATGTTGGCGACTGCCTCCTCGCCCTCGACCGGCATCACGTCGAAGACCATGCGCATCTCGTGCAGACCGCTGGTGATCACGTTGACGTCGGTGGCTGCGTAACCCGCGTCCTGCTGCGCCAGTTGGAGGCCGAGGCGTTCCAGCATGGCGTCCTTGGCGACGTCCTCCGTCTCCGTCTCCGGGTCCACCACGTCCAGTTCGGTGATGGCTCGCCGGGTCAGCTCGGCCCGGGCCTCGTAACCCTCCGGTGAGAGGTCGTCCAGTTTGTCGTCGTAGCCGGTGATGCCGACAGCTGTCGCGCCCGTGGGGTTGAGCACGGCCCACTCGTCGACATAACGATTTGCGATTTCGTCGATTCGTCCCACTCTGCCGACCCTACGGAAATCAGACGTGCGACGCAGTCCACTTGAGGAGGTCCTCCGCCGTCCAGGTGTTGATCACCCGCTCGGTGGGGACACCGCACAGCGCGGCCCGCTCGCAGCCGAAATCGAGCCAGTCGAGCTGGCCGGGCGCGTGCGCGTCGGTGTCGACACTGAACAGACAGCCGGCCTCGACCGCGACGGTGAGCATCCGCTTCGGCGGGTCCAGCCGGTCCGGGCGGGAGTTGATCTCCACCGCCTTGTCGTGTTCGACACAGGCGGCCAGCACCTTCTCCAGATCGAAGTCGCTGGGCGGCCGGGTCCGGGTCTTCGAATGGGCGGCGTCACCGGCCCCGGCCCCGGCCGCGGCCACCTTGCGGCCGGTCATGTGACCGAGAACGTCCAGGTGCGGGTTCCCGATCGCGGTCACCATCCGCCGAGTCATCCGAGCCGCGTCGTCGCGCAGCCTGCTGTGCACCGAACCGACCACCAGATCCAGCCGGGCCAGCAGCTCGTCCTCCTGATCGAGGCCGCCGTCCTCCAGGATGTCCACCTCGATGCCGGTGAGGATGCGGAACCCGTCCGGCAGCGCCTCGTTGAGCCGGGCCACCTGGTCGAGCTGCTTGCGCAGCCGGTCCGCGGTCAGGCCCCGGGCCACGGTGAGCTTCGGGGAATGATCGGTCAGCACGAACCACTCGTGCCCCAGATCCGCGGCGGCCAGCGCCATCTCCTCGATCGGTGAGCCGCCGTCGGACCAGTCGGAGTGCACGTGACAGTCACCCCGCAGGGCGGAGCGCAGCGCGGCAGCCGCGGCGGGCAGATCGGTGCCCGCGGTACCGACCAGCCGGCGCAGGTAGACCGGCTCCTCCCCGGCCAGTGACTCGGCCACACAGCGGGCCGTCACCTCACCCACTCCGGCGAGTTTCGCCAGCGTGCCGGCTCCGGCACGGGCGACCAACTCGTCCGGCGGGGTCTTCGCGACCGTCGCGGCGGCCGACCGGAACGCCCGCACCCGGTAGGTCGCCTCGTTCGCCCGCTCCAGCAGGAAGGCGATCCGCCGCAGATCAGCCACCGGATCTCGCGATGTCATACGGCCAGCGTAGGACCTCTAAAGAATCTTGCCCGGCGGATATCGAGATCGGTATCTTCCGACGGCTGCATCCACGGGGAGGAACAATGTCCACAGCGCTGCGCGCCGCCGTATCGGTGGCGATGCTCGTCGGCTTCTATCTACTCGGCCTGCTCCAGCTGGCCGTCGTCGGCTTCCTGCTGTACGAGATCTGGAACAACATGAGTGGCCTGTCCGCCAGCAAACTGAGCTGGGTGCTACTCGCCGCGGTCGGCGCCGTGGTGGCCGGACTCTGGCAGGCGATCCGCAGCCGGCCGAGCGAGCCCGAGGGCCTGGTGATCGGGCCCGACCAGGCGCCCGAGCTGTGGCGCACGGTGCGGGAGATGGCAGGCGAGGCGGGCACCCGCGCACCCGACGAGATCCGGCTCCTGCCCGAGGTGAACGCCGCGGTCAGCGAGGACACCAGACTCCTCGGCCTGATCGGTGGCACCCGCCGGCTCTACCTCGGCATGCCGCTGCTGCAGACCTTCACCGTCGACCAGCTCCGTTCGGTCCTCGCCCACGAACTGGGCCACTACTCCGGTTCGCACACCCGGCTGTCCGCTGTCGCCTACCGCGGCCGGGCCGCCATGCACGAGACGCTCAGCCGGGTCGGCAAGTGGAACGTGTTCGGCTGGGTGTTCAAGGGCTACGGCGTGCTCTACCTGCTGGTCAGCAACGCGGTCACCCGGCAGCAGGAGTTCGAGGCCGACCAGGTGTCGGTGCGGGTCGCCGGCATCGACGCGGCGGTCAGCGCGATGCGGGAACTGCCCGTCGTCGACGCCGCCTGGGACTTCTACTTCGGACGGTACGTGGCCTACGGCTGGGAGCACGGGTTCGCCCCGGACGACATCTTCGGCGGCTTCGGGCAGCTCTACGCCGCCCGTACCGAGGAACTGGCCGGTCTCCGCGACCAGGACCCGGACACCGAGACCTCACGCTGGGACACCCACCCGGCGATCGGCGTGCGCATCGACGCGATGCGGGCGCTGCCGTCGGTGCCGCACACACCCGACCGGCGGCCCGCCGCGACCCTGCTGCCCCAGCTCGACGGCGCCGGCCTGGCCCTGCAGGCAGCGGTCGTGGACTTCGGCGACCGGACCGTCCTGCCCTGGGCCGAGTTCACCGCCGCGTCGATCACCGCGGTCCAGCAGCGCCGCGCCGACCGGATCTTCCGCTCGGCCGCCCGCCGGCTCGACGTCCCGGAGGCCGGACTCGCCGAGATCCTCGACCTGGTCGCCGACGGCAAGCTGGGCGAGCTGGCCGCCGAGTTCTTCCCGGACGCCACCCGCAAGGAGGCGGCAGTCGCGTTCGCCGACCCGATGGACGACCTGATCACCCTGGCCGCGGTGCGGTCCGGCGTGGCGACCTTCCAGCACTCCTGGTCGGCACCGGCCCGGCTGGCCGGCGCCGACGGCGAACCGGCCGACTACTCCGAGATCGCCAAACTGGCAGTCGACCCGCAGACCGTCGGCGAGGCCCGGCAGCGGCTCGCCGCGATCGGCATCCACCTCGAAGCGGCCCGGGTCGTCGAAGCCACCGCCACCGCGAGTGGCGCCGACGTGCTCGGTGCGATGGCCAACATCAAGGTCGACGACCAGGACGCCGACCTGATCCTGCTGAACCGCGGATTCGTCTTCGTGCCGGCACCCCGGGGCGCCTCCGAGGGCGAGAAACGGCTCAAGGAGATGCTGGCGAACAACGACCCGGAGGTTCTGGCCAACCTCTACCGGTTCGTACCCTATGAGGAGGTCACCGGCGCCCGGATCACCAAGGCGGTGCCGATCAACTTCGAGCTGACACTCCACGGCGGCGCCGTCGTGACAGTGAAGGAGCGGTGGTCCGGCGAGGAGCTCGGCAAGAGCCGGGAGACTCTGGAAGCGGTGCTCAACCGGATCAGCGAACGGGCGGAGTGACAAGAATGCGGACGATCGACTGGGTCGACGGAGCCGTCGAGATCATCGACCAGACGGCCCTGCCGGGTGAGGAACGGGTGCTGCGCCTGCACACCGTCGGTGAACTGATCGCGGCGATCCAGTCGCTCGCCGTCCGTGGGGCGCCCGCGCTCGGTGTGGCGGGAGCCTTCGGGGTGGCGCTGGCCGCCCGGATCCACCTCGACGACCCGGCGGCACTCGACCTCGCCGTCCAGCGGGTCGAGACCGCCCGGCCGACAGCGGTCAACCTGGCCCGCGGTGCCCGGCGGGCCGCCGCCCTGCTCCCGCACGGACCCGAGGCGGTGCTCGCCGAGGCCTGCGCCGTCCGCGACGAGGAGATCGCCGCCTCCGAGTCGATGGCCCGGCTCGGCGCCGACCTGGTCGCCGAACTGTGCGGGGCCCGGCCCCGGCTGCTCACCCACTGCAACACCGGCGCGCTCGCCGCGGTGACCGTCGGCACCGCCCTCGGCGTGGTCGGCGAACTGCACCGGCGCGGCCGGCTCGCCGGGGTGATCGCCAGCGAGACCCGGCCACTGCTGCAGGGCGCCCGGCTCACCTCGTGGGAACTGACCCGCTGGGGTGTCGAGCACCGGGTCGCCGTCGACTCGGCCGGACCGTTCCTGATGGCCCGCGGCGAGGTGGACGCGGTGATCCTCGGCGCCGACCGGATCTGCGCCAACGGCGACGTGATCAACAAGATCGGCACCTACGCGCACGCTCTCGGCGCACACCGGGCCGGGATCCCGTTCCTGGTGGTCGCACCGGAATCGACAGTCGACACGCACACCGCCACCGGTGCCGACGTGGAGATCGAGGACCGCGGCTCGGCCGAGGTCACCGCGTGGGGCGAGGCGGTCAACCCGGCCTTCGACGTCACCCCGTACGACCTGGTCACCGCGATCGTCACGGACCGCCGGGTGATCCGGGTCGATCGGGGCGAGCGGCCCTAGGCCTTCGACCAGGGCTTCAGCCAGGCGGTCTCCGGCCAGCCTTCGGCGGCGGCCATCAGCGGGTACGCGGTGGCCCCGTCGAGGGACTCCCGGATCACGTCCGCGTGCCCGGTGTGCCGCGCGGTCTCCTGGATCAGGTGCAGCAGCACCCACCGCAGCGTCCAGAAGTCCTGGTCCTTCGGGTTCCACGGCACCGAGTGGTCGATCGGCACCGGATGGCCCAGGTCGGCGATCTCGTGGACGGTCTTCTCGGTGGATACGGCGACCCGGTCGTACCGGGCCAGGATCTCGTCCAGGGTCTCGTCCTCGGCCATCCGGAAGTCCCGCTCGTAGGCGCCGTAGTCGATCGCCCGCTGCTCACCCCGAACCGTGGCCAGCCAGCTCTCCTCGGTGCTCGCACAGTGTTTGATCAGGCCGGCGACGCTCAGCGCGCTGGCGCTCGGCGTCGCCCGGAGCTGTTCGGGAGTGAGCCCGAAGGCGGTGAGCCGCAGGACGTACCGCATCTGGGCGAGGTACGCGAGCAGACCGTCCTGCTCGTCGGTGACGGGGCGAACCTGACCGGGCATCCTCGGCTCCTTCGTTGTCGTGAGTGGCATCACTCACGCTAGGAGTCTTTGCGGCCACTTTCCGGCCGCATCGTGACAACCTCGCGATCCCGCACCGAAGTCACCCATCCGCCGGACCGGCCGAGTTCCAGCAGACCCGCGATATCGGATGTTTCGGATCTAGTGCCGCCGGCGGGTGCGGGCCACGATCGGCGGGCCGTCTCCCCGGCCCGCAGGTGCGGCACCAGTGCCCGAATCGGATCATCCGACTCCAGGGCCCCGGCCATCGTCTCCAACTCGCCGATCAGCCGCCGCAACTCCGCCCGGACCGCGTCCCGGTTACCGCCGCACATCGCCGCGGTCAGCTCGGCCCGGGTCGCCGCCACCCGGGTGCCGTCCCGGAACGACCCGGCCGCGAGCGCCCCGGCCAGCGGATCCGAACCCACCTGCGCCGCCAGGACTGCCGCGAACAGATGCGGCACATGACTGATCCGGGCCACCGCCGTGTCGTGCTCGGCAGCGGTCACCGGCACCACCCGCGCACCCAACCCGGTGAACAGCCGGGCCAGCAGCAGCCAGTCGTCGAGTGACGTCTCGTGCGGCTCCAGGCACAGCACCCACGCGCACCCGTCGAACAGCCCCGGATCGGACGCCGCAAAACCGGACGTCTCCTTCCCCGCCATCGGATGCCCGCCGACGAACCGGCGATCCCGCAACAGCTCCCGCACCGGGCCCTTCACCGACGTCACATCGGTCACCAGGCCGTCATATCCGTCCAGGTCGGCGACCACCCGCGGCAACACCGGCAGCGGTACGGCCAGAGCGGTCACGCCGGTACCCGCGACCGCCGCACGAACCGAATCAGCGATCGGGAAACCGGAATCCCGGGCCGCCTGCCGAGTCGACGGATCGGCGTCGTAGCCGACCACCTCGTGTCCGGCAGCGGCGAGCGCCCGCAGCAGCGAGCCGCCGATCAGTCCCAGTCCGATGACCGCAATATGCACCAGTGGAGACTAGGACGCCTTGCAGTCGCTTTCCTTCTCCCACGCCTGCACCGCGGTGACCGGGCTCTTCTGGCCACCCTTGCGCCAGGACGCGAGATAGCTGTACGGCCAGACCACTCCGCGCCGCACCTTCCAGTCACCCGTCCCGGCGCACGGCGGTGAGATGCCGTAGTGCACGTGACAGACGTTGCTGGAGTTGCCGGTCCGCCCGGTCAGGCCCAGCAGCTGGCCACCCTTCACCCTGGTCCCCGGCGTGATACCGGACTGCACCTTGCTCAGGTGGGAGCCGTAGTAGCGCACCCCGTCGTCACCCTGGATCGCCACCGACAGGCCGCCGTTGAACGGACCGTCCGGATTGCCCTTGACGTAGCGGTCCTTGAGGCTGACCTCCAGCACGGTGCCGCTGGTGGTGGCCACAAAACGCGACCCGCAGTCGACGAAGAGATCGGTGCCGGGGTACTTCGAGTGGGTGTTGCTCCAATCCACGTTCGACGCGTCGACCGGGAAGACGTACTTCACCTTGACCGGCGTGGACGTGCTCGCACTCGGTTTCGGCTTCGGCGCGGCAGAGCTCGCGGCGGTGGACGGGCTCGGGACCGACTCGGGCGCGGTGGGCGGCGCCGCAGCCGAGGAGGACTGCACCGCCGGGTCCACGAACTGTGGTGTCGTGGCCGGGGAAGCCGACCCGCCGGTCGTGGACCCGCAGCCGGCCAGGGTGACCGCCACGAGCGTCAAACCAGAGAGGGTGCGGAGTATCGGCATCGCGCCATCCTGGCAGAAGACCGGAGATCGTGCAGAACGGCAGCGGCTAGGCTGTGGACAGGTGTGATGGAGGGAACCGAGGATGACCGACCGGCAAGTCTCCTGGCCGCTGGCTGAGCCGCCGCCACCGGGCTATCTTCCGCCGCGAGGGCTGCCACACTCGCCGATGATGTTCTCCGGGCTGCCACCGCGCCCCGTCTACCGGGAACCACATCCGGTCTCGGCCGGGCCGGTCTTCGCCGGGCTGGCGGCCACCATCGGCTGGCTGGTGCTCTTCGGCAGCCTCGGCAACGACTTGGGTTCCTACGCCTGGTGGACCCTCGGCGCCGCGATCGCCGCCTGGGCCGTCGCCGCGGTGCTGACCTTCATCGGTGACCGTGGGGTGGCCGTGGGGGTGGCGGTGGCCGGCGGGCTGGGCCTGTCACTGGCGATGGCGCTGGTGGTCTACCGGTGGACGGCGACACTCGACTGGCCGCTCTGGTGAGTTCAGGCGATCGGCCGCCCAGGTGAGTTTCCGGCGACCACGCGACGTGCGCCTGCGGTAGCCCTGAGCAGTGAGTCTGCCGATGTGGCCATCGACTCTTGACGAACGTCGCGCGCTGTCGCACTCTCGGCTTCATGGCCCCCTCGCCACCCCTGCTGGACCCCGATCGCAGCCGTCGCCGCCTCGAGTTGCTGGCCGCCCTCGCCCGGCTGAAATCGGCACGCGAGTCGATGTCGCCACCGCGGGTGCGAGGACTGCGGATCCGTGAGCTGATCGCCGCGCGCCGCCGCCCGGTGAACTGATTCAGGGCGTGGCGTGATGCGTCCGCCGCCGCACCCGCTACCGTCAGGCGCTGAGTGTTTAGGAACGTGTTGGGGGAATCGTGTCGATTTTTGCTGCCGCCGTAGCCCGGGGCAAGAACGGCTGGACGGCGTCCGAGCTGGACCTGTCCGGGCTGGCTGACATCGACGAGGTGGTGGACTCGCTGAGGGACGCCGAACCGGACGCCGAACTGGCGCTCCTGTTCGTCGAGAGCGACGACGAATACCTGGCGGTCCTGCGGCTGGACGAAGGTGAGGACCTGCGGGTGTTCGCCTCCGACTCGGCCTTCGCCGAGGAGTCGCGGGTCGGATCGGTACTGCTCGGCGAGGTGGAGACACCGGTCCTGGAGTTGGACGATCTGGCCGGGCAGGACGACGAGGAAGACACCCCGCCGGAGCCGGACGCCGATCCGATCGGTGACGCCGACCTGCTCGCCGACCTGGGTATCAACGCCAAACGGCTGCTCGCCCTCTGCGGTATGGAGGGGATGATGCCGGCCGACGTCACCGCCGAGATCTGCCAGCGGATCGGGTGCGGGGACGAGATGGAGGAGCTGCGCGAGGCGTGAACCGGCGCCGGCAGCACGAGGAGTGGATGCGGCGGGCGATCGCCGTCTCCGCGACCTCGCCCGAGGACGTCCCGGTCGGAGCGGTCATCCTCGGGCCCGACGGCGCCGAACTGGCCGCCGCCGGCAACGAGCGGGAACTCACCGGCGATCCCACCGGACACGCCGAAGTGTTGGCGATCCGGCGGGCCGCCGCCCGGGTCGGTGAGTGGCGGCTGGCCGGCTGCACCCTGGTGGTCACCCTGGAGCCGTGCACCATGTGTGCCGGGGCGCTGGTGCTGGCCCGGATCTCGACACTGGTCTTCGGCGCCTGGGAGCCCAAGACGGGGGCGGTCGGCTCGCTGTGGGACGTGGTCCGGGACCCGAGGATCAACCACCGGCCCGAGGTGTACGGGGGTGTCCTCGAGTCCGAGTGCGCCGCCCCGCTTCGCGACTTCTTCCGGTAGCCGGCCGCGTTCACGTGTGGTGACCTGCGGCTCGATTCGAGCCCGGATTCACCACGCCGGGCCACCGCATTCGGCCCGGCGGTCGTGGGGCGGCCTGGAGTGGCGCCTGCCTCGCGGTTGGTCACGGGCGGGGTGGCTCGGCGAAGGGCCACCCCGCCCGTACCGGAGAAGCGGTTTTGATCTTTCAGGCGATTGCGGTGTCGAGACCGATCTTGACCATGTTGGTGAAGCCCTTCTCGCGCTCCGCCGAGTCCATCGCCTCGCCGCGCTTGATGTGGTCGCTGACCGTGAGGATGGTCAGCGCCTTGGCGCCGTAGCGGGCGGCGATCGTGTAGATCGCGGCCGACTCCATCTCGACCGCGAGCACCCCGTAGTCGGCGAGCGAGTCGTAGAGGTCGGGACGGTCGGTGTAGAACGCGTCGGCGGCCAGGATCGGGCCCACCCGGATCGGGGTGCCCTGCGCCTCGGCGACCTCGACAGCCTTCCGCAGCAGACCGAAATCGGCCACCGGCGCGTAGTCCACCAGGCCGTCGAACCGGGTCCGGTTCATGTTCGAGTCGGTGGCCGACCCGATCGCGGCGATCACGTCACCCAGGTTCAGGTCCATCGCGAGGGCGCCGCAGGAGCCGATCCGGATGACCGACTTCACGTTGTACTCGTTGATCAGCTCGTGGGTGTAGATGGACGCCGACGGCATGCCCATACCGGAGCCCTGCACCGAGACCCGCTCGCCCTTCCAGGTTCCGGTGAAACCGAGCATCCCGCGGACCTGGGTGTAACAGACCGCGTCCTCCAGGAAGGTCTCGGCGATCCACTTCGCCCGCATCGGGTCGCCGGGAAGCAGCACCCGTTCGGCGATGTCGCCCGGCTTGCCACCGATGTGCACGCTCATCTCAATCCTCCGCTTTCGTTGCCAGACTTTCGATCTTGCCAGGTCAGCGCGCTGGCGCTCGGTTATGGGTGACCCGGCGCAGGAGCCGTCGAGGCATCCGGTAACGTACGTACCGGTGGCGTGTCCGAGCGGCCTAAGGAGCACGCCTCGAAAGCGTGTGAGGGTTTACGCCCTCCGAGGGTTCAAATCCCTCCGCCACCGCCAGGGGAGAGCCCGGTCCAAGTGACCGGGCTCTCTGCTTTTGTGTGCCGGGGGTGCTGCTTTTGTCTCGCGGGCTGTTGTTACGCTCCGTCGCCAAAGGCAGGGTCGGCCGACCATCCACCTGGCGGCTCATCCGTTCGGATGTTCTCCATGATCAGGTGCATGGTGTGTAACGGTGGTGTTTCGTCGCACGTCAGGGCCGGGAAATACGCTCCGTAGTCAGAAGCGAACCGCCCAAATACATAGGGTGTTGCGCAAGTCACGCAGCCCAAAACTACCGGATCAGACAATGTGGTTCCGACCGGGCGGCGAGTAAATTTCGCAGAATCGCCCCACGCAGGTTCGTCGATGTCTGTCCTAGATTTGTCATGTGAGAGTTGAGCATCACTGGTGGAATGGCGACGTCCGGCTCGCGCGCCGGGACGTCTACGTCCGCACCGACGGCGCGCAGTGGGAGGTCGAAGCCCAGATGGGCGGCCCCGACGGCAAGTCGAAGGTGCAGCAGTGTCCCGGCAAGGCATCAGCGATGATCCTGGCCGACGCGTGGCGTGGACCACGCTGGCGGTGGCGCGAGCTGTAACAGCCGCGCCAGGAGCCCCCCACTTGGCTGCGTCCGCACATGCTTGAACCCGTACCGGCCAGCCTCCACGAACAGGCCGAACCCTTCGCCGGGGTTCGGCCTGTTCGTCGTTTCTCGACGCACGCGGTGTCCGATGTGTCGTGATGATTGCGATCTAGGCTGAATATCCAACCAGTACGGGGGTAGGGAAGCCGATCAACATGCAAGCAGCAGTCACCGACCATCGTGCCGACGTGGCGGTGCTCCACCTCAGGGGTGAGCTGGACGCGGACACCGCACGCCAGCTGCATGCCGTGCTCGCCGAACTGCTGGAGCGCCCGGTGCCCAGAATCGTGGTCGACCTGTCCGACCTGAAATTCTGCGACTCGGTCGGCCTGAGCGCCTTCATCACCAGCAAAGAGGTGATCTCGGCCCGCGGCGGCTGGCTGAGCTTCGCCGGCGCCAACCAGTTCCTCACCCAGTTGATGGAGAACATCGGCGTAGGCCGGTATTTCGCCATCTTCCCGGAAGTCGACGACGCGATAGCAGCCGCCCAGATCTGAAGCTCGAAGGCGTTGAAGTCAGAAGCGCTGGAGTCTGCGGCGCTTCAGTCAGAGACGCTGGAGTCAGGCGCGCTGAAGTCTGCGGCGCTGGAGTCTGCGGCGCTGGAATCTGAAAAGGCCAGGGTCGGGGATCGCCCGGCCCTGGCCCGCACTGTTTTCAATCCTGACAGTAGACCTGCACCGGCCACCCACGTCATCCGGGTCCTTCGCCGTTTGCCCCTGCCCAGGCTGACGTTGTGACGGCCGGCTCGCGTCAATGGGACGGGGCCAGCCGGATCGTCCGGGGCCGGCAGGCACCTGCCGAGAGGGCTTAAGCAAGAAGGCCGGACCCAGCGGGTCCGGCCTCACCTGTTCGTGCTGGCGGAGGATACGAGATTCGAACTCGTGAGGGGTTTCCCCCAACACGCTTTCCAAGCGTGCGCCCTAGGCCACTAGGCGAATCCTCCGTGAGCCAGAATACAGATGCTCTGACGCGGCTCGCCGCGGGGAGGGGGTCTGCGTACGGCCGGGCGTCATTAGGTAGTCTCTCAGGTAGCCCCTCGTGCGGCGTCATCCTGTGAACCTCCCCAGGGCCGGAAGGCAGCAAGGATAAGCGGGCTCTGGCGGGTGCACGAGGGGTCCTTTGCTTCTCCTTCGGACCGCACGGATTCGGACCGCACGGATCTTCGGACCACACAGATCGCACTGTCGGGGCACGTCGTTTGTTCCTGTCACACCCTCGACGGACAATGGCGCGGTCGTTCAGGAGGTGGCAGGAGTGGCACTCGCCCTCTATCGCAAGTACCGGCCGCGCACCTTCGCCGAGGTCATCGGCCAGGAGCACGTGACGGAACCGCTGTCGCAGGCGCTGCGCAGCGGGCGGCTCAACCATGCGTACCTCTTCTCCGGCCCACGTGGCTGCGGCAAGACGTCCAGCGCACGGATCCTCGCCCGCTCGCTCAACTGTGAGCAGGGCCCCACTCCGGAGCCGTGCGGCGAGTGCATGTCCTGCAAGTCGCTGGCCAACGACGGGGCCGGCTCGATCGACGTCATCGAGATCGACGCGGCCAGCCACGGTGGTGTCGACGATGCCCGTGAGCTGCGGGAGAAGGCATTCTTCGCGCCCGCCAGCAGCCGTTTCAAGATCTATGTCATCGACGAGGCGCACATGGTCTCGTCGGCCGGCTTCAACGCGCTGCTCAAGCTGGTCGAAGAGCCGCCGGATTATGTGAAGTTCATCTTCGCCACCACCGAGCCGGACAAGGTGCTCGGCACGATCCGGTCCCGCACCCACCACTACCCGTTCCGGCTCATCCCGCCGGCTGTCCTGCGGCCCTACCTGCAGCAGCTCACCGACGCCGAGGGCGTCACCGTCGCGCCGTCGGTGCTGCCGCTGGTCGTGCGGGCCGGTGGTGGCAGCGCCCGGGACAGCCTGTCGATCCTCGACCAGCTGATCGCCGGTTCCGGACCGGACGGTGTCACCTATGCGGGCGCGGTCGCCCTGCTCGGCGTCACCGACTCGGCCCTGATCGACGAGATGTGTGACGCGATCGCCACCGGTCAGGGCGCGGCCGCCTACGCCACCATCGACCGGGTCGCCGAAGCCGGGCACGAACCCCGGCGGTTCGCGTCCGACCTGCTCGAACGCTTCCGTGACCTGATCGTCCTGCAGCAGGTTCCGGACGCGGTCGCCAAAGGCCTCATCGACGGACCCGCCGACCAGCTCGAGGCGATGGCCGCACAGGCCGCCTCGATGGGCGCGGCCACCCTGTCACGCTGCGCGGACACCCTGCACAACGGCCTGATCGAGATGCGTGGCACCACCGCGCCGCGGCTGCTCCTGGAGCTGGTCACCGCCCGCATGCTGCTGCCCGGCGCCGACGTCTCGACAGCGGCCCTGCTGCAGCGGTTGGAGCGTTTGGAACAAGGCATTGTCGTACGGGGTGAAGCCCCCGCCTCCAGCCACGGCTCTAGTGGTGGAGCAATTGCGGCCGCGCACTCGGCACCCGCCGTGATGCCGTCCGGAGCCGCCGTGGGTGATCCGGCGGGCGACGTGGGCGCTGTGGGTGCAGCGGGTGGTGGTGCGGGCGCTGCGAAGGCGGCTGCCATGGCCGCTGCCCGGGCCGCGTCGAACCGTCAGTCGGCGACTCCGGTTCGCCCGGTCTCCCCGGCCCCGGCTCCGGCTGTCCCGGTGCCGGCTGTTTCGGCAGCGGTTGATCCGGGTTCCGCGCCTCCGGCCGAGGTTGCGGGGCCGGCTGAGCCGGACTGGAATCAGGTAGCGGCTGGACAGCAGCCGGCCGTAGCCGAAGAGGGGCACTACGACGAGGAGCCTCCCCCGTGGGATGAGGAACCGTCGGCGGCCGATGAGCCTGTTCGCCGTGTTCCCGCCGGTGAGCGTCCGACCGATCGTTCCGGCGCTGGATCTGCCGGATCTGCGCAAGCTGCCGGGCAGGGATCTGCCAGGGTGGGACCGCACTCCGACGACGACAACGCCACGGCTCGGCCCGAAGCGGCTCAGTCGGAAGCGGCTCAGTCGGATGGGCGGCTTGAGCGGGTTCGGGCGGCCTGGCAGGACCTCGGTCAGAACCAGGCCAAAGTGAAGGCGATGCAGGACTACGGCATCGGCGTCCGCGAGGTGGACGGCGACCTGATCGTGTTCGCAGCCCCCACCCAGGCTCTGGTGGACCGCTTCCTGAACTGGAAGGACGCCATCGCTGCGGAGTTCCGTAAGTCTCCCGGTGGAGACTGGCGGATCCGCTGTGAAGTCGGCGCCGCCGACGCTGCCCCGGCCCGTTCCGGCTCCCGGCCTGCCGGCCCCGGGGACCGCCGTGACCAGTCAGCCACTCATCAGGCAGCTGGCGGCGCGCCCGGCCGGACCGCTCCCGCCGCGGCATCGGCCGCTGCTCCCGAGCGGAACAGCGGGCGCACCGAATCCCGTCCGTCTCGCCCGCAGCGGGCCCCGGCAGCCGATGCCGACGACGACTGGCCGGCGGCCGCTGGTTCCGGTCGGCCGGACGCTTCTGATCGTTCAGGTCGGGCGGGAGTAGCCGCTGGTGCCGGTCAGGCGGAAGCCACCACCGGTCCCGGTCGGGCGGGAGTAGCCGCTGGTCCAGGTCGGGCGGAAGTCTCCGTTGGTCCAGGTCGGGTGGAAGTCTCCGTTGGGTCCGGTCGGGCGGAGTCAGCCCAGGACGACTCCGGGTGGCCTGAGCCGGCCCGGCCGGGTGGAGCTCGATCCGGCTCTGACGGTTCGACGGATGACGCGTGGCCGGAACCGGCCAAACCGGGTGGTGATCCGGCCTCGGCTGGGGACGATGATTCGGCGTGGCCGGAGCCGGTTCGGCCTGGTGGCGGCTTGTCCGGTGAGCAGGTTGCCGGGGCTGATGAGAGCCCGAATCTCTCCATGCAGGACGGTCTGGGTGCAGGCGGTCCGGGTGCGGGCGGTTCAGGTTCGGAGGGTGTGGCCGCCGCTGGTTCGGGCTTTGATGACGGCGGGGCGGGTGACGCTGGAGGGTTCGGCGCAGCCGCGAGTGGTGGCGACTGGCCGGCGACTGCCGCGGTTGGTGCTGCTGCCGGTCATGGGAGCAGTGGCCAGGGTTCCAGCGGGAGTGTTGCTGGTGCCGTCGGTGCAGGTCCGGGAGCCGGCGGTCTGGGGGGTGGCTCGGCTGCTCCTCCGGGCGGCGGCGGACATTTAGGCAACGGCGGGCACCCCGGCAGCGGACACCCTGGCAGCGGACACCCCGGCGGTGGAGATCCGGGCGGGAACCCGAGCGGCGGGAACCCGAGCGGCGGTAGTTCGGGCGGCGGGAACCCGGGCCACGGTGGGAGCCCTGGCAGCGGGGGAAAGCCTGGTGGCGGGGGGAGACCTGAGTCCACGGGCGGTGGGAAACCTGTTCCGGCTCGGTCCGCGGCGATGGAGGCTGCTCGGGCGGCTGCTCGGCTGGGGGCGGGGGCAGGTACCCGTACCGCAGAGAGGGAAGTCGCCGGCGGGGGTGCCGGCGGCGCGGGGACTACCGCGGCCGGCGCAGGCGCTGTCGCGTCGGGGAAGCCGTCCGGCGGGGGAGCCGCTCAGGCCCGGGCCGCTGCGGCCGCCGGCGGGGCGCCGAGCACGACGTGGGCCGACGGATCGCCGATCGGGGAGGCGCCCTATGACCCGGAGTACGACGGGCCGCCGTCGGGTGCTGCGCTTGAGGGCTTCGATCCGGGTGACGAGCCGTTGGACGAGGTGATCGACGAGAAGACCGCGCGGGCGAGCAGCGAGGAGCAGGCCATGCAACTGCTCCGCGAGGCGTTCGGAGCGGAGAAGAGCGCTGAGCTGAGCTGAGCTGAGCCAGGCTAGGCCAGGCCAGGCCAGGCCAGGCCAGGCGGTCCGTGCCGGGCTAGCCAGGCCAGTCCGTGCCGGGCCGGGCCGGGCAGGTGGGCCGGGCCGGGCCGGGCAGGCGGGTAGGGCGCCGGGCCGGGCCGGGCTCAGGTGTGCGGTGGGACCTGTGGGCGCCGAGTTGTGAGGTTGACGGTGGCGGGGTGTCCGGTGGCGTCTTGGCGGGCATGACGTAGGTGACGGCTACGCTGGCGGCGGTAACTTCGACCGTCGCCTCGTATCGATGGTGGACAGCGATTTCCGATTAGTTGAGGAGCGGTGCCATGCGCCCCGGTGGACAGCCGAACATGCAGCAGATCATGAAGCAGGCGCAGAAGATGCAGCAGCAGGTCGCGCAGGCGCAGGCCGAACTGGCCGAGGCCGAGCTGACCGGGACCGCCGGTAACGGCCTGGTGACCGCGGTGATCACCGGTCTGGGTGAGTTCAAGTCGGTGAAGATCGACCCGAAGGTGGTCGACCCGGAGGACTTGGAGACGCTGGAGGACCTGGTGCTCGCGGCGATCCACAGCGCGGCGGAGGCGCAGCGGGAGCTGGCCGAGTCGAAGATGGGCCCGGCGACTGGCGGCTTCAACCTGCCGGGGTTCTGATCCCGTGTATGAAGGTGCCATCCAGGATTTGATCGATGAGCTGGGCCGGCTGCCGGGTGTGGGCCCGAAGTCGGCTCAGCGCATCGCTTTTCACGTGTTGTCGGCTGACCCGGCGGACGTGAACCGGCTGGCGTCGGCGCTGCGCAAGGTCAAGGACCTGGTGCGGTTCTGTACGACGTGTTTCAACGTCGCCGAGTCGGAGCAGTGTCGTGTCTGCCGGGACACCCGCCGTACCAATGAGGTGCTGTGTGTGGTGGAGGAGCCGAAGGACATCGTGGCGATCGAGCGCACCGGTGAGTTCCGGGGGCGCTATCACGTGCTGGGCGGGGCGATCAATCCGCTTGAGGGGATCGGCCCGGACAACTTGAAGATCCGGGAGTTGCTGCACCGGGTGGGGACGGGTGAGGTCAAGGAGCTGATCCTGGCGACCGATCCGAACACCGAGGGTGAGGCGACCGCTACCTATCTCGCTCTGCTGATCAAACCGATGGGTTTGACGGTGACGCGTCTGGCGAGTGGCCTGCCGGTCGGCGGTGACTTGGAGTATGCGGACGAGATCACTCTGGGTAGGGCGTTCGAGGGAAGACGCGCGGTCTGACTGTTTTGTACCGGGGTGGTTGCGCTGCGAAGCAACCTCGTAACAACACGATTTGATGTCAACGGCTGCCCGGAAATTTCCACGGCCGTTAATGTCCGTCGCATCGGTGGCACACTCCACCGCGTTGACCACCCCACAAGGCAGAGGTGAAGCATGCGTCCATCGAAGCGGAGAGCCGCGATCGCGGTTACCGCGGTCGCGGTCCTGGCAGCCGCCGGTTGTGCCGAGAGCGCCCGCGAGGGTTCGGACGGAACTGCCGTCAAGGACACGCTGGTTTTCGGTGTGGCCGGTGACCCGAAGGTCCTCGACCCGAGCTTCGCCAGCGACGGTGAGTCGCTGCGTGTCGCACGGCAGGTCTTCGAGACCCTGGTGCGCCCGGAGGAGGGCGGCACCAAGCCGTCGCCCGGTCTGGCGGAGAGCTGGACCCCGGATGCGGCCGGTACCACGTGGACGTTCAAGCTGCGGACCGGCGTGAAGTTCCACGACGGCACCGACTTCAACGCCGAGGCGGTCTGCGAGAACTTCAACCGCTGGTACAACTCGACGGGTCTCATGCAGAGCCCGGACGTCACGCCGTACTGGCAGGACGTGATGGGTGGCTTCGCGAAGAACGAGAGCGCCGAGCTTCCGGAGAGCCTCTTCAAGTCCTGCACCGCCAAGGACGCGGCCACCGTCGACCTGGCGTTCACCCGGGTCTCCAGCAAGATCCCGTCGGCGCTGATGCTGCCGTCGTTCGCGATCCACAGCCCGGCCGCGCTCAAGCAGTACAACGCGTCGAACGTGACCGGCTCGGCGGACGACATCAAGTACCCGGAGTACGCGACGGCGCACCCGACCGGTACCGGCCCGTTCAAGTTCAAGGCCTGGGACCTGCCGAACAAGTCGCTGACGCTCGAGCGCAACGACGACTACTACGGCGACAAGGCCAAGCTGAAGACGGTCATCTTCCGGACGATCTCCGACGAGAACGCCCGTAAGCAGGCGCTGCGCTCCGGTGACATCCAGGGTTACGACCTGGTCGGCCCGGCGGACGTGGAGCCGCTGAAGGGTGAGGGCTTCAACGTCCTGACCCGTCCGGCGTTCAACATCCTCTACCTGGCGATCAACCAGAAGGGCAACCCGGCGCTGGCCAAGCCCGAGGTGCGCCAGGCGATCTCGATGGCGATCAACAAGCAGGCGCTCGTCGACTCGAAGCTCCCGCCGGGCGCCAAGGCTGCGATCGAGTTCCTGCCGGACACGGTCGAGGGTTACAACCCGGACGTCAAGAAGTACGACTACAACGTCGAGGCTGCCAAGAAGCTGCTGGCCGAGGCGGGCGCGAGCAACCTGAAGCTGCGCTTCCACTACCCGACCGAGGTCACCCGGCCGTACATGCCGAACCCGAAGGACCTGTTCGAGCTGATCTCGGCGGACCTGAAGGCGGTCGGCATCGAGATCGAGGCGATCCCGCTCAAGTGGAGCCCGGACTACCTGAACGCCACCACCTCGGGTAGCGCGCACGACCTGCACTTCCTGGGCTGGACCGGGGACTACGGCGACGCGTACAACTTCATCGGCACCATGTTCGACCGGCAGAAGGACGAGTGGGGCTTCAACAACCCCGCGCTGTTCGCCCAGTTCAAGGACGCCGACAGCACCGCCGACCAGGCCGCTCGGATCGAGAAGTACAAGGCTCTGAACGCCGCCATCGCGGAGTTCGCGCCGGGTGTCCCGATCTCGCACTCGCCGCCGGCGATCGTGTTCGGCAAGGGTCTGACCGGTATCACCCCGAGCCCGCTGACTGACGAGCGGTTTGTCGGGGCGACCTTCCAGTAAGCCGCAATCCGGCACCTTTCCTATTGCTCTACCAGCGGGCGGGCGTCATATCCTGACGCCCGCCCGCTGTCGACCTCTCACCTCACGAGGCGGCCTTGATTCGGTTCATCGTGCGACGACTGCTACAGCTGATACCGACGCTGTTCGGTCTGTCGATCCTGCTTTTCATCTGGTTGCGCCGCCTGCCCGGCGGCCCTGAGACCGCGATCCTAGGCGAACGCGGAACCCCGGAGATGCGTGCGCAGATCCGGGCGAACCTGGGCCTGGACGAGCCGATCCTGGTGCAGTACGGCCGGTTCATGCAGCGCATGCTCAAGCTCGACCTGGGCACCTCGATCTCGACGAAGCGCGAGGTCATGACGGAGTTCCTGGAGCGTTTCCCGGGCACCGTCGAACTCACCGTCACCGCGATGATCATCGCGATCGGTGTCGGCATCCCGCTGGGCTATCTGGCGGCCCGCAAGCGCGGCAGTTTCCTGGACAGTTTCTCGGTCGGCGGCTCGCTGATCGGCATCTGTGTCCCGGTGTTCTTCCTGGCGTACGTGCTGAAATCGATCTTCTCGGAGAATCTGCACCTGTTCCCGTCCAGCGGACGGCAGGATCCGACCATCGGCGCCACCCGGATCACGAACTTCTTCGTCCTGGACGGCCTGATGACCCGGGAGTGGGATGCCGCGCTGGACGCGCTCTGGCATCTGATCCTGCCGGGTATCGCCCTGGCCAGCATCCCGTTGGCGATCATCGTCCGGATCACCCGGGCGAGCGTCCTGGAGGTGCTCAGCGAGGATTACGTCCGGACCGCCCAATCGAAGGGCCTCACCGAGCGTACGATCCGCGGCCGGCACATCCTGCGCAACGCGATGCTGCCGATCGTGACGGTGATCGGCCTGCTCACCGGTGGTCTGCTCTCCGGCGCGGTGCTGACCGAGACGGTGTTCGCGTTCAGTGGCATCGGCGCGTTCCTCTACGAGGCCATCGCCAACCGTGACTATCCGGTCCTGATGGGCTTCATCATGATCATCGCGGTCTTCTACGTCCTGGTGAATCTGCTGGTCGACCTCTCGTACAGCTTGATCGACCCGAGAGTGAGGGTGCGATGAGCACCAAGACCGACAAGATCGACCGCTTGAGCGAACTGTCCGCGGAGAAGCAGGACGAACACGGCGTCAGCCTGTGGAAGGAAGCGTTCCGCCGGGTGCGCAGCAGCCCGAGCGCCCTGGTCGGGGTGGCGATTCTGCTGCTCTTCGTCCTGGTCGCGATCGTCGGGCCGTGGTTCGCGCCGTACTCGCCGACCGACACGATGGGTATCCGGGAGGGCGTGATCCGGCCCGGTGTGATCCCGGGTGCGTCCGCCGAGCACTGGCTCGGTTACGACCACCAGGGCCGTGACCAGTTCAGCCGGCTGCTGATCGGCGCACGTCAGACACTGCTCGTCGGGATCATCTCCACGCTGATCGGTCTCACCGTCGGCGCGCTGATCGGTGGTGTCGCCGGTGCCGCTGCCGGGCTCGGCGGCCGGATCGGACGGGCCGTCGACTCGGTGCTGATGCGCATCGTCGACATGCTGCTCGCCCTGCCCAGCCTGCTGCTGGCGGTCAGCATCGCGGCCCTGCTCGGCGCGAGCCTGACCACCGTGATGATCGCGGTCGGCGTGGTCTCGGTGCCGATCTTCGCGCGGTTGCTGCGCGGCGCGATGGTGGTGCAGGCCAACAGCGACTACGTGCTGGCCGCGACCTCGCTGGGGGTGAAGCGGACGAAGATCGCCATCACCCACATCGTGCCGAACTCGCTGGCGCCGGTGATCGTGCAGGCGACCCTGACCCTGGCCACCGCGATCATCGAGGCGGCGGCCCTGTCCTTCCTCGGTCTGGGCAACCCGGACACGTCGACCCCGGAGTGGGGTCTGATGCTCGCCGACGCGCAGCCGTACCTGGACGTCCGTCCCGGTCTGGCGATCTTCCCCGCCGTGGGCATCATCATCACCGCGCTCGGGTTCACCCTGCTCGGTGAGGCGATGCGTGAGGCTCTCGACCCGAAACTGCGGAAGTGAGGCCCGCGATGCCACTACTCGACGTCAAGGATCTGTCCGTCACCTTCTCACGGCGCGGGCAGCGCACCGTGCGAGCGGTCGACGGGGTGTCGTTCTCGGTCGAGGCCGGCGAGGTCGTCGGCCTGGTCGGCGAGTCCGGCTGCGGCAAGAGCGTCACCTCGCTGGCCCTGATGGGGCTGCTGCCGAAGCAGCGCGGTGTGACCATCGGCGGCTCGGCGATGTTCGGCGACACCGACCTGCTCAAGACCGACGAGCGGTCGATGCGCGACATCCGGGGCCGGGACGTAGCGATGATCTTCCAGGATCCGCTGTCCTCGCTGAACCCGGTGGTGCCGATCGGTGTCCAGGTGACCGAGGTGCTCACCCGGCACCGCGGCCTGTCCGGGGACGCGGCCCGTAAGGAAGCGGTCGACCTGCTGAACCGGGTGGGTATCCCGGACCCGTCACGGCGGCTCAAGGAGTACCCGCACCAGCTCTCCGGCGGCATGCGGCAGCGGGCGCTGATCGCGATGGCGGTCGCCTGCGCGCCGAAGCTGCTGATCGCCGACGAGCCGACCACCGCGCTGGACGTGACCATTCAGGCGCAGATCCTGGAACTGCTGCGCGGCCTGGTCCGCGACTCCGGGACCGCGCTCATCATGATCACGCACGACCTCGGTGTGGTGGCCGGGATGTGCGACAAGGTCAACGTGTTGTACGCCGGACGGGTCATCGAGTCGGCCCGGCGCAAGCCGCTGTTCGCCGACCCTCGGCACCCGTACACCAACGGGCTGCTCGGTTCGGTGCCCCGCCTCGACTCCGGCAAGGGCGAGCGGCTGCACGCGATCCGCGGTTCCGTGCGCGACGTCCTGCCCTGGCCGGACGGGTGCGCTTTCGCCCCGCGCTGTGACCGGCGGATCGACGCCTGTGTCGGGGAGCCCCCGGCGCTGGTGGAGGGTGTACACCGGCATTCCTACCGCTGTGTCAATCCCGAGTCGCGGACCGCGGAGGTGCCGTCGTGACCGAAGCGCTTGTCGAGGTCGACGACCTCAAAGTGCATTTCCCGATCAAACGCGGAGTGTTCCTGGACCGGGTGGTCGGGCACGTCAAAGCCGTCGACGGGGTCTCGCTCCGGATCGTGAAGGGGGAGACGTACGGCCTGGTCGGTGAATCGGGTTGTGGAAAATCCACACTGGGCCGCGCGTTGTTGCAGCTCACCCCACCGACCGCCGGCACGGTGAACTTCGACGGCACCGAGCTGACCACGCTGCCCGCCAAGCAGCTGCGGTCGATGCGCCGGCGCATGCAGATGATCTTCCAGGATCCGATGTCCAGTCTGGACCCGCGGCAGAACGTCGAGTCGATCCTGACCGAGGGCCTGCAGGCGCACGGGCTGGGCGGCGACCGCACCGAACGCCGGAAGATCATCGCGAAGGCCCTGGACGCGGTCGGCCTGCCGCAGTGGGCGCTGTCCCGCTACCCGCACGAGTTCTCCGGCGGTCAGCGGCAGCGCATCGGCATCGCCCGGGCCGTGGTGCTCAACCCGGACCTGATCGTCGCCGACGAACCGGTCTCCGCCCTGGACGTCTCCATCCAGGCGCAGGTCATCAACCTGCTGGAGGATCTGCAGAAGGAACTGGGCCTGACCTACCTGGTGATCGCGCACGACCTGGCAGTGGTCCGGCACATCTCCGACACGGTCGGCGTGATGTACCTGGGCGCGCTCGTCGAGGAGGCCCCCAGCGACGATCTGTATCGGACACCGCTGCACCCGTACACGCGGGCGCTGATGTCCGCGGTGCCGGTGCCCGACCCCGAGGTCGAGGACCGGCGCGAGCGCATCCTGCTCGCCGGCGACCTGCCGTCACCGGCCAACCCGCCTACCGGCTGCCGGTTCCACACCCGCTGCCCGTGGGCACAGCCGACCCGCTGCGGCACCGAACGGCCCGAACTGCGGATCATCGGCACCGGTAAACACCGGGTGGCCTGCCACTTCGTCGAGCAGATCGAGTCCGGGGAGATCCGCCCGCACGCGGTGAAGGCCGAGGTCATCGCGGACGGCGCCGGCTCGAAGGACGCGCACGGCGCACTGGAGACCGCGCTGGAGACACCCGGCGGACCGGGGATTTAAAGATCAACGACGAGAGGCCGCTTTCCCCGTACGAGGAAAGCGGCCTCTCGTCGTTTCGTCGTCAGATGATGGTGACGGCGATCTCCGAGTCGACCACGGTGTCCTCGGGCCCAGCGCGGTGCCTGTCGCCGGTGACGTGGGCGCCGCCGTCCAGGATGTCGACCTGCTTGTCGGACTCGCCGATCGGCAGGCTGTCGCTGAGCAGCGTGTCGTCACCGCCGAGGCCGCGCAGCACGTCGGCGCCGGCGCGGCCGCCGTTCACGACGTTGTTCCCGTTGTTGCCGGTGAGGGTGTCGTCTCCGATGCCGCCGAGGACGTTCTCCACGTCGGTGGCGATGGTGTCCTTCTCACCCCTGGCGCCGTCGTCGCCCTTGGCTCCGTCCAGGTCGACGGTGACAGCCACCTCGTGCAGGACGTAGTCGGCGGTGTCAGCGCCGGAGCCGCCGATCAGCACGTCGGCGAAGGCCCGGAAGGAGTCCTCGGGGTCGACGCGCGAGTCACCGGCCAGCCGGTCGTCGCCCGCGCCGCCGTCGAGCCGGTCCTTGCCGTTCTCACCGTAGAGCTGGTCGTCGCCGCCGAGACCGTTGATGATGTCGTCACCGAAGCCGCCTCGCAGGTAGTTGGGACCGTTGTTGCCGGTGATCCGGTCGTTTCCGGCGCCGCCGATGAGGTTCTCGACGTCGGTGGCGATGTTGTCCTTCTCGCCCTTGGCACCGTCGTCGGCCTTGCCGTCGGCGTCGAGGGTGACCGCCTTCTTCCGGTTCTGGTAGGTGGCGGTGTCGTGGCCGGCGCCGCCGTAGAAGCGGTCGGCGTCGACCGCGGCGCCGGCGACGAAGCGGTCGTCATCGGCTTCGCCGTAGAAGCGGTCCTTGCCGGTCCCGTCGTGGAAGGTGTCGAATCCGGGGCCGCCGTAGGCCCGGTCGTTTCCGGCGCCGTCGTAGATGACGTCGGCGCCGTCGCGGCCATAGATGACGTCGTTTCCGGCGCCGCCGACCAGATAGTCACTTCCCCAGTCGCCGTTGACCCGGTCGTTGCCGGCCTCGCCGTACAGGAAGTCACGACCGATGCCGCCGTTCAGCGTGTCGTTCCCGGCGCCACCGTGCACGAGGGTGGTCAGCAAGCCGCGGTTCAGGAACACGTCGTTGCCGCTGCCCAGGCTGATCTTCGCGCTGGTCACACCGACGCAGCGGACGGTGTGCTTCACACCTTTGACCGTCTTGCAGCCCTTGCCGGCCTTGACCGCGACCCGGTCGCTGAGCTCCAGCTTGCCGTTGAAGACCGGGGAGAGCCAGACCCGGTTGGTCTTGCCGCTGCCGGCCTTGAAGATCAGCTTGCCGTTGACGACCGAGGCGGTGCCGACGGACGCGGCTTGGGCGGGTGCAGCGAGGACGCCGATCGCCGCCGTGGTGCTGAGAAGGGCGATTCCGGCCCTGGTGAACCACGTTCTCGAAGACATGCTCGGTCCTTCAGCTCAGTTCGCAGTTGACGGCGATGTCCTCGGCGTCGTAGCCACAGGTGTCGCCGTTGACGTGAGTGCCACCGTCGAGACGGTCGACCTGCTCGTCGAAGACGGCCGGATCGTTGTCGCTCAGCAGGGTGTCGTCGCCGCCGAGGCCGGTGAGGACGTCGGCGCCCTCACCGCCGCCGTCGAGGACGTTGTTCGCGTTGTTGCCG
>DATMVU010000528.1:0-23570 GCA_035562875.1 Actinoplanes sp. | reverse complement strand
CATGGTCGAGGCGGGCCTGGCGGCGTACGGCTACAGCCTCGACCCCACCGTTCACAAGATCTTCAGCGAGTACCGCAAGACGCACAACGCCGGCGTTTTCGACGCCTACCCCGCGGATGTGAAGGCGGCCCGCCGATCGGGCATCATCACCGGACTGCCCGACGCGTACGGCCGCGGCCGGATCATCGGCGACTACCGGAGGGTCGCGCTGTACGGCGTGGACCGCCTCATCGGCGAGCGGCAGGCCCGCAAGGCCACCTTGGACGACAAGCTGTCCACCGACGCGGTGATCCGCGACCGGGAGGAACTCGCCGAGCAGATCAGCGCCCTGGAGGAGCTGCGTTTCATGGCGGGCCGGTACGGCCATGACATCTCCCGTCCGGCCACGACCGGCCGTGAGGCGATCCAGTGGCTCTATTTCGCCTATCTGGCCGCCACGAAGGAACAGAACGGTGCTGCCATGTCGCTCGGGCGTACGGCGAGTTTCGTCGACGTCTTCCTGCAGCGCGACATCGCCGAAGGCACTCTCACCGAACAACGGGCACAGGAGCTGATCGACGACTTCGTCATCAAACTGCGGATCATCCGGTTCCTGCGCACCCCCGAGTACGACCAGCTGTTCTCCGGCGACCCGACCTGGGTGACCGAGGCTCTCGGCGGCATCGGGCACGACGGCCGGCCGCTGGTCACCCGCACCAGCTTCCGCTACCTGCAGACCCTCTACAACCTCGGCCCCGCCCCGGAACCGAACCTGACCGTGCTCTGGTCACCCGCTCTGCCTGACGGGTTCAAACGGTTCTGCGCCCAGGTGTCGATCGACACCAGCGCCATCCAGTACGAGAACGACGACCTGATCCGGCCCGTCTACAGCGACGACACCGCGATCGCCTGCTGCGTGTCGGCCATGCGGGTCGGCAAGGACATGCAGTTCTTCGGCGCCCGCGCCAACCTCGCCAAAGCACTGCTGTACGCGATCAACGGCGGCCGCGACGAGATGACCGGTGACCAGGTCACCCCGGCCACCGCGCCGATCACCGACGACATCCTCGACTACGAGACCGTGTTCGCCGCGTACGACCGCACGCTCGACTGGCTCGCCGAGACCTACGTCGACGCGCTCAACGTCATCCACCACATGCACGACAAATACGCCTACGAGCGGCTCGAGATGGCGCTGCATGACTACCCGGTGCACCGGTTCATGGCCACCGGCATCGCCGGCCTGTCGGTCGCTGCGGACAGCCTCTCCGCCATCAAGCACGCCCAGGTCAAGATACTGCGCGACGAGAGCGGCCTGGCCGTCGACTACACCGTCGACGGTGACTTCCCGGCCTTCGGCAACAACGACGACCGGGCCGACACGATCGCCGTCGAACTCGTCGAACGGTTCATGGACAAGATCCGCCGACAGCCCACCTACCGCGACGCCGAGCCCAGCCTGTCCGTGCTCACCATCACCTCGAACGTGGTGTACGGCAAGCACACCGGCAACACCCCGGACGGCCGCCGGGCCGGCGAACCGTTCGCACCCGGCGCCAACCCGATGAACGGCCGCGACTCCCACGGCATGGTCGCCGCCGCCCTGTCGGTCGCCAAACTGCCCTACGCGTCGGCCCGCGACGGCATCTCGCTGACCATCACCGCCACCCCCGACGGACTCGGACACACCCGCGACGAACGCATCGGCAACCTGGCGGGCGTCCTCGACGGCTACACCGACGCCGGCGGCTTCCACATGAACGTCAACGTCCTCGACCGGGCCACCCTCGAGGACGCCATGGCCCACCCGGAGAAATACCCGCAGCTCACCATCCGGGTCTCCGGATACGCGGTGAACTTCGTCAAACTCACCACCGAACAACAACGCGACGTCATCTCCCGTACCTTCCACAGATCACTGTGATGACCAGTCCCACGGCCACACGCGTGGTGACCGGCTCCGTCCACTCCTTCGACATCTCGACCGGAGTGGACGGGCCGGGCACCAGGTTCGTCGCGTCCCTCGCCGGCTGCCCGCTGCGCTGCCAGTGCTGTCACAGCCCCGACACCCAGTACCGGCGCTACGGCAGTTCGACCTCCGTCGACGACCTGGTGACCGAGGTCCGCCGCTACGAACGCTTCCTCAAGGTCGTCCACGGAGGTGTCACGATCAGCGGTGGCGAGCCGCTGCAGCAGCCGGACTTCACCCGCGAGGTGCTGCGCGCCTGCAAGCAGATGCGGCTCCACACCGCTCTGGACACCAGCGGCTTCCTCGGCGACCGTGCCGACGAGGCGCTACTCGATGCCACCGACCTGGTGCTGCTCGACATCAAGTCCGGTGACCCCGCCACGTACTGCGAGGTGACCGGCACCGGCCGCCTTGCGCCCACCGTGCGGTTCGCGCGCCGCCTCGCCGACCGCGGCATCCCGATCTGGGTCCGGTTCGTGCTCGTTCCCGGCCTCACCGGCCCCGCCAACGTCGACGCCGTCGCCGCGATCGCAGCCGGCGTGCCCACCGTCGAACGCGTCGAGGTCCTGCCCTTCCACGGCCTCGGCGCCGCTAGATTCGCCGCCCTCGGCCTGCCATTCCCGTTCTCCGGCGCCCCGCCACCGGACGCGGGGCTGCTGGATCGGGTCCGCGGACAGTTCCGCGGTCACGGGTTGGCCGTGAGCTGACGCACCACGCGCCGGCCACGCTTACGCGCCATGGGCTATGGATGTGGTTCCTGCCGCATCGGGCCGTACCCGGGACGCCACGTGAAGGCCATTCCCCGGACCGCGGGTGCGGCCTAGCCTGTCACCATGGGCCCACATCTGCCGAACGACGAACGGGCCGAACCGCTGTCGCTCGGGCTCAGCCCACTTTCCCGGGTCAGGCTCGATGAGCTTCTCCAGGAGATGCTCGACCGGGTCGGCGAGGTGATGGCCAACCGGGAGCGGCTACGGGCGCTGCTCGGTGCGGTCGTCGGCATCGGCGCGGACCTCGGCCTGCGCGGCACCTTGCAGCGTATCGTCGAAGCCGCGTGCACCCTGGCCGATGCCCGGTACGGTGCGCTCGGCGTGATCGGCGCCGACCGCACCGATCTGTCCGACTTCATCACCCACGGCATCGACCCGGCCACCCATGCGCGAATCGGGGACCTGCCACACGGCCGCGGTGTGCTGGGGCTGCTGATCTCCGAACCACTCCCGGTCCGGCTGCCGGACATCAACAAGCACCCCGATTCGTACGGGTTCCCACCGAACCACCCACCGATGCACAGCTTCCTCGGTGTACCGGTCCGTACCCGCGACCAGGTCTTCGGGAATCTCTACCTGGCTGAGAAACAGGACGCCACCGATTTCAGTGACGACGACGAGGAGATCGTGGTGGCCCTGGCCGTCGCGGCCGGCGTCGCCATCGACAACGCCCGGCTGTACGAGCTCGTTCAACGCCGGGAACGCTGGTTCACCGCAACCGCGGAGATCACCGGTGTCCTGCTGGGCACGGTCCAGCGCACGGAGGCGTTGCGGCTCATCGCCCGCCGGGCCCGTGAGGTCTGCGACGCCGAACTAGTCCTGGTGATGCTGTACGACGAGGACAACGCTCAGTACACGATCGAGGTCGCCGACGGCACCGACCCATCCTGTGCCGCGCTCGTCGGCAAGCTGGTTCCCGTGGATCACTCGGCGGCCGCCGAGTTCGGCCGGGAGAAGTACCGCGACATCGCCGATCTTCGCGCGGCCGTCGACTGGCCCGGCCCGGTGCCGGGCTGCCCGGCTATGGCCGTCCCGCTGGCGGGCGGAGGGACTCTGCACGGCGTGCTGATCGTGACCCGGCCCGCCGGCCGGCAACTCGCGGAGGAGGACCCGGTACAACTGTCGACTTTCGCCGGGCACGCCGCGCTCGCCCTGGAACGGGTCCGGGCGCAGGAGGAAAGAGAGTTGCTCGCGGTCCTCGGGGACCGGGAGCGGATCGCCCGGGACCTGCACGACGTTGTCATCCAGCGGCTGTTCGCGACCGGCATGCAGTTGCAGGGTGCGGTTCCGCATGCGGTCAGGCCGGAGGCGGTCGGGCGGATCAACGCGGCGGTCGACGAGCTGGACGCGACCATCCGCGACATCCGACGGTCCATCTTCGAGTTGCGTACCACCTTCGGACCGTCATTGCGCGCCGAACTCAGCGAACTGGTACAGGCTGCGGCGCAGACGCTGGGATTCCGGCCCGGCCTGGACACCTCCGGCCCGGTGGACAGCGCGATACCCGACGACGTCAAACCTGAGATCGTGGCAGTGCTGGGCGAGGCGTTGTCGAACATCGCCCGGCACGCCCGCGCCACCAACGCCCGGGTGTCCGTGCGCGCTGCGGACGGTGAGATCGTGGTGTGCGTCGAGGACGACGGCATCGGCTGCGACCCGGGACGGGCCCGCAGCGGCATCGTGAACATGGGTGAACGAGCGCACGACCTGGGTGGCACCTTGGAGATCGGCTCTGCCTCGGAAGGCACCGGCACGATGCTGACCTGGCGGGTCCCCATCAGCGGATGAGAAGGGACTTCAGGCCCTGCCCTGCCGGTGGTACCGGCCCGGACGATGTACCTGGGCCCCGTAGGCCTCGGCGCCGGCCGCGGCGCCAGCCGCACAGGTCTGATGGCGTGTGCGGTTGCCACGCCGTCACTGTCAGGGGGCAGGTGATCCGTCATGGGCTACTCGATCGGTGTCGGCATCGGCGGGTCAGGTGGTTCGCCCGCGCTGGCATGGGCCGCCGAGCAGACCGACTGGACCCACACGCCTCTCGTGCTCGTGCATGTTTGTCCGCCCGGTTCACCGCTGGAGCACCTCACCGGCGGACCCGCACCGGCGGAGTTGGAGCTCATCGATCCACCTCTCGCCCGCGCGTACGCGAAGACCCGAGCACGTGTCGGTGGGCAACGTGTCTCCCTGCGGATCTTCGGCGGCGATCCGTCGGACCGGCTGGCCGAGGCGTCAGCGGGCGTCCGGCTCCTGGTGATCGGCGCCGGTGCAGGGGGCCGGACGGTACGGCGGGTGCTCCGGCAGGCGCACTGTCCCGTGGTGGTGGCCCGGGCCACACCGCCACCGGCGTCCAGGGCGCTGTTCGGCGGACACGTGGTGATCGGCGTGGACGGCAGCTCGTCCAGCCAGACCGCGATGGAGTTCGCGGCCAGGTACGCCGACGAGCATCGCCTGCCGTTGGCCGCCGTCCACGTCTCCGCGGCGAGCTCTGACGACCACATCTACGACGACGTCACGCTGTCCACGCAGTTCACCACCGAGCCGGCCGCTCGGGAACTGCTGGCCGACGCGACGGAACCGTGGACGGTGAGATGCCCGGCGATGCCGATCAGGCGCGCCGTTCTGCACGGTCCGGTCATCGAAGCCCTCACCCGAGCCGGCGTGGGAGCCCGGCTTCTCGTGGTCGGCGACAAACGCCGTGGTGTCATCGGCCGTGCCCGTACCGGAGACGTGCCGCTCACGGTGGCGACTGAAGCGTCCTGCCCGGTCGCCGTCGTTCCGGAGCACCAGCACGAGACCGGCCCGTTGTGACCGGGCTGGATCCTCACCGGGGCGGCACGCCGCTGGACGATCCCCTCGTCAGTGAAGGAGACACGGAACCATGACACGTACTGCATGGCAAGATCTACCGCGCTGGCAACGAGCGACGACGCTGGTGCTGGCACCGGTAGAAGTGGCCTTGACCGTCGTCGCCGCAGTCGACCTGGCACGCCGCCCGGCCGGGCAGATCCGCGGCCCGAAAGCAGCGTGGTGGCCCACCCTGTTCGTGCAGCCGCTCGGACCGGTGCTCTATCTGGGATGGGGACGCCGAAACTGAGGTGCCCCGGCGTGGGGCAGGACCTTCGGCACCACCGGGTATGACCTGTTGCCCTGTCGATGTATATCGATATGAATCACGATGAAGGGAGAGATGGAGAAGGAGGAGCCATGCGAACTCCCACCATCGTCGTCGCCACCGACGGCGCCGCGACAGGCTCGGCAACAGTGCAGTGGGCGGCCCGCGAGGCCGCGCGCCTGGACATGAATCTTCGTGTCGTGCACGTGCTGGACTGGGACTGGAACACCGCCCGCTATGAGTTCGCCGGCGGTAGCTTCGAGATTGCCCGCAGCCTCGCCGAGAAGGTGACGGCGGCGGCAGCAGCGACCGCCCGGGCGGTGGCGCCGCGGGTCGAGGTCACGGAAGTGACCCTGATCGGCAATCCGGCCGCACGGCTGCTCGACGCGGCCGAGGCCGCGGAGTTGCTGGTTTTCGGCAGCCGGGGACACGGCGGCTTCGCCGGGCTGCTGCTCGGCGGGGTCAGTCAGCGGCTAGCCACCCACGCCCCATGCCCGGTGGTCGTCGTCCGGGGACGGGCCGACGCCACCGAAGGACCGATAGCCGTCGGCGTCGACGACTCCGACACGACCGAACACGTACTTTCCACAGCGTTCGCCGCCGCGGCAGGCCGCGGCACCGGCCTGGTCGCGGTCCGCACCTATCTACCGGCTGTGCCGCTGTACTACGGCTACTCCGTTCCGGCGGCGACGATCGCCACCCCGGAACAGGACACCGCCGAACGCGCCCGCCTGCAGGAGCAGCTAGCGCCGTGGCGGGTCAAGTACCCCGCCGTCGCGGTCGAGACTCTGGTGTCGCACGACAGCGCAGCCGGCGTGCTGGCCGGCGTCTCACACGGCTCCCAGATGGTCGTGGTCGGCAGCCGCGGCCATGGCGTGATCGTCGGCTCCATGCTCGGCTCCACCGGGCTGCAACTGCTGCACCACGCCGACTGCCCCGTCTACGTGGACCGTCCGCGCGCGGAACACCGGTGACCTGACAGGACCGCCCGGCGGTTCCCGCGACCGTGGACGCTCTGCACGTGGACGGCAGGATCGTCTCGATCCGTGCGATCATCCCGTGCGGCCGCCGGGCCATACCAGCCTGTACGCCGACGCGTCACCGGAGAACCTCACCTCGGCAGCGGCTCGCCGACGTACGCGGCAGTCCTGTGGTGTTTCACCACAGGACTGCCGGCCGGGGCTGGACCGGTCAGGTTCCGACCGGCACCGGCGGATCGGATATCACGGGCGGCGAGGTTCCAGCCGAAGGAGGTTCGTTGCCGTGCCGCCGGCCGAGTCCCGTGCCGCCGACGACGATCAACGCGATGGCGGTGAGCGATAGCAGCACGCCGATGATCAGCAGAACGGCGCCCAGCCCTGCCAGTTCGGGGACCCGAATGGCGGCGTTGACGTCCACGACGACGCCCGGTGATCCGTCCAGGTTGGCGACGACCACGGCGTAGTCACCGTCGACGACATCCCACTGCAGGATCGCGGTGCCGGGTCCGGTGGCCTGATCGAGCCAGAAGCTCTGGCCGGCCGGGTCGGTGGCGGGTTGCGACGTCCCAGCGGCCCGGTCGTACACCGCCCGGCTGTCGTCCAGGCCGGTCAGCTGGTCGTGTGTGGTCCCGGCAAGCCAGGCATCGACGGCGAGCTGAGGGGCGACTCCCACGAACAGCGCCCGGCCGGTCGGTGACGTGGCGGTCAACCGCAGGCCGCCGACATCGCCGGCTGCACGGGTCCACACGTCGGTGTCGGCGATCGTGAGGTTTTCCGCCGTGACCGCTGCCGTGGTGGTTTCGAGCCTCAGGTCCGGGCTGCTCACATAGCCCGTGCTGTCGCGTCCGCTGTCGAGGGCCAGCAGCGCGCCGCCACCGATACCCGTGCCGAGGGCGGGCGCCAGTAGCAGCACGCCTGCGACCAGGGCGATGACCGACCCGGCGACGGGAAGCGGCGGGACCGGGCCGGGTGGTGCGGCGACATGGTCGTGCGGCAACGGGTTCGGCTCGGTCTCGCCCTGGTCCAGCCGCAACGGCGGGAACCGGGGAGTGAGCAGGCAGAGATAGGCCGCCACCCGAAGGTTCCAGCGTGCCACGCCGATCAGCACGTCGTACAGACCGCGTGGATAGCGGCCGGTGATCAGCAGCGCGACGGCGGCGATCAGCAAGAGAGCCACGGTGACGCTCAGCGGACCGGACGTCACGGAGTCGCCGTTGCCGCCCACCCGGCCGGCCGCGCCGTTCAGCACGCCGAGAATGATCATGTGGGGTACCGCGAACAGCCAGGCCACCAGCGGTAGCCAGCGGGGCAGTGGTTCCGCCGGCGCCAGTGTCAAGCGGGCTGGATAGTCCGGAACATCCGCGAGGGTGAACGGTGGATAGGTGTCGGTGCCGAGCGCCTGGTAGCCGTAGTAGCCGACCCGCCAGGTCCAGCGCAGCACGCCGAGGTTGTAGGCGCGAATCGCAGCCGGGTACCTGCCGGTGACCAGCACGCACAGGTAGGCCACCAGGGTGAGCACCACCAGCCCGGGCCAGAGAACCAGCAGGGCGAGATAGTGCGGGACGAGCAACAACCATTTGACCAGCCAGAGCCAGCGGCTCAGGGCTTCGTCGCGGTGTGCGTCGACCTGCAGCGGGTAGCGGTTCATGGCGCCTCCCAGTTTCTTCCAGCACACGCCCGGCGGGCCGGGCGCACCAGAGGCGGAAGTCACCATTGGCAAGGCGACTGGGCCTGACCGTGGAGAACAGAGAAGCAACAGCACCTGCGCGGCGCGGGTCTCGTGGCCGTGACCGTATCGGGCTGCCGCCCGTGAGTGTTCCGGCGCGCCTCTGGTCTCCGGTCAGGGCCTTGAGCTTCGGCCAGCCGGGCCGCGCCGGCGGGCCGGCGCTCGCAGCGGTGATGCCGCCGCGTCCCGGTGCGCGATGCCGGCGATCCCCGACCGGTACTGGTCCCGGCCGATCTCGCCGGCCCGCAGCCGGTCGAGAAGCGCCAGTTCCGGGTCCGTCATCGCAACAGGCGGGAGCGCCCATACCGGCGACAGGCACGGATCGGCCGGCCTCGCGGGCGGACGGCGCCGGCCGTGGTCGACCAGGAGCAGAGCGAGGGCGCCGACCAGCCGCATGGCCAGTAGAACCACGACGATCACGAGCAGCGCTTCCATGGCCGGCTCCTGTTTCGGTTGGTCGAGACGTACGGCGGTCAGCCCACCTGGAACACCGGGCAGTGGGCGCGATGCGGTAGTACGTGGCTGGCAGCGGTCAGCAGAGCTCCGGGGACCGCCCCATGTCCGTGGCGGGCGATCACCACTGCGGCTGCCTTGTCGGAAGCCTCGATCAGTGCTGTCACCGCATCCCCTGAGATGATCTTGTGATGGACCGGCACCGCTGAGTGTGTGTCGAGGCGGTGGTCGATGTTCGTGCCGTCGCCTGCGAAATGCAGCATGGTGACGTCGCAGCCGCGGACCTGCGCCTCGGCGAGGGCGTAATCCCTAGCGGCCCGGGACGGCGCGGAGTCGTCGACGGCCACCACGATCGGGCGAGTGCCCCATTCGGAACCGACCGGCCAGCCGGGCATCCGTACGACCAGGACCGGCCGGGAGTGTTGTCGGCCGACCCGGTCGGCGACGCTGCGGCCGAACGCGGTCGCGGTGGCACCGTGGCGGTGACCGACCACCAGCAGGGCGGCGTCCGCGGCGTCGGCGAGCAGTTGCTGCGCCGGGTCGGGCCCGATGAGAAGCCGACCGGTCACGGAATGGGAGGGGGCGCTGGCACGTACGCGGTCGATGAGCCGGCGTAGCAGCCGCTCTCCGGCGTCGTCCTTGCCGCTGCGCTGGACGTGGACGATGCGCAGGTCCCAGCCATGCAGTTCGGCCTCGATCACGGCGTGGTCGACGGCGATGCAGCTGATGGGGTCGTCGTCCACACCGACCACGATCACCCCGGCGGCCGCCGGGCCCGCGGTCTCCTCATGGGAATACCCGGCGATGACCGGTACGGCCGTGTACGGGTCGGTGTAGCCGACCGCTCCGACGTAACGGTTGATCGCATCGCCGAAGCGGGTGGGTCGCCGCAGCCCGGCGGTGTGCCGGCGTGCTTCGGTTTCCGCCGTGGTCCTGTCGATGTCAGCCATGACGGCACCTCCGAGAAATACCTGGACGCCGGTGGAACCACCGGTGCTTGTATCTCCAGTGCACGCCTGCGGCGTCCCGAGCGGCAGGGTCGTTGGACCCGGTGAGTCGGGACTTCGCCGGGTTCATCGTCCGGTCGTCGGTGAGGACCTCGTTGACGGCGAGGTGGCCTCGAAGTCGTCGGCTCCTCAGGTGGTGGGTGCGGCGGGCCGACGGCGTAGCCGGGCGCGGTAGATCTCGTCGACGCCCCAGACCAGCACGGGGAACGGCGCCAGGAAGGCCAGTTCGGCGAGGGTGAGAGCGGCGGTGCCGAAGATGGCCTGCAGCGGCGGCAGGTAGATCAGCGCGGCGGCGAACACCAGCTCGAACAGGATTCCGCCGAGCAGGAGCCGATTGCTGAACACGCCGATGGTGCGCAGCGCGGCGTGGTCGGTGCGTGAGGCCATGGCGGTGCCGATCTGGCAGGCGACGATTCCGGCGAACGTCATCGTCGTGGCCCGCGCGTAGGTCGTGTCGGTCAGTTCGGCGCCGGGCTGCCATCCGGCTCGCCAGAGCACCCAGAAGAAGCCGGTCATCACCAGGATCGCCGAGGTCACACCGAGCAGCCCCCATGCCCGCAGCAGCAGGCGCCGGTCGATGACGCTTGCCTGCCGTGAGCGCGGCGGGCGGTCCATCAGCCCCGGTTCGGCCTTTTCCCGGCCCAGTGCGAGGGCGGGTAGCGTTTCGGTACCGAGATCGATGGCGAGGATCTGCAGGACCGTCAGGGGCAACGGGATCGCTCCGCCGGACAGGGCGAAGATCAGGAACGGCACGACCTCGGGTACGGCGTGGGCGAAGATGTAGAGCACGAACTTGCGGACGTTGTCATAGACGCGGCGGCCGGCTTCGACGGCTCGTACGATCGTGGCGAAGTTGTCGTCGGTGAGCACCATCGTCGCGGCCTCGCGGGCGACCTCGGTGCCGGAGCGGCCCATCGCGACGCCGATGTCGGCGTGCCGCAGTGCGGGGGCGTCGTTGACGCCGTCACCGGTCATCGCCACGACGTGGCCCTCGGCCCGCAGTGCCTCGCAGATACGCAGTTTGCTCTCCGGCGACGAGCGGGCGAAAACGATCTCCTGCCGTTCCCGCAGCAGCCGGTCCAGTTCGGCGTCGCCCATCTGTTCGAGTTCGGTGCCGGTGACCACAAACGGGCGGCCACCGCCGATGCCGACCTGGGCGGCGATCTCCGCGGCGGTGGGGCCGTAGTCGCCGGTGATGACGTGCACGGTGATCCCGGCCCGATGGGCGGCGGCGACCGCCGCCGGCACCGCCTCGCGCGGCGGGTCGACCATGGCCACCAGACCGAGCAGGGTCAGGTCCGCTTCCGCGGCTTCCCGGCCGGCCGCGAGCACATGAGCGTCAGCGGTACGGCGGGTGACCGCGAGCACCCGCAGACCGGCGGTCGCGAACCGGTCGACAGCCGCGGTCACCTCGACGCGCACAGAATCGGTCAGCGCGGTCACCCGCCCAGCAGCATCGATGATGCGGGTGCACAACGGCAGGACCGACTCGGGTGCCCCTTTGGTGTGCAGTCGGCCGCCGGTCACGGTGGACATGCGCTTGGCTCGCGGGTCGAAGGAGTACAGCACGTCGCGGGAGGCGTCGCGGTCCACCGCCCGCACCGGTACGCCCAGCGATTCCGCGAGCCGCAGCAACGCCAGCTCGGTGGGATCGCCGCTGTCGGACGGCGCCCCGTCGCCGGCCTGGTGAGCGGTGGTGCAGGTAGCGGCGGCGACGGCGAGGTCCCGGGCGCGGGCGTCGTCGCCGGCGGTGGTCGCGTCCCGGTCACCGCCGGCGAGCCACAGCCGGGTGACCCGCATCCGGTTCTCGGTGAGGGTGCCGGTCTTGTCGGTGCAGATCACCGTCGTCGACCCGAGCGTCTCGACGGCGGAGAGCCGTTTGACGACGGCGCCTGCCTTCGCGAGTTCCCGGACGCCGGCGGCGAGGGCGAGGGTGATGATGGGCAGCAGGCCTTCCGGCACGTTCGCGACGATCAGCCCGATGGAGAAGCTGATAGCCGCCGCCCAGCCGAGCCCGGCGAGCACACCGATCGGCAGGAACACGACACCGGCGGAGACCGCGACGATCGCGATGATCCAGGTAGCCCGGCGCACCTGCCGTTCCAGCGGGCTGGCCTCGGGCCGGCCCCGTTGTGACAGGGCGGCGATCCGGCCGAGTTCGCTGTGCATGCCGGTGTGCGTGACCAAGGCCCGGGCCTGACCCGCTGTGCAGGACGTGCCGCTGAAGACGAGTTCCCGCGCCTCCAGCAGCGGTCCGGGGACGAGCTCGGCGTCTGCGGTACGGGTGGCCGGCACCGATTCGCCGTTGAGGGAGGACAGGTCGACAGCCAGGATCCCGTCGATCAGGCGGCCGTCGGCACAGATCCGGTCACCTTCGGTGATCTCCATGACGTCGCCGGGTACCAGATCCCGGGCGGGCACTTCGACGAGGGCCCCGTCGCGCATGACCCGGGCGGACACCGGCAGGTACGCGGCCAGCGCCTCCACGGCCCGCTCGGCCTGCTGTTCCTGAACGAACGCGAACGCGGCGTTGAGCAGGATGACGGCGATGACCGCGACCGCCAGCGCGGGCGCATGCCCGGCCCAGGCCAGCACCGCGGCGATCATCAGCAGCACCGCGAGCGGCTGGGTGAACTGGGCGAGCAGTTGCCGCGGCCACTGTCGCCGGTGGCGGCGGGAGAGCTCGTTGGGGCCGTACACGGTCAGCCGGCGCGTCGCTTCACGGGAGCGAAGCCCGGCCGGCGTGGAACGCAGATGCCGGAAGAGTTCGGTCGGTGGTTGGCGTTCGTCGACCTCGGCCGGAGCCGCCATCGTTTGTGCCATGCCTCCAGCGTTCGCCTGCCCTGTCGCACCTGTCAGGGCCATTGGTCCCGTAACGATGGGTGACCCGGATGCGCGGGACGGCGGCACCAGCAGCATCACCGGTGTTCATGACGGGCAGCACGCCGATTCGGACCGTTCGCCCTCGCACTCATCGATGGTGATCTGGACATGCCAGGTCGGGCGTGGAGCATGACGCACCTCCCTGACAGAAGACGCGGATCCGGCGGAAGCGCGCCGCTTCTGCCCGTCATTTCACGGCCGACGGTCGGGCGACGCCAGTGTCGTTGGTCCCGTCCCGTCCTGGCCGGCGATTCGCCCACGCGGTACCGGCCCGCTCCACCCGGTTGCCGGCCAACGGTCGCCCGGACGGCAAGGCACAGGCCGTTCGGCCTACCCGGAGGGGACCGCAGGCTCCTACGACCATGGCTTTCCCGGCGAATAGTCAGCCTTGGATATATCGATACTGAGGAGGACACCATGACAACGGTCGGCCACAGCGCGGCAACATCCCTCGAACAGGCCCCGGTTCCTGGCTCGATGCTCACCGTCAACGCGGCCCGCGGACTCGCGGTCCTACGGATTTCGCTCGGCTTCGTCTTCCTGTGGGCGTTCTTCGACAAGCTTTTCGGCTGGAGCTACGCCACCCCGGCCGAGCGGGCCTGGATCAACGGCGGCTCTCCCACCAAGGGATTCCTGTCCGGCGTCGACATCGGCCCCTTCCAGGGCTTCTTCACCGGCATCGCCGGACAGGCCTGGGCCGACTGGCTGTTCATGCTCGGCCTTCTAGGAGTAGGCGCCGCCCTGCTCCTCGGCATCGGCCTGCGCCTGGCCGCCGGCGCCGGAACCCTGATGATGCTCCTGATGTGGTTCGCCGAGTTCCCGCCCGCCCGGACCACCAGTGCCGGCGAGGCGACACACTCGACCAACCCGATCATGGACTACCACCTCGTGTACGCCCTCGGCGTGATCGTCACCATGCTCACCTACGCCGGGCACACCTGGGGACTCGGCCGCCAGTGGGCGAAGCTGCCCTTCGTACAGCGCAACCGCTGGCTGATCTGACCGCCACCGGCCATCGGCCGGGGATCACATCGATCCCCGGCCGATAGCCCTGTCCGCGCGATCGCCACCCGAGGACGGCTCTCGACACGATCGCCCGCTCACCGCGACGCGCGGTGGTGGCCCTCCGTCACCCCTCCGGCCAGGGTTCTGATTGCATCGCCATCCGACGAAGGATCCGGTCTGTGACCGCTCTCCCCTTCACCCGGTCCTGCTAGCGATGCCATGGAGACTGTCATCGCCGTGGTCGCCGGTGAATCGCACGGCGGCCACCCCCGGCACCGTACGCGTCAGTACGGTGACCACCATCCGCTGCTGCTCGTTCGGGAACCCGCCGTCGACCGTCGCGACACCGGCCTCGACGGTGGCGGTCCACCGGCCGTGGCTGCCGGCATAGTCGTCGAGACGGTGTTGCACGTCTGCGGCAAGCACGCTGTCGTCGCGGACCATCGTCTTCAGGATGTCGCGGCGGCTGAGAACACCGACGACCCGGTGGTCCTGCAGCACCGGAAGGCTACGAACGTCATTGTCGAGCATCAGTTGCGCCGCGTCGGCCACGTCAGCGTCGGGAGTGACGGTGACCGGGCGCTCGGACATCACCTCCACCACGACGCCGGGCCTGCGCCCCGGAACGACGCCCGCGTCCGGATGATGTCTCGGATCCGTGGCGGGCTCGGCAGGCACCCGATGCCATAACAGGTCACTGTCGCTGACCATGCCGACGAGCCGTTCGTCGCCGTCCACTACGGGCAACGCGGTGACGGCGTACGTGGTCATCAGCTCGGCGGCGTCCTCCACCGGCGCATCGTGCCGGACGACGTACACCGAGCTGGTCATGATGTCGCGGACTCGCATGATGGCTCCCCCTCGATCGCGTACGCGCCGCGATACGGCACGAGACAGTCCCTCGAACGGTGCGGCGGTGAGGTCTGCCGTGACGGGACCCGAGGCGGACCGGAGCGCGCTACCACGGGTTCGATCCCAGCCGTCGCCGAAGGCCATGATTCGACCGTTCGCTGCGGCGCCGGGAACCGTCAGGGCCGGAGGTCCCGGTTTGCCGGGACCTCCGGCCCTGACGGTCGGTGTTACGGATCGCCGCAGCCATCTCGTGGTGACAGCAACGACTCGCATCGTCGACGGTGTGAGCGGGTCACCGGCCGGCCTCCGGGCGGTCGAAGCGGCCGCCCGGAGGCGCAGAGCCGCGCCTTGCCTGCATCTGGCGCATGCGTTCAACTGGCTGCCGGACGCAACAGCCGATCCGAGGGCTGCCAGAAGCATGCTGCGGCAGTCCCCGGCTGGCCCCGCCGACCGTTGTGCCATAGCCTCGAGAGAACAGTCACGTGTCCCATGACCGTCTGTCGCTCCAGACCTCGGCGACCCGCTCAGCCGATCGATGCTGGAGACTCGGATGCAGATAGTTCCCAGGAGAACCGTCGTGCGGTCGGTGCCTACGGCGGCGGCAGATTGTGCCGACTGCCGATCGGCATCGCTGAGCGCACATCTCAACGCGCTGATGGGCCCCATCTCACGCGGAAGCAGGGACGCGTTCGTCACTCTCTTCGATCACACGCGAGGCACCGTTCGGGCCGGCATCGACGCACGCGTTCGGGACTCGCAGACCGCGGCGGCAGTCTTCGCCGGGACCTACGTCGAGGTGTGGAGACTCGCCGACCGTCACACCGGCCCCGATGAGGACATCATCGCGTGGATCGACCGCGTCGCCGAACGGCGCAGCGCGGAAGCAGGGCCATACCAGGACCCGCCGACACCCGCGAGGGAATCCGCATCGGTCGACGTCGCCGATCCGCATCACCTACGGGTCGCGGTGGAACTCTCCGCTCTGTTAGGACGGCCAGTGGGCCACTTGACGCGCCTTGATCTGGGGCGGTGCTGACACCGGCCGCCGCCGACATGCCCGACGCCCACCAGATTTTCATCGGGCGCCCAAGATGATCGTGTGGTGCGGACTCCAGCATGCCCCAGGGGCCCGCGCTCGCAGCGGACACCGTCGTCACATGCGTGATCGCCGGTCCACCCGGACCACGCCCCATGAAGTGCGGTACCTGCCGACGGATCCGGCACGATTGCCGATGGCACTGAACACGATGTCGCCTCACGGCGCGGCGGACCGAGTGGTGGTAGCCGGTGAGCAGCCGGCCTCCTCCTCGTCGAACTCTCCTGGCATCGGGAATTAGTCGCGGACCCCCGTTACGGATGCAGCCGCAGGATCGGGGCGAGCCAGCGGAGCTGGGCCCGGCTGTGGAAGCCCTCGCCGTGCTCGTGACCGTTGAAGGGGTAGGTCTCCAGGGTGCGGTCGGCGGCGTAGCGGCGGTAGGCGGCGAGACCGGTGTCCGGCGGGCAGACCGGGTCGCGCAGGCCGATGCCGAAGTGGGCGGGCGCGGTGGCGCGGCGGGCGAAGTGGACGCCGTCGAAGTAGTTCAGCGTGTTCCAGACGGCGGGACCGGCCTCCCGATGGGTGGCCAGATAGGTGGAGATCTCCCCGTACGGCGCAAGGGTCGTCAGATCGACGGCCCGCCGGATGTGGCACAGGAACGGCGCGGAGACCAGGACCGCGGCCAGATCGTGGACCAGGCCGGCGACCGCGAGGGCGAGCCCGCCACCCTGACTGTTTCCAGCCACGGCGACCCTGGCGGGGTCGACTCCGGGCAGCGCACGCACCGCTGACACGGCGTGCACGGCGTCGGTGATCAGCCGGTGGTAGTAGTAGCCGTGCGGGTCGAGGATGCCGTCGGTGGCCCGGCCCACCCGGTTGTCCATCAGAAGGTGCGCGTACCCGGCGGTGGGCCAGGTCAGGCGCTCGTGCGGCAGCCCTCGGCCGCGGCCGTAGCCGGCGTACTCGACGACGGCCGGCAGCCGGCCGGGGTGCCCGGCGGGGCGGGTGTACCAGGCCCGGACCGGATCGCCGCCGAAGCCCGCGAAGCTGACGTCCCAGCAGTCGAGCAGGCCCAGGTGGTTCTCCACCGGTTCGACGCTGAGCAGGGCGGACGTGAACGGCGGGGCCCAGAGGTCGCCGAAGTCGGCGGGCTCCTCCGGAAGCTGATCGGGATCGGTCATCGGCGGGTCTCCGCGGGTGGGGCGGTGCTTTCCCGGACGATCAGTTCGGTGACCAGGTCGACGCGGGTCATCGGGACCGGCACGCCCCGCGCCAGGTCCAGCAGGATCCGGGTGGCGATGCCGGCCATGTCCTTGACGTGCTGGTCGACGGTGGTGAGCGGGGTCGGCGACCAGGCAGCCATCTCGACGTTGTCGTAGCCGACCACGGACAGGTCGGCCGGCACCTGGAGGCCGAGCTTGCGGGCGGCCCGGATGACGCCCATGGCCTGCATGTCGGAGCCGGCGAAGACCGCGGTCGGAGGTTCGTCAACATTGAGCAACTCGAGTCCATGTTGATAGCCGGTCTCACCGGTGAACTGTCCGTACCGCACCAGGCCCGGGTCGGCCGGCAGGCCGTGTTCGTCGTGAGCGGAGCGGTAGCCGGCGACCCGGGCCCGGCTGCACAGCACATCGGCCGGGCCGGAGACCACGGCGATCCGGCGATGGCCGAGTTCGAGCAGGTGACGGGTGGCGAGCAGGCCGCCGTTGAAGTTGTTGGAGCCGACCGTCGGCACCGAGGCCGCGGTGGCGCTGTCGGTGTCGAGGACCACGAACGGGATGCGCTGCCGGTGCAGTTGCCGTTGCTGGGCTTCACTGGGATGGCAGAGCACCAGGAGTATGCCGAGCGGGTTGCGGGCGAGGACGTCGTCGGCCCAGTGCCGGGGTGGCCGGTGGCTGCCGTCGAGTTGCGAGATCAGCAGTTCGACGCGGGCGGCGGTGGTGACCGTCTCGACGCCGCGGATCACCTCCATCGCCCAGGCCGCGTCGAATTCGTGGAAGACCAGGTCGATGTGGCCGGTGACGGCGGGTGGGCGGCGGCTGCGCCGGCGGTAGCCGTGTGCCTGCAGGCTGGCTTCGACGCGGGCCCGGGTCTGGGCTGCGACGTCGGAACGCCCGTTGAGAACCTTCGACACGGTTGTCACCGACACACCGACTTCGTCGGCGATCACCGCGATGGTCGTCCGCGGTTCGGTCATCGAAACATCACGCACCACCGTCGGTAGTTGCGAGTCGGATTTCGCTGCACCATACCGGCCATCCATCGACGTAGTCCACTACTGATCACCATCAGAACAGCGGCCTGATGTGCCTTGACACATGCTCGTAACAGATTTACGTTCGCCGCCAGACATACCGGTTCGTCGATGAAACTTTCGGAGTTGACGGCCTCATGGTGATCACGTCCGAACGGGACGTCGGCAGCGACGTCCCACCACAGCCGGCGCCGAAGCCCCGGCGCCGCACGATGCTCCAGTCGCTGCGACGCGACTGGCAGCTGTACTCACTGGCCGTACTCCCGCTGGTGTTCTTTGTGATCTTCCGGTATCTGCCGATGCTGGGGAACGTCATTGCCTTCCGGCGGTACGAACCGGGCGGGGATCTGTTCGGTGAGTACTGGGTGGGGCTCCGGTATTTCCGGATGTTCCTCGACGATCCGACGTTCTGGCAGGTGTTCACGAACACGATCGTGATCGGCGGGCTGACGCTGCTGTTCTGTTTCCCGCTGCCGATCGTGCTCGCGCTGCTGCTCAACGAGGTGCGGACGCGTTGGCTGAAAGGGTTCGTGCAGACCGTCTCGTACCTGCCGCACTTCCTGTCGATCGTGGTGATCGCCGGCCTGATCTTCCAGACGGTGTCGGTGGACGGCGTGATCAATCAGGGCTTGCGGGCGATCGGGCAGGATCCGGTCGCGTTCATCCAGGATCCCGGCTGGTTCCGGACGCTCTACGTGTCGTCCGAGGTCTGGCAGACGGTCGGCTGGGGCACCATCCTCTACCTGGCAGCACTCACCACCATCGACGCCGACCTGTACGACCAGGCGAAGGTCGACGGCGCGAACCGCTGGCGGCAGACCTGGCACGTGACGCTACCCGGCATCCGCCCGACGATGATCACGCTGTTGATCCTCAACGTCGGCACGTTCCTGGCCGTCGGTTTCGAGAAGGTCCTCCTGCTCTACAACCCTTTGACGTACGAGACGGCGGACGTCGTCTCCACGTACCTGTACCGGGTCGGCATCGTCTCCGGCAGCTTCAGCTACGCCGCAGCGATCGGCCTGTTCGAGTCGCTGATCGGCCTGGCCCTGGTGCTCGGCGCCAACACCCTGTCCCGCCGCGTGGCCGGAACCAGCCTGTGGTGACGGCGACCCGGGGATACCGGGTGTTCCAGGCGGTCAACGGGATCGTGCTGACGGTCGTGGTGCTGGTGACGCTGTTCCCGTTCGTGAACATCGTGGCCCGCTCGTTCAGCGGCGAGCAGGAGATCCGATCCGGTCAGGTGACGATCTGGCCGAAAGGCTTCAACACGACGACGTACGAGAAAGTCATGTCCGATGCCCTGTTCTGGACCAACTATCGCAACACCGTGGTCTATACGGTGGTGGCCACGGTCATCGCCCTGTTCCTGACCACCTGTTACGCCTACGTGCTGTCCAAGAGGCAACTCCGCGGCCGGAGCGTGCTGGTCGGCATCGCGGTGTTCACGATGTTCTTCAACGGCGGCCTGATCCCCAACTACGTTCTGGTCAGCGCTCTCGGCCTCCGTAACACACTGTGGGCGATAGTCCTCCCGAACGCGATAAGCGTATTCAACCTGCTCGTGATGAAGGCCTTCTTCGAGAGCCTGCCGACCGAATTGGAGGAGGCCGCGGCGGTCGACGGCTCGGGAACGTACGGCACCCTGCTGCGCATCGTGCTGCCGCTGTCGAAGGCGGTGCTCGCCACGATGCTGCTGTTCTACGCGGTGGCGTTCTGGAATTCGTGGTTCGCCGGTTTCCTCTACATGGACCGGCAGGAGCTGTTCCCGGTCACGGTCTATCTGCGCAACCTCATCGCCGGGGCCACCTCGGGCACCGACATCACCGCCTCCAGCGAGGCGGCACTGCAGATCGCGGCGAGCATCCAGGCCGTCACGATCGTCCTCACCATGCTGCCGATCATGCTCGTCTACCCGTTCATCCAGCGATTCTTCGTCTCCGGCGTCATGCTCGGCGCCGTCAAAGGTTAGGAGCGCTCCGCCATGGTTCAGCTGACCAGACGCCACCTGTTCACCGCCGCCGGTGCCGCCGCCGTGGCCGCCGGGCTCGGCGCGTGCTCGGAAGAGGAGGGCGGCGCCGAGGGTCTCGGCGAGAAGCGCGCCGGGGCGATGGACGGGTTCAAGGCCGGTGACCAGTTCAAGGCGACCGAACCGCTGACGTTCTCGATCCTGATGCTCAGCAACCAGGGGTATCCGTACAAGGCGGACTGGCCCTTCTTCAAGGAACTGACCGCGCGGACCAACGTGACCCTGGAGTCGACGGCGGTGCCGGGCAGTGACTACAACCAGAAACGCAGCGTGATGGTCAGTGCCGGGGACGCGCCGTTCATCATTCCGAAGACCTACCACCCGGACGAGGAGGCGTTCATCGCCGGCGGCGCGATTCTGCCGGTCAGTGACTACGCCGAGTTGATGCCGCACTTCACCGAGAAGGTGGCGCGGTGGAACCTGCAGCCCAACCTCGACCAGTTCAAGGCCGAGGACGGCAAGTACTACCTGCTCCCGGGCCTGCACGAGGACGTCTGGCAGGACTACACGCTCGCGGTTCGCACCGACGTGATGACAAGACTCGGGCTCACCGCGCCGCAGACCTTCGACGATCTGACGACGGTGCTGCGCGAGATGAAGAAGGCGCATCCGGATCTCTATCCGCTGTCCGACCGCTGGAGCACCCCGCCGCAGCCCGGCGCGAACAACCTGCTGAACCTGATCGGCACCGCCCACGACGCGCACGTCGGCTGGGGCTGGACGCCGACCCACTGGGACCCGGCCGCCGCGAGGTTCGTCTACTCCGGCTCGACCGATCAGTACCGGCAGACCCTGGAATATGTGCACACGCTGGTGAAAGAAGGGTTGCTAGACCCGGAGAGTTTCACGCAGACCGACGACATCGCCCGTCAGAAGTTCGCCAACGGCAAGTCGTTCATGATCAGTGCCAACGCGCAGACCGTCGTCAACGAGGCCCGCAAGGACATCGCGAAGATCCCCGGCGCCACCGTCGCCAAGCTGATCCTGCCGACCGGGCCGGCCGGCGCCACGCTCCCCGGCACGTCCCGGCTGGAGAACGGCATCATGATCTCCAAGAAGGCCCTGGAATCGAAGAACTTCGTGGCGATGATGCAGTTCATCGACTGGCTCTGGTACTCCGACGCCGGTCTGATGTTCAGCAAATGGGGAATCGAAGGCCAGACCTACACCGGCAAGGTCGACGACGGCTCGTTCAAGCTCGACAGCGGAATCACCTGGGGTGGCATCAACCCGGACGCGCCCAAGAATCTGCAGGTCGACTACGGATTCTCCAACGGCGTCTTCGCCTACGGCGGCAGCACCGCGATGCTCAACTCGCAGTTCTCCGACGAGGAGAGGGCATTCCAGGCCGAGATGAACAAACGGCAGGTCCGCGCGATGGCACCGCCCGCGCCGTTGAGCATCGAGGAACGCGAACAGGTCACCCTCTGGGACTCCGCCCTCAAGGACCACGTCTTCCAGAACACCCTCAAGTTCGCGCTCGGACAGCGGCCGCTCAGCGAATGGGACGCCTACGTCAAGGAACTGGAGGGCAAGAACTCCACCCAGTACCTGGACATCGTGAACAAGGCCTACGAGCGCTACAAGAAGGCGCACGGATGAGTGCCTGGCGCGCGTGTGTCGGCACCGGCCGGATGGAACTCGCGTTGCGCCGCGACTATCAGGAATCCCTCGCGCTGGTGCAACGCGAGATCGGGTTCCGGCACATTCGCGGGCACGGGATCTTCGCCGACGGGATGGGCGTCCACCGTCCGCCGCGGACCTCGTTCACCTATCTGGACCAGGTCGTGGACGCCTATCTGGAGTTGGGGATCCGGCCCTTCCTCGAACTGGGGTTCATGCCGTCCGAGCTCGCCTCCGGCGACCAGACGGTGTTCTGGTGGCGCGGCAACGTCACTCCCCCGCGCTCCTACCAGGACTGGGCCGATCTGGTACGCGGGACCATCACGCACCTGATCGGCCGTTACGGGCTCGACGAGGTGCGTGGCTGGCCGATCGAGGTGTGGAACGAACCGAACCTGCCGCAGTTCTGGCAGAACGCGGACGCCGACGCCTATCACCGGCTCTATCAGGTGACCGCGTCCACCATCAAGGAGATCGACGCGGAGTTGCAGGTCGGTGGGCCGGCCATCTCCCCCGGTTCGGACGAATGGCTGGAGACATTCGCCGACTTCGTGATCCGCCACGACGTGCCGATCGATTTCGTGAGCCGGCACGCGTACACCTCCGGACCGGCCCAGCACGTACCGTTCGGCACCCACCAGACACTCGATCCGGCATCCCGGCTGCTCGACCAGTTCGCACTGCCCCGGCGGCAACTCGCCGGCACGCCGCTGGCCGGGCTGCCGGTGCACATCACCGAATTCAACTCGTCGTACCGGCCGGACAACCCGATTCACGACACCGCGTTCCACGCCGCCTATCTGGCGCCCGTCGTGGCGTTCGGCGGAGACTTCGCGGACTCCTACTCGTACTGGACGTTCAGCGACATGTTCGAGGAGGAAGGAGTACCGACCGCACTGTTCCACGGCGGATTCGGACTGCTCACCCACCGGCAGATCAAAAAGCCGACCTTCCATCTGTACGCGTTTCTCGCGCGCATGGGCCCACGGCTCCATTCCCGGGGTGACGATCACCTGATCACCACCGATGCGACGGGGCGGATCACCGTTCTGGCCTGGGCTCCGGTCGACCACGTCGACATGAGCCGGTCACCGTCGCGGCACACGATCCGCCTGTCGCTGCCCGGTACCGGCTTCCTGCTGCGATCGTCGGTCGACGACGAACGGGGCAACGCGTGGGCGGCGTGGCAGGAGATGGGCCAGCCGGCCTCCCCGCTGCCCCGGCAGCTCGACATCCTGCGGGAATGTGCCGAACCGGCCCGCAGTCACTCCCGGATCGACGGCACCGAGCTGGTCATCACGCTCGCCCGGCACGAGGTGACGCTGCTGGAGATCACCCCGGTCATCGACGAGACACCACCGTGGTGGGACGAGTCGCGCCTGCTCGGGGCCATGCCGTGAGTTCGGCGACCGCGTTCGGGGCGAGCCTGCTGTCGCAGGTGTCGGCGTTCGTCTACCACCTGCTCGTCGTCGAGCTTCTGCTGCTGGTCACAGCGGGTCCGGGCCTGGCCGTCACCTGGTTGCTGGAGCCGTCGGTGTCGAATCTGCCGCTGGCCGTGCTGTGTGCGCTGCCGGCCGGTCCGGCGGTGGCGGCGGCTCTCTACGCCCTGCACCACCGGCGGCTGGACCTCACCGAGTTGCGGCCGGCCGCACTGTTCCGGCGCGGGTACCGGCTCAACTGGCGGCAGGCCCTGCAGATCTGGGGTGTGTGGCTGACAGTCGTCGCCTTCAACCTGGTGTCACTCAGCGTGGCCGGGGCGGTGGTGCTGGCCGGGGTCACGCTGTGGATGCTGAACGGGCTGGTGATCGCGGCGCTGTTCCGGTTCCGGACCCGGGACGTGGCCCGGCTCGCCGCCTATCTGCTGTTCCGGTCACCCGCGGTGGCGCTGGCCGACC
>DATMVU010000527.1:0-15385 GCA_035562875.1 Actinoplanes sp. | reverse complement strand
CCTCCGAGCGGGAGGCCGGGCAGGCGTGTGCCGCCGCTGACGTGTCGTCGGCGCACCGGCGGCCGCTCCTGCTCATCCGGGCCGACCCCGCGGCGACGGTCAGCTTCGACGCCGGAGTGCTGCGCGCGGAGCTCGGTCGTGCTCTCGCCGGTGCGCCGCTGACGGTGACCGCCGGCACGCCGGCACGCATCGACATCGGCCCGACGGCGTCGCGCACCATATGTGCCCACACCGGGCAGATGATCGTCGGCAGGCTGCCGCACGACATCCGGCCGATCCACGTCCTCACCGAGGCCAGGGAACGGCTGGTGGCGGCGCTGCGTCTGCTCGCGGCCCGGATGCCGGACACCGGCCTGGAGGTTCACCTCGAGGACGCGGCACGCCTCTCGGCCGACACCGCCTCGTTGCGGTTCCTCGCCCTGCGCGCCTCCGCCGGGGCCGCGGCCGGTGCCGGTGAGGCGTTCGAACGTCTCACCGACCGCGTCCTGACCGCGGAACACGCGCTTCTCGACCGCCTGCACGCGACCACGGGGGACCTGAGTGATGTTGAAGAACTACCTTCCTTATCTGCGTGACGCGACACTGCGCAGACTCTGCCTGAGCTCCTTCGTCCTCGGGCTGACGTACTCGCTGACGCTGCCGTACCTTCCCGTCTACCTGAAGACGGACCTGGGCTTCTCCGGCATCCTCACCGGCCTGCTGCTGACCGGCTTCTCCGCCGCCTCCATCGTCTGCGGGACGTTCCTGTCCCGGGTCGCCGACCGCCGCGGCGGCCATCTGGGGTTGTTGCGCCTGTGCTCGCTCGCCGGGGTCGGCGGCTACGCGGGGCTGGCGTTCACCAGCAACTGGGCGCTGCTGCTTCTGCTCGGGATGACGCTCGTCGCCTTCGCCTCGGTCGGCTTCACCATGCTGTTCGCGATGGCTCGTGCGTACTGCGACCGGCTCGGCGACGGCGACACGGTGATGCGGATGAACATCATCCGCGCCTGCTTCTCGCTCGCCTGGGTCGCCGGACCGTCGTTCGGCGCCTTCCTCTGGGCCCGGTTCGAGTTGCGCGCCGTGTTCGTCGCGGCGGCGGCGTGCTTCCTGCTTCTCTGGTTGCTCGTCGCCTTCCAGAAGGCCGAGAACACGGTCGCCGCCGAGGAATCGGCCGGGGGTACGACCGAACGCATCTCGATGCTGTTCGTCGTCGGGATCGGTGGCTTCTTCCTGCTGATGGCGGTGGCCAACTCGATCAGCATGAGCCTGCTCCCGATCTATCTGCGGGAAGACCACGGGATCGACCCCGAGTGGATCGGCATCCTGCTCGGTTTCGCCGCGCTGGTGGAGATTCCGCTGATGGTCATGGTGGCCGCCCTGTGCCGGCGGTACACCAAGCTCACCGTGATCGTCGGCGGGGTTCTTGTGACCTGCGGCTACTACCTGACTCTGGCCTTCGCCGAAGGCATCCCGACCTTCCTTTTCGCGCAGGCACTCAGCGCCCTGTCGATCGCGATCATCATGGGCATCGGCATGTCGTACGTCCAGGACATGGCGGGGTCGCGGGTCTCGTCGGGCACCAACGTCTACAACTCCGCCTCCAACATCGGCAACGTCGTTGCCGGCCTGCTCTTCGGCGCCCTGCTGGAGGTGGCTCGGTACGACCGCGTCTACCTGTTGTGCGCCGCCGGCTGCCTCGTCGCGCTGAGCGTGCTCATCGTTTTCAGCCGGCTGCACCGCCCACCCACCGCGCCGCCCGTTCCGGCGCCCGCCGTCGCGGAGCCCGTGGCGGCGCCCCTGCCCGAGGAGTCCCGATGAAGGCATCGCTGGTCATCCCGACACACAACTGCTGGAATCTGGTGGACAACTGCCTGCTGTCGCTACGGCACGTTCGTGTGCCGGCCGGCGACGAGTTGGAGGTCGTCGTCGTGGACGACGGATCGACCGACGCGACAGCAGACACCGTACGCGCTCACCTGGGTCTTGTGCCGGGGCTGCGGTACCTCTTCCTGCCCCGATCGGAGTCGTCGTCGCGCAGCTCGGCGCGTAACGCCGGCGCCCGGGCGGCGACCGGCGAGCTGCTGATCTTCCTTGACGGCGATCAGATCGTCTCGCCCGACTTCGTAGAGCGTCATCTCGACGCGCACCGCGCGGATGACAGCGCCGCGGTCATCGGGTTCCGCAAGTACCTCAAGCCGGGGCCGAGCGACGTGGACGCGTACTGCCGATCCGGTGACGAGTCGTACCTCGCCCCGATAACCTCCGACGACATGCGCCTCGACCTGCTCGATCGGCTCGCCTACCTACCCGGGCAGCCGGCGACGGCCTGGCACCTCTTCTTCAGCTGCAACATCTCGGTGCGCCGGACCGTGTTCTGGGCGGTCGGCGGCGGTTCGGAGGAGTTCACCGGCTGGGGACTCGAGGACTCGGAGCTGGGTTATCGGCTCAGCCGGCACGGCTGCCGCTTCGTGCTCGACCGCGACGGCAGGGTGTACCACCAGGGCAGTGAGCGGGAGCCGGAAACGGACATCTACCAGGGCTGGCTACGAAACCTGGAGACGTTCATGCGCCTGCACGACCATGCTCCCGATGTGGTGTTGCAGAAGGTGCTGGCCCCGTTCTTCGACCCCGCCCGCCGCGGCGACTGGATCGACTGCTACGAGCGCTTCGAGCTCGCCGTCCGGGCGACACAGGGGCTGCCGACGGCTCCTGCCTAATCCGGGCGGGCCTGAGGCGGCACGACCGGCACGCGCCCGGTCTCCCGCGGTTGTTCCGGCCGTGTGGCGTCCGGGCGCCTGATCGCGACCACGGCGGGCCCATCCGTGATTGGGCATGCCGTGGCACGACTGCGTGAGCACAATGCCGGATAGCTCTATCATGAGATCCATGGACGGACTTCTCAGCAATTTAGATCCGCCAATCTCTTGCACCCCCTTCGATCTGATGGCACGATCGATTCAGACAACACATATAGATCGAAGTGTATGAAGTTGTGTTCTGACCTCTGCGGGGAGAGAGGGAACCCAGATGTGAGCACGCCATATCACAAATCGCCTTCGATTTGGCAAGCTCAGCTCCTCGAATAGCGATTTTCTGGCGGTATGCGAGGGCGCGACAAGTACGCAGCGTGCCGTCGAACGCATCAATGACACCCACCCGGGCCAGGCCGGGCGCGTTACATCCACGCACCGCATCGGCCCATGGCACCGCCTGAACATTCAGTGCCACTCAGACATCGATTTCAATCACCGGAAGTCGTCCGGGGCCATCCGGAATGACTGAGGAGTTCAACGGCCGCACGGAAGTGGCATACGCAATGATGCCGGCCGGCTTCCGATCAGGACGCGGCCGTCACTGCTGCCGAGAAATTCGACACTTCAACGAGATGAGCGCTGCCGCTCGCGCAAATCGGCCGGCAGTCACGAGTGAGCCATACCGGAAAGCGAGGAGGAACTGTTGTTCACCATTTCCAAGGAATTCAGCTTCTCGGCCAGTCATGTCCTGGCCGGGCTGCCCGCCGAACACCCGTGCGGTCGCACCCATGGTCACAACTACGTGGTGACGGTGGAGTTGGTGGCCGAAGGGGAACTGGACGCGGTCGGCTTCGTCCGTGACTACCGGGCTCTCGATCCCGTCAAGAAGTGGATCGACGAGACCGTCGACCACCGGCATCTCAACGACGTGATGGACGGCGTGAATCCGACCGCCGAGAGCATTTCGAGATGGGTCTTCGAGAGGTGGCAGAAGGACCTTCCGGAACTCACCGCGGTACGCGTCTCGGAGACCCCGAAGACGTGGGCCGAATACCGGCCGAACCCCGTTCGATGAGTGAGGCACCGATCTCCACGAACGGGCAGTTGCTGTCCGTGACGAAGGGGGGTGATGCCACCCCGGGTCCGATGATTGTCGTCAATGAAATCTTCGGCCCGACCTGACCGTACAGGGAGAAGGACCGTCAACCGGAAATTTGTGTGCCTTTCTGCGACTCGGCGGTTGCAATCTCTCGTGCCACTGGTGCGACACCCCCTACACCTGGGACTGGACCGGTAAAAGTGATTCCGGTATCGCCTATGACCCTCGCAAGGAGCTGCACCGAACACCGGTAGGCGAATTACTCGACCGCCTGCTGGCCTTCCCGGTGCCTCTCATCGTTATATCCGGTGGCGAGCCTTTGTCCCAGCAAAGGCGGCTGGTGCCGCTCGTCGAAGGGCTGGTGGCAGCCGGCCGGCGGGTCGAATTCGAAACGAACGGAACGATCGCCCCGGCCCCGGAAATCCGGCTCGCCGGCGTCCGTTTCAACGTGTCGCCCAAGCTGCGGCACGGGGGCGATCCGATGCACAAACGCATAAAGCCGGAAGCGTTGCGAAGCCTGAACGCGACGCCGGATGTGGCTTTCAAGTTCGTCTGCCAGGACGAGTCCGACCTCGATGAGGTGGCTGTGCTCGCCGAACAGTACGGCTTGGCACCAATTTGGATCATGCCGAAGGGCGACGACGTCGCCAGCGTCCTCGGCGGCCTGTCGGCGCTCGCACCCGCGGTGGTGGAGCGCGGATGGAACCTCAGCAGTCGGATGCACGTCCTCGTGTGGGGCGGAACCAGAGGAGTATGACGATGCAGTCTGCGATCGAACACGATGCCGACCAGCCGGACGCCGAAGGCCGACCGGATGCCCTGGAGGGCATCGCCCGGATGCTGCTGACGGAACTGGGCGAGGACCCCAACCGGGACGGGCTCCGCGACACGCCGGCCCGCTACGCCCGCTGGTGGCGTGAATTCATGCACTACGAGCCGGGCAACACCGGCACCCTCTTCGAGACGTCCACCTTCGGGCAGACCGTGGTGGTCTCGGACATCGGGGTCTGGTCGCTCTGTGAGCACCACCTCCTGCCGTTCTTCTGCTCGGTCACGATCGCGTACGTGCCGACGAACCGCATCCTCGGCCTCAGCAAGTTCGCCCGGATCGCGCACGACCAGGCCCACCGCCTGCAGGTACAGGAACGTCTCACCAACGACATCGCCGCCGACATCGTGAAGATCGCCGACGCCTCCGACGTTGCCGTGATCACCCGTGGCGAGCACCTGTGCATGACCATGCGCGGCATCCGGTCCAGCGCGGTGATGACCTCGACCGCGTGGACCGGCGCGTTCCAGGAGAACCCGGCGATGCGAGCCGAGCTGTTCGCGCTGATCGGCGGAGGCACCTCGCAATGGCGGGCCTGATCTCGACGGCTGCGGCATCGAACGGGCACGCCACGCGGGCCGGCGACACGTCGATCCCGTTGGCGCTGTCCTTCGACGACGTCCTGCTGGTACCGCAGCGCTCCGCGATCCGCAGCCGGAAGCTGGTGGACGTGTCCACCGACTTCCTCCCGGGCATCCGCCTCGCCGTGCCCATCGTCTCCGCGAACACCCAGTGGTGCACCGGCGCACGCATGGCGATCGCTCTTGCGCGACTGGGCGGGCTCGGTTTCGTGCACCGCATGCAGACGGTGGACCAGCAGGTGGCACAGGTCAGCGAGGTCCGGTCAGCCGCTGCCGAGGGCGAGGTGGCGACCGCCGACAGCGCGGGCACCCTCCAAGTCGGAGCCGCGGTGGGCGTGAGCGGCGACTACGCCGAGCGGGCCGACCGCCTCGTGACGGCGGGAGCCAGCGCGTTGCTCGTTGACGTCGCGCACGGGCATGCCGACTACGTCATCGACGTCGTGCGGGAACTCAAGACCCGCTATCCGGACGTCCCGCTCGTCGCGGGCAACGTCGCCACCGCGGCCGGCACCCGCGACCTCGCGGAGGCGGGCGCCGACGCCGTCAAGGTGGGCATCGGACCGGGCGGTGTCTGCACCACCCGGCTGGTCGCCGGCAGCGGCGTGCCGCAGCTGAGCGCGCTGCTCGACTGTGGCCAGCAGGCGCGGATCAGCGGCGTGCCACTGATCGCCGACGGCGGTATCCGGACATCCGGCGACATCGCCAAGGCCCTCGCCGCGGGCGCCGCCGTCGTGATGGCCGGTTCCGCGCTCGCCGGCGCGGACGAAAGCGAGGCGCGCCCCGTCCGGGAGAACGGCCGGCAGCTGAAGGTGAGCAGGGGATTCGCCACCCTGGGGATGGACCTGACGCTCAAGCTGGCGGCCGACCAGACGGTCAGTGCCGAGGAGGTCGAGCGGTATGTGCCCGAGGGCGTCGAGATGACGTTCCTGCCGACCGGACCGCTCGCCGGCACTGTGCACCAGCTCGTCGGCGGGCTGCGATCGGCGATGACGTACTCGGGCGCCGCCACGCTGGACGACCTGCGGCAGCGCGCGAGTTTCGTACGGGTGACCGGAGCGGGACGCGCGGAGAACGGCCCGCACGCCCGCGACCGGGCACCGCAACTCGCACTGGACTACCGAGGAGAGGCAGCTCGCGGTGAGTGAGATCCCCGGCATGTGGACACGCACGGGAATGTATGTCCTGACCTGGACTGACTTCGGCTCCTGCGTGACGTGGGCCGCCGAACGGGTCAGAGCCGACGGCTTCGAGCCCACCGTGATCTGCGCGGTGGCGCGCGGTGGGCTGACCGCGGCGGCCTACCTCGCCACGGTGCTCGACGTCCCGTCCACGCACACGGTCCGGGTACGGCGTACCGAGAGCGACGACCGGTACGCGGCCAAGCAGGCGCCCGTGCTGGAGGTCGTCTCACCGGCCCGGATCGGGCCGGAGGACCGGGTACTCATCGTGGACGACATCGTGGGCACCGGTGCCACCGAGAAGGTCGTCCGTGAGCACCTGTCGGATCTCGGCGCCGGCCAGGTCCGGTCGGTGGCCCTGGTCCGCAACCACCGCTCGCCACTGATCCCGGACTACTGTCCGGTGGTCCTCGACGACTGGATCGTCTTCCCCTGGGAGCACGGGTGGGCCGACCTCGCGGAGTCCGGCCGCCGGGTCGCCGTGGGGGCGGGGTGAGCGTGCTGACCGGTGCTGACGCGGCGGCACTCGGATTACCGGACCACTACGACGCGGCCGCCCTCTTCCGCTGCCGGGAGCCGGTCGCGTCGTCGGTGGAGCTCATGCGCCGGCTCGCCGACCTGGAGCGGGAACGGGGTTACCGGCCGACCGTGGTGTTCGAGCACCTGGTCGACCGGCCCGGCCGGCGGGTCCTGGCCAATCCCTATCCCCGGCCGGTGATCCTGGCGTCGCTGGGCCTGCACCCCGGCACGTGGCTCGAGACGATGACTCAGCGCTTGGAGGGCGGATCCCCCGGGGTCGAGCACACGACCGCGCCGGCACCGTGGCACGAGGTGGGCGGGCTCGACGATCTGCCGGTGGTGCAGCACCGACCGGGCGACGCGGGACGGTACGTGACGGCTGGCGTCGCCGTCTCCGCCGATCCGGACGGCCGGTCGGTGAACCTGGGCGTCTACCGCATCCAGGTGGTCGGCAACCGGCACGCGCGCATCTTCATGGATCCGCGCACCGACGGGTACCGCAACGCGCAGGCGTGGGCCGAGCAGGGACAGGGCATGCCGCTCACCGTGTTCCTGGGCGCGGACCCGGCCCTGATGATGGTGGCCGCGTCCCGGCTGCCCGCCGAAGGCGACGACTACACCGTCGCGGCACGTCTGCTCGGCAGTCATCTGCGGGTGACCGAGGACCGGTTGCCCGTACCGCTCTCGGCAACCCATGTCATCAATGGCCGGGTGACGGACCGCCTCGAGCCGGAGGGACCCTTCGGCGAATTCAAGGGGCATTACGTCGACGCGCGCCTCAGCCCGGCTTTCGAGATCGACAATGTCATGGTGCGAGCGTCCGAGGCGCCCTTTCCGACCATTCTTCCAGGTGCGGAGTCGGGCCTCACGCTGATGAGCATGCAGAACGAATACCTGATGTACGCCCACCTGCGGAGTGCCGGAATCAACGTGACCGCGGTGCGCTATCCTCTCCATGCCCGAGCGGAATTCCTGGCGTTCGTCGAGTGCACGGACCCGACCCGTGAGGTGTTGGCCATGGCGATGAAGTTCGACGTGCGCGCCAAAGTGATCGTCTGCGGCAGAGACCTGGGCCGGCCCGGGCTCACGCTGGCCAGCAACGGCTTCACCACCATTTCCGAGCCGTATGTGCGTAAGGGACTCGTCGAGGGCGAACGCATCGGAATGTTGCTGAACATCTCCCAGGGCGGCCGGCCCGTTGAGTACTGACAAGACGAAAGGCGACAGATGACCGATGCCACTCCTCGGACGCGGTTCAAGCGGCTCGTCACCGCGGCGCTGACCGTGGTCCCGGGTCCGGACGGCACCGTGACATTCGTCGAGCAGCTCCGGGGTCCGTACGCCGGTAACTGGTTGCTGCCAGGCGGTTCCATCGAGGTCGGCGAGACCGCCGAGCAGGCCGCTCGGCGAGAGGTCGCTGAGGAGACCGGTTGCGTGGTGGACGAGCTCACCCTGTTCGCCATGTACGAGATGCTCGGTGAGTGGGCGGAGGGTGACTACCACCTGGTGATGTTCGCCTTCCGGGCGGAGACGCCGGTCGCTCTACCGTCGGCACACCACGGGCACAACGTCGGCGACGTACGCCAGGTCCGCATCGGAGAGCTGCCGCTGCACTCCACCGACCTGCGGATCCTCAACGATGCCGGGCTCAGTGAATTCTCCGCGGAGGAGATCGACAAGGCGCTGCGAGCCGACGGCATCACGATGATCGCGCACCCGGTGTCCGGCACCGCGCGGCTGGGCCTGCCCCACGAGCCGGCGACGTCCGCGCCGCTGACCGACGGAGCGGTCCACTCGTGACCGACCCTGACCAGGTGCTCATCTTCGACGGCGATGACACTCTCTGGGAGAACAACATCCTCTTCGAGAGGGTCATCGACGACGTCATGGAACTCGTCGACCCGGTGCATCCCCGGCCGTCGGTGCGTGCCCATCTCAACCGGATCGAGCGGAAGAACAGCGACCGGTACGGCTACGGGGTGGAGATCTTCCAGATCAGCCTGCTGGAGATGCTGACGCACTATCACGACGAATCCACGAGGGAAGCCGATGTCGCCCTGATCGGCGATCTCTGCCGAGGCATCGTCGAGGCGCCGCTCGAGCTGATCGACGGCGTACCGGAGACGCTGGCGTCGCTCAGCCGCCGCAATGAACTTCTTCTACTCACCAAAGGCCACACCGCGGAACAGCGCGCCAAGATCGACGCGTCGGGCCTTTCGCGATTCTTCGACGATGTGCTGATCGTGCCGGAGAAAACGGTGGCGGTTTACGAGGAACTGGTCGGCAAGCGGGACACCGGCCCCGAACGGACCTGGATGATCGGCAATTCGCCGCGCTCGGACATTCTGCCGGCGCGAGCGGCCGGGCTGGGCACCGTTCTCATCCCGCACCATGCGACGTGGGAACTCGAAGTAGCCGAGGTGCCGCCGCAGGACGAGCGCTTCCGCGTCGTCGAGACCTTCCCGTCACTGACCGGCCTTTTCTGAGAATCGAGAGACAGCATGATGTCGATCAACACGGGCACCCGGTGGGGCACGGTGGTCAGCGTCTATCTGGGTGGTGTCCTGGCCGCCTCGGGCCTCGGTCAGGTCGCGGCCGTCCTCCCGCTCATGCAGAACGGCCTGGGTGTCAGCCTGGCCGCGATGGGCTGGGCCGTCTCGGTCATCACGGTGACCTCGGCGGTGGCCGGGGTGGCCGGCGGCGTGTGGGTGCAACGGCTCGGCGCACGGCGGGCGCTGCTGGCCGGGCTCGCCACGATGGCCGTGGCGGCGGCGGGCGGCGCCCTCACCGACCACTACGGGACACTGCTCGCGACCCGGGTCGTCGCCGGCGTGGGCTACCTGCTGGTGGTGGTCAGCGGGCCGGCCCTGCTGGTCCGGCACACCCATGAGCGGAACCGGACGACCGCCCTCGCTGTGTGGAGCACGTTCGTACCGATCGGCATCGCGCTCAGCTCGTTCGTCGGCGGTCTGATCGGACCGGGCATCGGCTGGCCGGCGTGGTTCCTGGTGTGCGCGGCCGCCACGGCTGCCGTGGCGGTGCTGGTGGCGGTGGCGGTGCCGGCGGGTGCACGGCAAACGGCCGAGACCGGGACCACGGAGAAGGCCACGCCCGGCCGATGGCTGACGCGTCCCGTACTGCTGGCTCTCGGTTTCTGCGCGGTGTCGTCGATCAGTGTGGCGCTGAGCGTCCTGCTGCCGGCCTTCCTCATCGAGCAGCGCGAGCTGCCCCTGTGGACGGCGGGAACGATCAACGCGGTGGTGTCCCTGGTCAGCGTGCCGGGAAGCCTGCTCGCCGGGTGGCTGCTGCGGCGCGGCGTCGGGTACGCGTGGCTAGCCCTCGGCTCGGTCGTGTTGCCTGCTGCGGCGCTGTTCGCCTTCTCCTCCGCGTCCTGGCCGGTGAACGCCGTGGCCGCGGGTGTGATGTCTCTGGTCAACGGGGTCCTGATCGCCGGTGTCTTCGCCGTGGTGCCCGTGCTGGCCGGCGACGGACGGCGCATGGATCTGGTGAACGGCCTGATCACCCAGTTCGGCAGCATCGGCGCGCTTCTAGGTCCGCCGGTACTGACCCGGACCGCGTCGTGGGGATGGGAGATCGTTCCACTGGTGGTGGCGGTGATCGTGCTTCCGGGTGGCGCCCTGGTGTGGGCCGCCGTCCGCCGTCCGCGTCGTCCACGTCCGGCGCCCGCCCCGGCACTGGCGGAGGAGCGGTGACGCGTCAGGTACTTGACCTGGCAGCCAGCGTCCTCGGGGTCCACGACCAGATTGCGGGCAGCTCGGGTCATCCAGGACGCGGTCGGGTGCACGGTCGCGCCGAGAATCCGGATCCGGTGGATGGCATGCTCGATGACCGCGAGGATGTACAGGCGGGTGCCGGTCAGGGTGATCGTGTCGAGGAAGTCGACGGCCAGGATCGCCTCGGTCTGCGATCGCAGGAACTGTGTCACCAACCACCAGGATTCAGGCGACACCGATGACCGGGCCGGCAACGTCAAGTTCGGCGGCAGACGCACCTACCGCCGCTGACCCGCGGTAACCACTGCCTGGCGCAGATTGCGGCCGGTAGCGACGGCCACCGCCGTGTGCACCAGCAGGATCACCGCGCCCACCGCGAGCAGTACGGTGACCCGCGGCCAGCCGGGCAGTGGGAGGTCCGGCGGGTACGGGCCGGCCAGCGGCAGGGCCCAGCCGGTGACCAGCCACGCGATCGCCGCTACCAGCAGTCCGATCACCACGGCGACGGCCACCAGGGCCGGGTACGTCCCGAGTATCGCCTGGCCGGCCGGACCGGGGCTCAGTCCCTGGGCCCGCAGAGCGGAGAGGTCCTCGACCCGGCGGCGCCGGTCCACAGCTGCCGCCAGCACCAGGGCGCCCGCTCCCAGCAGTACTGCCAGCGCGCCGGCCAGTACGTGGAACCAGAGTGCCAGCGCCGGCCCCTGCTGGTCGAGGCGCTGGCGTGACTGGTCGGAGCGGACGTCGGCGATGACGGTGAGGCCCTGCGCTGAGACCCGGTCCAGGATGTCCGGTGGTGCCGCCGGGTTGAGCCAGATCTGTGGCACGTTGCCGAGGCCGGCGTTCATGGTGATCCGGTCCGCGTACTCGAGGTCGACCATGACGCCCCGGCGGCCCATCTGGGGCACGACCGGCAGGGTCCCGGCGCTGGTGATCAGCATGGGTTTGGCGTCCAGGCCGCTGATGACGTCGCTGGCGAGCCGGCCACCGGCCACGGCTACCGGGACCGAGTCGGGGGTGCTGGCCGGTTCGATCCAGATGAGCGAGGAGATGCTCGCCGATTCGGTGAAGGTGAGCCGCAGGCCGTCCGGCGCCTGCGCCAGCCGCACCTCCGGGCCGGCCCTCCACAGCTGGGCCGCGGGTATGCCCCGGAGCACCACCTCGGCGGTGATGGTGGACGAGCCGGTCCGGGCGAACCCGATGCCGTCGATCCGGCATCCGTCCCGGCAGACCGCGATCTTCTGCTGGTACGTGGCCCGCCGGTTCTGCAGTTCGCCGAGTTCGATCACCGCGTCACCGAGCCCGGTCAGTGATGAGACCGACACCTGGAGCCGCAGGCCTCTGGTGCCCGGAACCAGGCCGGACGCCGACACGTCGACGGCGATGTCGGGGCCGCCGAACTCCGGTGGAGCCGGTAGCTCCGGGCGCAACCGGGCGGCGACCTCGGCCGGGCCGGGTCCGTCGCCCGGCCATGCCGTGACGGCCGCCAGGCGGGTGGAGTCCACGGCCAGTCCTGGCGGGTCGGTGGCGGAGCCGCCCGGGGGCAGCCGGGTGACAGCCATGGCGAAGTCGCCGTCCGGGTCGATCCGGCGCACCGCCGCCAGCAGCTGCTGGGGTTGTGCCGTCTGCACGGTGAGGACCCGGTCCGCACCGGTGCCGAGGGTCGCTTCGACGGCACGGCCGGCGGCTGCGGTGTCCACCGCGATGGTCGCGTACCCGGCCACTGCCACGGTGGCCACCAGCAGGGCGAACAGCCGGCCGGCACCGGGCCGGCGGGCGAGCTGCAGACCGGCCAGGGCGACACCGAGCCGGCCGCGATGCAGGGCTCGGACCGCGTACCGGCTGATCAGGGGAAGTAGGGCTCGGGCGGCGAGCAGGCCGAGGGCGAGCATCAGGATGGCGGGTGCGAACAGGCCCATCCCGGTCAGCGAACCTTGGGAGAGTGCAAGCTGGACCGAGGCGACTACGGCGAGAAGTACGGCGAGTGCGTCCGCCGCGATCGCCCATCGGCCGTTGGCGGTGGCGGGGTTCCGGCGTAGCAGTGCGGCGACCGAGCCGGTGAACTGGCGGCGCTGGGCGACCAGCACGGACAGCAGCGCTGCCCCGGCGGCCAGTGGCGCGTAGCGCAGGGAGCTCCAGTCGGCGGGGATGCCGCCGTCCGGGAAGACGATCGCCGCGACCGCGTTCACCAGGAGCTGCCCGGTCAGGCAGCCGGCCAGGGCGCCGGCCAGGACCGCGATGAGGCTCTCGCCGGCGGCCAGCCACCATCGTGTCCACCATCGTGAGCCACGCAGCGCGACGACTGCCAGTTCGCTCTGCCGGCCTTCGAGGCCGTAGCCGACGGTGAGGAAGATGGCGAAGCAGGCGAACAGGATCAGTGGTGCAGCCAGCACCGGCACGAGCAGCCGGGTCGACGACTGTCCGATGTCGATGCGGTCCAGCAGGGCGGTCATGCCGGTGTCGATCTGCACCGTCATGCCGATGTCGGCGGTGGTCTGATCCAGTTTCTGCAGGTCACCCCGGAGCTGGCCCAGCCGGTCGGGGTGCAGGGCGGCTGGGCCGGCGCGGCCGTCCATGGCGAGGGTGATCCGGCCGTGGTCCATCGTCTGCTGGGTCACCGCGGCGGTGAAGATCGGTTCGCCGGGGCCGGTCTCCGGGGTGGCGGTGAAGTAGCCGTGGGCGCCCCAGTAGCCGGCGCTCGGCACGGCCGGCTGGTAGGTGCCGGCGATCAGGAGGCGCCGCGGTTTCCCGTCGGGGAGCCAGATCTTCTTCTTCGGATCCGGGTTCGGCACGGCCGCCCGTAACTCGACCGCGTCGCCGGCCTTCAGGTTCAGCCGTTGTGCCGTGTGTTCCCCGAGCAGTACGTCGCCCTCGGCGACCAGGCAGCGGCCGGTCAGGATCCGCAGGTGGGCGCAGACGCCCTGGCGGTAGACGAGACGCCCGACGTTCGCCGGGTCCGGGTCGATGCCGATGACCGAGTACTCCGCGGAGTAGACGTAGGTGAAGCCGGGCAGCGCGATCAGGGCCGTGGCCACGTCGCCGAACTGCAACCCGTCCTGTTCCGGCTGGTCCGGGTTCTGGCCCGGGGGGCCGTCGTCGGTGGCGACGCGTTCGTCCTGTACCACGCTCGCCACCAGGCCGAGTTCGTCCGGTGCGGCGGTGGCGATCTGCCCGGCGGCGACGGCACGGTCGACGGCGATCAGGTAGGCCGGTGCGGCGACCGCGGAGGTGACCGCCAGCAGGCCGAGCAGGGCCAGGGTGACGGCCTGCCCGCGGCGGTGCCAGAGCATGGCGAAGACCAGTGAGATCATCGGGCCTCCTCGTTCGGATCGGCGCCGGGACCGGCAGTGGTGCCGGCCTGCCGGTCCGGGGGCGGTGCCGAGCCGGGCGCTCGCAGGGCGCGGAGCAGCGGCAGCACCGACAGCCAGCCGGTCACGCCGAGCACGACGAGGGCGACCAGCGCGGACAGCGCGAGCACGGCGGCGCTGAGGGTGCCCGGCGGCGGCAGCACCGCCCAGCCGTCGGTGAACGGTGGCACGGCGATCCGGGTGAGCGGCCCGACCAGCGCGGCGGCGAGCACACCGACCGACAGACCGGACAGGACGAGGGCGGCCGTCCCGGCATAGCCGGTGGTGACCGCGACCGGGGCGGGTAGTCCCTGCAGGCGCAGCGCCTCGAGTCGCCCGCGCAGCAGGGGCCGGTCGACGGCGACGGCGAGGGCTGTCGTGGCGGCGGCGAGCAGCAGCGCCGCCACGCCGGCCAGCAATCCGAACCGTGCGACGGCTGCCGGTCCCTGGTGGCCGAGGAGGGCGGATCGTTGCGCGGTCTTCTCGTCCCCGATCACGGTGAGCCCGGCCGTGGTCAGGTCGGCTACCAGGCCCGGGCGGGCGCCGGCGGAGAGCCAGACCTGGAACTCCCCGGGTGACTCACCCTCGCCCACGACGCGGCGGGTGGCGTCCAGGTCGACGAGGATCCCGGTCGTTCCCAGGGCGGGCAGGGCTTGTACGGTGCCGGCGACCCATGCCGGGACCTGGCCGAACGAGTGCAGCATCGGGTCGGTGAGCCGCCACTCGGCCGGAGCCTCGCCGGCCAGCACCAGCGGCACGGGCATCGCGGTGTCGGACGCCCAGACCTTGGTGCCGTTCACCGGTACTGCCAGCTCGTTGCGGTCGGCGGCCAGCCGGAGGCCGTCGGCGACGGTGGCGATGTCGACGGCGACGCCTCCGATGGTGGGCCGCCACCGGCCGACGTCGCCGAACCGGGTGGGGTCCAGGACCTCCGCCGCCGGGCCGTCCTGGCGCAGGCTCTGCAGGGTCACCGCGGTGTCCGGCGGGAGCGGGCTCCCGTTGTTCCGCCAGCCCGGCGCGGTCAGTCCCCAGCTGACCAGGCGGCAGCCGGGCGCGACGGCGCATCCGGGCGCCGGAGCCGAGACGGTGCCCTCCCCCGCGTCCAGGACACCGAAGTCGACGGGCACCGGCAGCCCGGTGCCCTCGTGCTGGAGCAGCAGTTCGACGGTGACCGGGGCGGTGCTCTCGTTGCGTGTCCGCAGGATCAGCCGGTCGCCGGTGACCAGCGGCAGTGGTGTGCCGCTGCCCGCCGCCGTCGCGTCCGGGAGCAGGCCGGCCGGCCCGAACTCGGGGCGCCACTCGGCGACCGCGGCGAGCCGGGTGGTGTCCACGGCCAGCACCGGCGGGAGGGTCGTGGTGTCGGCGACCA
>DATMVU010000526.1:0-2511 GCA_035562875.1 Actinoplanes sp. | reverse complement strand
TGAGTGACGTAGACGAAGGTGATGCCGACCTCGCGCTGGATCCGTTTCAGTTCGACCTGCATCTGCTGGCGCAGTTTCAGGTCCAGTGCGCCCAGCGGCTCGTCGAGCAGCAGCGCCCGCGGGTGGTTGACCAGGGCCCGGGCCAGCGCGACCCGCTGCTGCTGGCCGCCGGACATCTCCCGGGGCTGCCGCTTCTCCATGCCGGTCAGCGAGACGATCTCCAGCATCTCGCCGACCCGCCGGGTGATCTCGGCCTTCGCCACCTTCTTCTGTTCCAGGCCGAACGCGACGTTCTGCCGGACGTTCAGGTGCGGGAAGAGGGCGTACGACTGGAAGACCATGTTGACGTCACGCTTGTTCGGCGCGACACCCGTCACGTCCTCACCGTCGAGCAGGACCCTGCCCTCGGTCGGCTCCTCGAAGCCGGCGATCATCCGCATCGTGGTGGTCTTGCCACAACCGGACGGCCCGAGAAGGGAGAAGAACTCCCCCTGGCCGATCACCAGGTCCAGATTCTTCACGGCGGGTACTGATTCGCCGTGCGACAGGTAGTCCTTGCGCACACCGGCGAACTCGATAGCCGGGGAACTCGTCATCTATCACCTCTGAGCGGGGGTGTCATTGAAGCTCATCACGTGCTTGATACGGGTGTATTCCTCGAACCCGTACATCGAGAGATCTTTTCCATAACCGGAGTGACCGTATCCGCCGTGCGGCATCTCGGAGACGAAGGGTAGGTGGGTGTTGATCCAGACGGCCCCGAAGTCCAGGCGCCGGGAGACCCGCATGGCCCGGCCGTGGTTCTGCGTCCAGACGCTGGCGCTCAGCCCGTACCGGACGTCGTTGGCCCAGCGGACCGCCTGGTCCTCGTCGCGGAATGTCTGCACCGTGACGACCGGGCCGAAGATCTCGTCCTGGATCATCTCGTCGTCCTGGCGCAGCCCGGTGACCACCGTCGGCGCGAAGAACCAGCCCCGGTCACCGATCCGGTGCCCGCCGGCGGCGACCTCGGCGTGGTCCGGGGTGCGGTTCAGGAAACCGGTGATCCGGTCCAGCTGGCCGCTGTTGTTGACCGGCCCGAAGAAGGCACCGGTGTCGCTCGGCGGGCCGGCCCGGGTGCCCTTCGCGGCCTCGGCGAGTGCCGCGGTGAAGTCGGCGGCGATCCGCTCGTGCACCAGCACCCGGGTGGCAGCGGTGCAGTCCTGGCCGGCATTGAAGTAGCCGGCCCCGGCGACCGCGGCGGCGGTGGCAGCGATGTCGACGTCGTCGAAGACCAGCACCGGGGCCTTGCCGCCCAACTCCAGGTGCACCCGCTTCAGGCCGGGAGCGGCGGCCGCGGCGACCTCCGTCCCGGCCCTGGTCGAACCGGTGATCGAGACGAACTGCGGGGTGGGGTGGGCGACCATGGCCCGGCCGGTGTCCCGGTCGCCGCAGACCACGTTCAGCACACCCGGCGGCAGGAACTCGGCGGCGATCTCGGCGAGCAGCAGGGTGCTGACCGGGGTGGTGTCCGACGGTTTCAGCACCACCGCGTTGCCGGCGGCGATCGCGGGCGCGAACTTCCAGACGGCCATCACCATCGGATAGTTCCACGGGGTGATCTGTGCGCAGACGCCGATCGGTTCCCGCCGTACGAAAGAGGTGTGATCCTTCAGGTACTCCCCCGCCGACCGGCCCTCCAGCACCCGGGCGGCTCCGGCGAAGAACCGCAGTTCGTCGAGGATCGGGGCGAGTTCCTCAGCCCGGGTCGCCTCGACCGGCTTGCCGGTGTTGCGGACCTCGGCGGCGACGACCTCTTCGGCGCGGGCCTCGATCGTGTCGGCGATCCGGAGCAGGGCCCGCTGGCGTTCGGCCGGGGTGCTGTCCCGCCACACCTGGAAGCCGGCGCCGGCGGCGGCGAACGCCCGGTCGACGTCGCGGGCCGAGGAGACCGGGGCCTGGGCGTAGGTCTCGCCGGTGCTGGGGTCGACGACCGGTGACGTGATGCCGTCCTCGGTGCCGGTCGGGGACCCGTTGATGAAATTGCGCAGCACGGGAACAGGTGTGCTCACAGGCATTCCGGCCTTCCGGTAAGGGCGATCTCACCCGGACTGGAGGGACCTTGTCACACCGGCGAGTGACTGAGCAAGGGAATCCGAGGTAATTTCCATAGCCGAAACGGAATCAGAACTTTAGATCCCGCTTCAACTATGTTTTCCGGGGTTTCAGGAGCATTCCCGGGCTTTTCATTGATGCAGACAATTCCGATTTATCGGGTTTGCGGAAAGCCGAGATCGATCGACGAGGTACCGGGGTCGGGCCAGCGGGAGGTGACCACCTTGCCGCGGGTGAAGAAGTGGATGCCGTCCGGGCCGTACATGTGGGCGTCGCCGAAGAGGGACGCCTTCCAGCCGCCGAACGAGTAGTACGCCACCGGGACCGGGATCGGGACGTTCACCCCGACCATGCCGGCGTTCACCTCGAACTGGAAACGGCGGGCCGCCCCGCCGTCACGGGTGAAGATGGCGGTGC
>DATMVU010000525.1:0-2066 GCA_035562875.1 Actinoplanes sp. | reverse complement strand
AGCCCTCGGCGGGTGACGAGGAACCGCCGCCGGTCGTGGTGTCGACGCCGCGGCCCGCCGCCCCGCCGCCCGGCAGCGCGGAGGAGGCGGTCCAGGAGATCGCCGCCCTGCTCGCCGCGCGAACCCCGTCGGCACTGGACCGGGAACGGGCGGTCGACGGTCTCATCCGCGCCGCCTACCAGGACCGGGTGGCTCTGGCCGAACGTCTCGCCCCGGTGGTCCGCAGGCAGGGCTGGATCCCCGGCGGACTCGACGAGCTGCTCCGGGCCGTCCTGGGTGAGGTGACGGTCGACGACGTGCCCGCCGATCCGGGCGACATGTCCGGCCGGGCCGACCACCAACGCTGCATTCCCTGCGTGTACGACTACCTCGTGCAGGCCCGGTGGTACGAGGCCGCGCGCCGGGTGTTGACCGAGCCGGTGCCGTTCCTGCTGGCCACGCCGGGCTGGAGCACCGGCGTGCTGGACGCCGTGGTACTCGTCGAACGGCTCACCGAGTACGCCCGGCTGGGTTTGGCCGCCGGCCCCACCGACCTCGATCAGGCACTGCTGCGGATCCGGCTGCCCGAGTCACCGGACCGCGACCGGCTGGCCGCCACGGCGGCTGGACTGGGCACCCCGGACGGCGCACGGCTCGCCGCCTGGCTGAACACCGGTGGTGTCCACGCCGGCCGTGAACCCGGCGACCGCAGTACCGAGCTGCCCGCCCTGCGGGACGGCTTCACCGTGGCCTTCCGGCACCTGGACCAGAAGCTGGACGCCACCTGGCACTCCTTCACTGGCTTCCGGACCCCGGCACTGCCCGAGCTGGTGGTGCTGGTCCCGGTCTTCCGCGACTATCTCGCCGACCAGTTGACCAACCCGTATGGCCATCCTGTCCTCCTCAACGAGTACCTCGCCGATCTCCCGCTGCTGATCGAGGCGGACGGCCCGGCGGGACCCCGGCTGAACATGGTCTTCGCCAGCGCCATCGCCGGAACCGATCGGGCCGACATTCCGGCCGTGGTCGACGCGCTGCTGCAGGCGTCCGCCCGCGGCGAGCTGGACGAGCGGTGGTGCGGTGAACAGCTCGGCCGCTGGGCCACCCAGCGCAACGACATGATGAACGTCGAACCCGTCCTGACCGAGGTGGCACGGGCCGGGTCACACCGCCTGGTGTGGGACGTGCTGCGCCCGATGCTGCCCGCCGTACTGGCCCTGCCGAAACGGTCCCGCAGACTCGGCGGCGTGCTCCAACTGGCTGCCGACTGCGCCGCCCACCTCGGCGTCACCGGTGACCTGCCCGGCCTGGACGAACTGGCCGACAGTCAGGGCACCGCGCAGGCCGTGAGACAGGCCCGGCGGCTGCGCCGGACTCTGGCCACGACCATCGGCGGAGGGTCGGGGAAACCGCTCTGATACTGCAACCCGATGTCGTTGCTTACGGCGGTTCGAGTCGTTTGCGGTAGTGACAGGATCGGGCTTGTTCGTCACCGGCTCGTCGGTGACCCCACGGCCGCAGCCGTGCTGCTGAACGAGGTGTTACCAGCCGGAGTTGCGGTGCTGGTGAAAGGCTCCCGCTCGCCGGGCCTGCAGGTGGTCGTCGAACACCTACTCCAGCGGTGAGCAGCCAACACAGCGCAGCTGCCGGCGATTCCGTTCGTCGGGTTCACCACGGTCTTCCGGCCGGTGCTGGTGGCCCTGAACGCGGTGGCCAACGCCTGCCTCCGGCTGTTCAAGGTGACCCCGCAGGACGAGCCGGCGCAGCCACCTGGCCCTGGTCGCCGATGCAAACACGATGATCGGCCTGGTGACACTCGAAGACCTCCTCGAGCAGGTGATCGGCCGGTTCGACGACGAAACCGACCCGGTCGTGGACGCCGCCCGCCGCGCCGGGCGCACCGTCACCCCTCGGTAGATGTCCGCCCCGGCCGGGGCCCATGCCCCTGCCTCGCGGCGGATCGTGGTCCACTCCGCTCTCACGGAGGAGAAGAGACGTGGTCTTCAAACGGATGCTCGGCGCTCTCGGCGTCGGCGGGCCCAGCGTCGACACGGTGCTGTCCGAGCCGAACACCCAGCCCGGCGGTG
>DATMVU010000524.1:0-4240 GCA_035562875.1 Actinoplanes sp. | reverse complement strand
ACGAGCACGGCGGCCGCCTTGCGGGTTGGGTACCGCATGACGGCCGCCGTGAGTCCGGGTCCTACTCGCCGGTGCAGGAGGGGTTGATCTCCTCATCGGCCGGAGTGGCCCGGACTTGTGGCTTTCCGCCGACTTTTCCCGGCCGGTTCAGTCCAGGCCGAGGTCCCGGCGCAGCTTGGCCACGTGGCCGGTGGCCTTGACGTTGTAGAGGGCCCGCTCGATCACGCCGTCCTCATCGATGACGAAGGTGGAGCGGATCACCCCGGTGACGGTCTTGCCGTACAGCTGCTTCTCGCCGAAGGCGCCGTAGGCGGTGAGCACACTCTTGTCCTCGTCGCTGACGAGCGGGAAGGTGATGGCGTCGTTCTCCCGGAACTTGGCGAGCTTGGCCGGCTTGTCGGGGGAGATGCCGACGACCTCGTAACCGGCGGACTTCAGTGAGGCCAGGTTGTCGCGGAAGTCGCACGCCTGCGTGGTGCAGCCGGGCGTCATGGCGGCCGGGTAGGCGTACAGCACGACCTTGCGCCCGCGCAGGTCCTTGAGGGCCAGGGTGTCACCGGTGTCGGTGGTGAGGGAGAAGTCGGGCGCGGCGTCGCCGGCGCTGAGACGCACGTTGTCAGTCATGGGACCGACGTTACGCGGATCATCCGGAGACCCGCTGGGCGCTCCACAGGTGGCGGGCCGCGGTGAGATCCCGGGGCCATTCCTCGCCGCGCCGGCTGAACGTGTGCTCGGTGATCCGGTAGTCGCCGACGAGACGATGGAATTCGTCGAGTACGTCGTGTTCCCGGAACGGTTTGCAGGAGAAGATGTTGACGAAGATCTCCCGCAGGTGCGGATAGGTGTGGATGGCCGCGTGTGATTCGGCGAGGATCACGACCGCTGATTTCCCGGCCTTCTCGGGCGGTCCCGTCTCGGTGGCGACCAGCGGTCCGGCGATGACGGTCATGCCGATCCGGGTGACCAGGTCGCGCATGAAGCGGTGGAGTGCGGCGTCGTCGTCGAGTAGCCCGATGTCGGCGATGCCGGAGAGCCGGAGGGTGAGTTCGTCACCGTAATGGTCCATGCCGGCCTCCCCGGGGAAATGGCGATGACTGTACGTTATCAATAGCTCACGCAGCGTGGAATGCCAATTATCGAATCCCGTGGATTCCGTTCTCCGGCCGTTTCCCCAGGGGGTTTTCGGGCAGCCGGAATGCCCGCCCGGAACGGAAACCTGAGGGTTCTGCGCACCGAGTACCAGCCTTTCAGTACGCTCCCCGGCAAACCTGTCGAGAGTGGAGAACCGACCATGACCGAGCCTGTGGACGCCAGCACCCCGACGAGTACCACGACGGTCGCCGGCGAGGTGGTCGAGAAGATCACCGTCGCCGCGGCGAAGTCCGTCCCCGGTGTGGCCGAACTGGGCGGTGACGTGGCCCGGTTCTTCAACACCGTCCTCGACCGGGTGGGCCTGGACGCCGTCGGCGACGGCAGCCGTGGCGTCTCGGCCACCATCGCCGGCAACGACGTCACGGTCACCGTGGTGCTGGTCCTGGAGGCCGGCCGGGTGGTCGCCGAGGTGACCGCCGAGGTCCAGGCCAAGGTGACCGAGGCACTGCAGGGGTACGGCTTGAACGTGCTCGCCGTCCACGTGAAGGTCGACGACATCGCGGGCGTCTGAGGACAGCGTTCGGCCCCGCCGCACCACGCGCGACGGGGCCGAACTCCCCCACGGTCAAGTCTTCTCAGGCTGCCGCCAGCTGACGCCGGGCCACGTACTCGACCAGCTCGATCAGTACGTCCCGGGCCCCGGTGGCGACCCGGGCGTCGAACTCGACGATCGGCACCTCCGCGGGCAGGTCCAGGGCACGGCTGATGGCGTCGATGCCGAACCGGCGCTCGTCGAAACAGTTGACCGCGACGATGAACGGCGTACCCCGCTGCTCGAAGTAGTCGATCGACGGGAAGCAGTCGGCCAGCCGCCGGGTGTCGGCCAGCACCACGGCACCCAGCGCGCCGTGCGCCAGTTCGTCCCAGAGGAACCAGAACCGGTCCTGGCCGGGCGTGCCGAACAGGTACAGCTGCAGGTCCTCGTTGATGGTGATGCGGCCGAAGTCCATGGTGACGGTGGTGGTGGTCTTGGCCTCCACGCCTTCGGTGCTGTCGGTATGGTTCGCGCCGGTCAGGCGCTCCTCGGTCTGCAGAGGTCTGATCTCGCTGACCGCACTCACCATCGTGGTCTTACCGGCACCGAAACCACCGGCGACCAGGATCTTGAGCGCGATCGGGATCCGCTTCGGGGACGCGTCGTGCTCAGAGGGCACGGAGGCCATTGACAACCGCCTTGAGGACGTCGATGTTGTGGGGCATGTAGGCCGCGGGCGGCTCGTAGAGGGAGATCAGACCGGCCCGGCGCAGGTCGCCCAGGAGCACCCGCACCACGTCGATCGCCAGGTCGATCTTCGAGGCCAGCTCGACGACCGCCATCGGTTCCCAGCTCGCCTCGATGATGGCGTGGTGCTCGGGCTGCAGCGGGATCCCGCTGTCCCAGCGGGCCGGCGTGGCCACCACGAAGGCGACCATGTCGAACTCGCAGTCCTGGGGCGCGACCCGGCCCTGGGTCAGGGCGTAGGGCCGGATCACCGGGCCCGCCTCCTGATCCATCCAGTTGTGCCGCGCCCGGTATTCAGGCGGCATGGGAGCCGGGGAACCTGTTCGGGGCTTCCATCGCGGCCTGGCCGACCCGGGTGACGAGCATCGCCATTTCGTACGCGACGAGTCCCAGGTCCGCGGCGGTGCTGGCGACCACCGCCAGACAGGCACCGTTGCCGGCCGCCGTGACGAGCAGGAACGCGTCCTCCATCTCGACCACGGTCTGGCGTACCGCCCCGGCGTCCAGGTGCCGGCTGGCGCCCTTGGCGAGGCTCTGGAATCCGGCTGCCATCGCGGACAGGTGCTCGGCGTCCTCCCGCGGCATCCGCTCCGAGTGACCGAGCGGAAGTCCGTCGGCGGAGAGCACCACCGCCTGCCGCGCCTCCGGGAGCCGCTCGACGAGGTCGTCGAGGAGCCAGGTGATGTTGGCGCTCTGGTTCGTCGAATGTGCCACTTCGGTTCCCCTTCCGGCTATCGGTACTGCTGGTTGTCGTTCGGTGACGCGGCGTCCCGGCGGCCCCGGTTGGTGCCGTTCTGGAGCGAGTTCATGATTCCGCGGGCCTGGTCGGCCGGGCGGGGTGCCGGAGTCTGGTCCTGGTTCCTGGCGGGTTCGCGCAACCGGGGTGCCAGGTTGCTCTGACGGACCCGGCGGGGGAGCAGGCTCTCGTCGGCGAGCTGATCGTCGTCGGCCGGTGCGGTACGGCGCGGCTGGTGCAGGTTGCCCGGTCCGGCCGGCCGGAGGACGCCGTCCAGGTAGATGTTCGGCGGCAGCCCGACCGGTCCCGGCGACCGGAAGGCGATCGGCGAGTCCATGTTGGGCGGCAGGTGGACCGGCGGCCCGGGTGGGGTGTCGGTGGGCGGTGCGCCCCGGCGCCGCTGGGCCAGGCCATCGCTGCTGAGGCCGTCCAGGACGGTGCTCGGTGTGGGCGCCGAGAAGTCGCCGGCGGGGATCTCCCGGGCCGGTGCCGGCCGGGGGGCGGCGCCGTTGAGTCCGGCGATGCCGTCGACCCCCGGCGGGGCCGGTGCCTCGGTGTCGTTCTCGCCGGCGATCAGTTCGGCCGGGATGAGCACGATCGCGGTGATGCCGCCGTAGGCGCTGGCCCGCAGCGCCACCCGGATGTTCTGCCGGGTCGCCAGCCGGGCGACCACGAACAGGCCCAGGCGGGCGCTCTCGGTCGGGTCGAAGTCCGGCGGCTGGGCCAGTTTGCGGTTGGCCGTCTCGATCGCCTCGTGGCTCATGCCGAGCCCGCGGTCCTCGATCTCGATCGCGAAGCCGTTCGGCAGCACCTGCCCGGTCACCGAGACCCGGGTCGTCGGCGGCGAGTAGGAGGCGGCGTTCTCGAACAGTTCGGCCAGCAGGTGGATCACGTCACCGACCGCCCGGCCGACGATCATCGAGGTCTCCATCAGGGCGACGTCGATCCGCTTGTAGTCCTCCACCTCGCTGATCGCGCCGCGGACCACGTCGATCATCGTGATCGGGTTGCGCCAGCCCCGGCCGGGGGCGGCGCCGGCCAGGATGACCAGGTCCTCGGCGTGCCGCCGCATCCGGGTGGCCAGGTGGTCGACCCGGTAGAGATCCTCCAGCTCCTGTGGATCGGTCTCC
>DATMVU010000523.1:0-2793 GCA_035562875.1 Actinoplanes sp. | reverse complement strand
GCCGCTGCCGGTCCGGCAGTCCACCACATCGGACGAGGCGTTCCTCCGGGAGACGCCGGGGGAGGCGGTCGGCGGCGGGCGGGGTGATCGCAGTCGAGGCCGGGTGTCGGTGCAGGCCTGCACCGACACCCGGCCTCGACTGCGGGATCCTGAGGGAGGCGGGTCTAGCGCCGGCTCCACTGGTCGGCGGTCATCTCGAAGTGGACTCCGCCGAGTTCGGAGCCTTCGACGACCAGCATGTCCTCCGGGGTCTCCAGGGTCTGGGTCTGGGTCATGCCGATCTTCTCCAGGACCCGGCGGGACGCCTCGTTGACGGTCATCGTCTCGGCCCAGACCGTCTGCACGCCGAGTTCGGTGAACGCCTTCGCCAGCAGGGCCTGGGCGCCTTCGGTGGCGTAGCCCCTGCCCCAGGCGGCCTTACGCAGCCGGTAGCCGATCTCGACCACGTCCACCGGGCTGTCCTCGTCCTCCGGGCTGAGCATGAACCAGCCGATGAAGGCTCCGCTCTCCTTCTCGAACGCGGCGAACAGCCCGAGCCTCCCGTCCCAGAGCCGGTAGCCGAGGAGGATGTTCGGCAGGCCCCGTTCGCGGATCACCTCCGCCGGGATCGGTTCGCCACCGGTCAGGAAGCGCAGCACCTCCGGGTCGCTGTTCAGTTCGATCAGAAGGTCCGCGTCGTCGGCGGTGAAATGGCGCAGGGTGAGACGGTCGGTGTCGAGGTATGCGGTCACGTCGTGCATTGTGGCCGCAGCCCTGACATCGATCAACCCATTTATCCGGTCACTCGCAGGCCCCGAGGCCGGGAGCGCGTTCCACCCGCAGGGTGTCCACGGTTCGTCCGGGCAGGTCGCGTAGCAGCCACTGGTTGTCCGGCCCGGCCGGGACGATCACGATGTTGGCGCGGTCACGCAGCACCCGGGCGGTCTCCTCGGTGACCAGCTGGGCGAGGATGTCGATCCGGGCACCGGCGTCGATCCCGGGGTCGGCGGCGGTCGGTTCAAGACCGATCTCGATCGTACGGACCACCCAGCCCCGTTCGGTCGCCTCGGCCTGACCGTGGAAGTAGTACGGGTCGGCCAGCGCACCGGTGGCGACGACGGCGATGCTCAGCCCGAGCAGCCAGCCCAGCCGCCCGACGATGAACGAGATCGCGGCCAGCGCGGCCAGGACCAGCCCGACCACGTCCGCTGTGGCGCCGAGCGTGGGACGGGGTATGCGCATGGATGACAACCTGTATCGATGCGGTCGGGCCAGGCCCCGGCGGGCACCGCCCGGCTCCCGCTGATGCCGTGGAGCAGCATCAGTGCGTCGAGCAGCGGGCGCGTTCCCTCAGTCTCGCCAATCCGGGCCACGCGCCAGCCGGACCGGGCCGGACACGGACGTCACGTCCACGTCGGCACCCTTCTGCCGGACCGCGATCGTGCCCTCCCGGGCCAGCTCGGCGGCCACCTCCCGGGCGTCGTCCATCAGGTCACGCCAGGACTCCCCGCCCGCGATCCGGGCCGCGTCGCTCGGGCAGATGGTGGCGTCCGGACTCCGGTGCCGCAGCAGCGACCGGACCGCGGCGGCCAACCGGACCCGGCTGCCGTCCGGTGTCGGCTCCCACCAGGGATCACCGCGCTCCCCCAGCGCGACCTTGGCGTCCTGCACCCGCGGCCGGCCGGCGCCCGGATCGGTGCGGACCAGGCGGCGGGCGGCCATCAGCTCGTTCACCAGCTCCTGCCGCAGCGCCTCCGGAACCGCCGGATCAGTGGCCCGCCAGCGCCGGCCGTCGACGATCACATACCGGCCGTCCTCACTGGTGTCCACACCGCCATTGTTCCCCGGCAACCGACGTTAAGCAGCAGATCACGGCCGCTGCCAGTGAGCCGTCCATCTACCAGACGCAGCGGTTCCGGCCGGCGTTCTTCGCCGCGTACAGCAGCCGGTCCGCGGCGGCCAGCACGCTCGCCTGGGTGTCGTCCGGGCCGGGCTGGACCGCGCCGACACTGACGGTGACCGGCAGGTTCCCGGTCAACGGCGTCCACTGATGGTCCTGGACCGACAGCCGGAACCGGTCCAGAGCCGGGGCCGCCTCGGCGATACCCGCCCCGGTCAGCACCAGCAGGAACTCCTCGCCACCGAGCCGGGCCGCGAACCCGCCGGCCCGCGCCGCCTGGGTGAGCAGGTCGGCGACCACCACCAGCACCCGGTCACCGGCCTCGTGCGAACACCGGTCGTTGACCCGTTTGAAGTGGTCCAGGTCGACCAGCGCGACCACCACGGTGGCGGCCGCGGCCAGCAGAGCCGGCAGGTGCTCGTCCACGTACCGCCGGTTCGGCAGTCCGGTCAGCGGATCCCGCCGGGCCTGCTCCCGGAACCGTTCCGCCTCCCGCCGTGCCTCCGCCGTCTCGAACACCGCGTGCCGGGCCCGCGCCTGCGCGTCCCGCTGCTCCGAATGCAGTTCCCGTTCGGCCGCGTGGAACCGTTTGTGCAGGATGAACGCCCGCGCGTGATCACCACGGGCGGCGTGCAGTTCGGCCTGCTCCTCCAGCGCCCGGACCCGTACTCCGGCGAGTTCCCGGTCCTCGCAGAGGGCGGCGCAACGGTCCAGGGCGGTCTGGGCCGCACCGTGGTCACCGACGTGCCGCTGCGCGACGGCCAGCGTGAGCAGGAACTCGGCGAGCCCGTCAGCGTCGTCCGGCCCCGCACCCGGGTACCCGCCGACGTTGGCGACAGCGAGCCGGACCGCTTCGGCGTACCGGCCCCGCGCGATCTGGATCATCGCCATGGTGTCGAGGGCGTCCGGGGACA
>DATMVU010000522.1:0-2014 GCA_035562875.1 Actinoplanes sp. | reverse complement strand
GGTCCGTGATCACCGACGCACCGTACCGTCGATTACGTAGACGTCTCGATGCAGGTCTACGTAATTACCCGGACGCGGAACCGGTTCCGGTCGATGGATGATGGCTGCCGGTGCCGTCCGGCCTTTCCCCCCAGTAACGGCCGGGCGGCACCGGACGTCCACCTGGGCTCTGTGCACGGGGGTGAGCCCAGGTGGACGTCTTCACGGCGATCCGGGTGTTTTCGCGCCCGGGTCGCTTTTTTGTGCGCCCAGGTTCTATGGTTAGTTAGTGGAGTAATGAACCAAGGAGGTCGGGGTGTTCGACGACCGGAGCCCGATCTACCGGCAGATCGCCGACCAGATCAAAGACGACGTGTTCCGCGGCCGGCTCACCGCCGGCGAGCAGGTGATGTCCACCAACCAGTACGCCGCCTACTACCGCATCAACCCGGCCACCGCCGCCAAGGCGTTCCAGCAGCTCGTCGACGAGGGCGTCATCTACAAGCGCCGCGGCGTCGGCATGTTCGTCAGCCCCGGCGCCCAGCACGACCTGCGCGACCAGCGCCGGCAGCGGTTCTTCACCGACGTGCTCGAACCGATGGCCGCCGAGGCCCGCGAGCTGGGCATCCCGGTCGCCGACGTGGTGGCCCGCCTCCATCAGCTGATCCCCGGGGAGGACACATGATCAGCACCCGTGCCCTGCAGGTCCGCTACGGCGACACCACCGCCGTACACCCTCTCGACCTTGATCTGGAACCCGGTCACGTCTACGGCCTGCTGGGCCGCAACGGTGCCGGCAAGACCAGCCTGCTGTCCACGCTCGCCGGATTCCGCAAGCCGTCGGCCGGCACCGTCACCGTCGACGGCCGCCCCGTCTTCGAGAACCCGCAGTCCACCACCCGGATCTGCCTGATCCGGGAGGACGGCAACCTCGGCGACCCCACCGACAGGCTCATGCACATCATCGACATGGCCGCGATGCTGCGCCCCGGCTTCGACACCGCCTACGCCGGCCACCTGCTGCACCGCTTCGGCCTGGACCGCAAGAAGACCCTCGGCGCCCTGTCCCGCGGGCAGCGCTCGGCGTTCGGGGTTGTGGCGGGCCTGGCCTCGCGGGCCCCGCTGACCATGTTCGACGAGGCCCACCTCGGCATGGACGCCCCCACCCGGCAACTGTTCGCCGACGAACTGCTGCGCGACTACACCGAGCACCCGCGCACGTTCATCGTCTCCACCCACCTGATCGAGGAGCAGAGCCCACTGTTCGAACAGGTGCTGATCCTGCACGAGGGCCGCCTGCTGCTGCGCGGCGACGTCGACGACCTGCGCACCGGCGGCGTGACGGTGACCGGCCCGGCACAGATCGTCGACGACTTCGTGTTCGGGCTGACCGTGCTCGGCGAACGTCACCTCGGCCCGACCAAGGAGGTCACCGTCCACGGCGCCCTCGACGACGAGCACCGCACCCTGGCCGCCCGCCACCAGCTGGAACTCGGGCCGGTGCCGCTGCAGGACCTGTTCATCCACCTGACCGGAGGTGTGCCGTGATCCGCTGGCCGATCGCCCGCTACCTGTTCACCAACCACACCCCGTTCCTGGTGATGTGCCTGGGCGGCCTGGCCGTGCTCGGCGCGCTCATCCTGGCGGTGGCGTCCGCCCTGACCACGATCAGCCTCAGCGTCGTCGACATCGGCGGGCAGATCCTGCACTGGCTGGCCATCGGCTACGGCTTCTCCGCGGCGACCGTGCTGACCACGATGATCGTGCACGGCCGGACCCGGCGGGAGTTCGCGGTGCAGCACCCGGTGTTCCAGATCGTCACCACCGGCCTGCTCGCCCTGCTGATCACCGGCGTGTACGCCGCCGAAGCCGCCGTCTACCGGACGGCCGGCTGGGAGCGGCGCATCCAGGATCAGCACGTCTTCGGCGCCACCGACTACCCGATGATCTTCACGGCGTACTGGAGCATGCTCGCCGTCGCCATGCTGACCGGCACGTTCGCCGGGGTGGCGTTCCTGCGCGGACAGGCGGCGCC
>DATMVU010000521.1:0-5267 GCA_035562875.1 Actinoplanes sp. | reverse complement strand
ACTCGTCGGTGTTACAGGCGACACCACTGGCCATCACCTTCAAGTCGGGAGCGGTCCGGGTCCCGCTGACCGCCGGGTGATCACCGGGCCGGCCTGACCGGCAGGTCGGCCCGGTGCGGTCTACCAGGCTGTCAGGCCCGGCCGGCGGGGGTCCTCGTTGCCGAACACCGCCCGGTTCATCCGATTCATGCCGGCCCGATGTCAGGATGCGGTGACCCGGCGGCTGAGCAGCAGGTGGCGCAGCAGTGGGGCGTAGATCCGCGCCGAGTCGGTGATGCCGCTGAAGTACGATCCCGCGTTGCCGTGGAGATAGGTGGCCGGGACCGGGACCTCGTCGATCGGGTGGCCGTGTTCCGTCGCGTACAGCAGCACGTTCATCTCGTACTCGAAACGCTCTCCCGGCACCGTGCAGAGCGGATCGAGCAGGTCGGCGGGGTAGGCGCGCAGACCTGTCTGGGTGTCGGTGACGGTCCAGCCGGTCGCGGCCCGGAACGCGGCCCGGGTGACGGTGTTGCCGAACCGGCTGCGCGGCGGCATCCGGTCGAAACGGCGCACGCCGAGAACGATGTGCCCGGGTTCGCTGCGTCCGGCGACCGCACGGATGTCGGCGACACTGTGCTGGCCGTCGCCGTCGGCGCAGACCACGGCAGAATCGGGATACCGGGATCGGATCCGCCGGAACCCGGCCTTGAGGGCGACGCCCTTGCCCCGGTTCTCCGGCAGCCGGATCACCGTGCAACCCCGAGCCTCGGCCTCCGCCAGCCGGGCGTCGGCGGCCGGACCGGTGCCGTCGTCGACGATCAGCACCCGGTCCGGCCGGGGAAGCTCGGTGACCAGCTCGGACAGATGCGGGCCGGGCTTGAACACCGGAAGCAGGACGATCATTTCCTCGAGGCGCCGCACGGTTCTCCCTCTCGCTGGTCGACGGTGCGGCGTCCATACCCAGGACGGCCATCGATCACCCACCCGGGTTCCGAGCTGTACCCGGACGGTTGCGCGCCGGTGTCGCCCGGGCTGCCTCGATGCGTGTGGCGGCCGCGGGGCCGCAGGAACCGCATCAGCCGGGCCGAGGGTGTCCTGGCCCGGATCACGATGCCGCACGGCGGTGACGCCTGGCTCGCCACCCGGCACGCCGACGCCGCACCGCTGACGGCCTGCGCCTGCTCGCCTCCCTCAGCAGCGACCCGAACGGGTGGCGTTCGAGTGCACTCCACCGCACGTGAACCCGGCGGGCCGAACAGGTCCTCGTTCTGGTGGGTGGTCACGACGTCGGCCGTTTCTGTCGTACCTCTGTGTCAGTCTCGAGGCCAGTCGGACAACCGGGATCGTAGGGCGGAGATGGCGCCCGGGTCCAGGCCGTAGAGGGCGAAACGCGCGTCGTCGAGGCGGTCCAGGTAACGGCCGGCGTCGGCGATGTCCTCCGGGTCGAGGGCCGGGTCGGCGGCGTGGGCGAGGGCCAGCACCCGGTCCAGGGGATAGCGTTCCAGCGCCGCCGCCACGTCGATGTAGTCGCGGACCTCGCGCCGGTTGATCAGGGCGGCGACCTTGGTGGCGACCAGGTCGTCGAGGTGCATGACCGGGCCTACGTCCATCACGACCGGGGCGCGGTGCCGGTCCAGGCGGCACAGGGTGAGGCGCAGTGCGCGGTGCTCGCCGGCCACCAGGAACTCCTGGATGTCGGCGTTCATGCCCTCGAACAGTTCGTCGGACTCCTCGGCGACGACCCGGTACCCGGCTGCGGTGAGGGCGGCGGTCACCTCGCCGGCGGCGGCGGCGACCGCACCGGCGGTGTCGGTGAACAGGTCGAGGTCCTCGGTGGGGCGGGCGACCAGGCCGTTGACCAGCCAGGCGACACCGCCGCCGAGGACGAAGCCGTGCTTGTCGGCGACGTTGAGGGCGATCCGGGCGATGTCGCGGTAGAAGTCGTCGACGCTCACGCGGTGCTCCGGGTGCTGTCGCAGCGGGAGTCGTCGACGGTCACGCGGCGGCGGCCCGCGACCGCAGGCGGGGGTGCCTGGCCTCCCAGGCGGCGCGGACCGCGCGGGGCAGGTTCAGCTCCGGCCAGAGCCGGACCAGGAGCGTGCCGTTGACGTATTCACGCAGCTCGCCGACGCGGATGGACTCGCGGAGCACGTTCTCGTACATCCACAGCAGCATGGTGTGCTGGCTCAGGTCGAAGGCCCGCTGCGGCTGCCACCAGAGGCGCAGCGGCAGCTCGACGATCCCGGTGACGGGGCCGCGCAACTCGCCGAGCGTCCCCGCCACGACCACCGGCCGGTGCGGCCGGGCGAGGTGGGTGACCGGGGCGGTACTCACAGACATGCCATCAGCCTAAACCGACACACCGCACAGAAGGCAAACACCTAGATTCCTAGGATGGTCTAGAGGGTGTGTGCTGTGCCGCCCGGCATCGGGACTACTGCCGGCGGTCAGCCACCGCTGTGGCCTCATCCGTCGCCGGCGTCTCGTCACCGGGTTGGGCCTCGGAAACGGCCAGCGTTCGTTCGCCCGCAACGGTGGACACCATCACGGCGGCACGACCCAGGCCGACGGCATCGCAGATCGACTGGCGCCGGTGGACGCTGAGGCTGGGCCTCGGAAACGGCCAGGGTGCGTTCGCACAGCACGGTGAACACCATCACGGCGGCGAAACCCAGGCCGATGGCACCGTAGAACGACTGGCGCTCGTAAACGCTGAGTTCATCGAGGTCCGGCCAGCCCAGCAGCAGCTCGATGACCACCATCATCACCACCACGAACCAGAAGGCGAAGGCCGGAGGCCGCCCCATCCGGACCGCGAAGGCATGTGCCGCCCCGTCTGTTCCCCGGCTGCGGCCCCGGAGCAGATGAAACAGCGGAATCAATGCCACAGTGACCGCGAACAGCCCCCACATCCAGCAGAAGAACATCGCCCGGTCCTCCTTCAGGAAGTCGGTTATCCCGGCCCGGTAGGTGGCGTGGCCGACGAGAAAGCACAGGACGAACACCGGGCTGAGGAACGCGGCGATCTCCAGGACGCGTCTCCCGAACGGCTCATCGGCTTTCAGGGCATTGACCAGCATCAGCGCAGCGGAATAGGTGAGTGACATCACCGAGATCCCCACCATGACACTGGCGACGATCAGGGCGTCGCCCACCACGCTGACGAACGTCACGCTGGGCTCCCCGCCCGGCAGCACCACCCCCGCGGCCCCGGTCACCCCCGTCGGGATCGGGGTGCCCAGGCTGGTGAAGGTGGCCGGCACGCCCGGCTTCACCTCCAGAAGCACACGCCCTTCGAAGGTGGTCATCACGAACGCCGAGAGCACCAGCGACAACATGCTGTAGAAGATCGACCGGGCGACCGGTCTCGTGGTGCTCTCCGGGCGGTTCGTCTTGCCGAGGTAGATCACCAGACCGGCGAAGGCGATTCCCGACAACGTCATACTGATCGTCACGTACTGATCGACGAGCATCTCCAGATGCAGATCCACGACCCGTCCCTTCCGAGTGGCACTGCGGCCGGATACGCGGTTCGCGGCGTCGCGGACGGGGCCTGTCGGTTTTCCGGCACGCGGCGAGCAGGAAATGGCACGGTGGCATCCGCACGTTCCGGGACCGGGTGCGGGCGGGGATCGCGGCGTTCGGTGTCGGCGACTACGGTCGGATCATCCGAAGCGGTCCGGAACGACTGGAGGAGCAGCTCTGATGCGCGTCATGTTCGTTTCGGTTCCGCTGCAGGGGCATCTGCTGCCGTTGCTGCCGTTCGCGGCGGCCTGCCGGGACGCCGGGCATGACGTGGTCCTGGCCGGGGGCGGGTTCCCGGTGGATGTGCTCGGGCTGCGGACCGTTGAGGTGGCGGCCCGGTTCGACCTGCCGCGGAGTGCGCTGTTGACGACCGTACGACATCCGCGCCTTGCTCTTGCCGAACTGCGGGGCGTGGCCGGGCACGCCCTGGTCGGGGAGATCTTCGGGCGGGCCAACCTGGCGCTGGTGGAACCGTTGACGGCGGTGGCCCGGCAGGAACGGCCCGATGTGATCGTCTACGAGCCGTTGAGTGAGGCCGGGGCGGTGGTGGCCGGCCGGCTGTCCATTCCGTCGGTGCTGCAGGAGAACACGCTGTGGCCGGCCGATCAGCTGTTCCGGTCGGTGACCACCAGCCGGGCGTTCGCCGGCTGGGACGTGCCCGTCCCGGCGTTGACGATCTCGGTCATGCCGCCGAGTCTGCGGGAGCGGGCGATCCCCGGCGCGGTCACCATGCGGCCGGTACCGTCCTCCGGTGGTGGCGAGCTGCCCGGCTGGCTGGCCGGGCCGGGCGACCGCCCGCGGATCCTGGTGAGCCGCAGTACGCTGACCGGCCCGGCACCCGGCGACCCGTCCGCCGCGGTGGTGGCCGCCGCGGCTTCGGTGGACGCCGAGTTCGTGCTGGTCCGGGCCAGGATCAAAGGCAGACTGCCGGCCAACGTACGACCGGTCGGGCGCATCCCGATCTCCGAGGCCCTGCCTCATGCGGCGGGCTTCGTGCACCATGCCGGTGCCGGCAGCATCCTCGGTGGCCTGGCGGCGGGTGTGCCGCAGCTGGTGACTCCCGGGCCCGGCGACCGCACCCACAACGCCGGAGCGCTGGCCGCCACCGGGGCCGGACTGTCCGTCGCCGCGACGTCGATCACCGCGGACACCCTGACCCGGCTGCTGACCGACACCACGATCCTGGCCGCGGCCCGGACGGTGGCCGCCGAGATCGCCGCGATGCCGGCACCGGCCGAGGTGGTGCCGCTGCTGGAGGCGGTCAGCAGTGCTGCGTGAGGAACCGGTAGGCCCGTTCCCGCATCGGCGCGGTGAACACGTGCCCGGCGTCGTAGAGGGCCAGCTCCACCCGGTCGCCGAGGGCCGCGGCCAGTTCCTCGGCGCCGCGGCTCCACTTGTCGGCCCGGCCGCCGGAGATCAGCAACGCGGTCCGGCCGAACTCGGCGATCACGTCCTCCAGGTCGTGGGCGGCGGCGAACCCGGGCAGCACGAACTCGGCCTGCACCCCGGTGTCGGGGGAGTAGGAGTGCCGGTACGGGATGCAGCCGCAGTGTGACACCGAGGCGGCGAACCGCTGGTCGTAGGCGGGCGCCCACAACGCCATCCGGCCGCCGTACGAGTGCCCGCTGAACCCGATCCGCTCCACGGTCTCCACGTCGAGGCCGGCGGTGGCGGGCGGCGGCCCGAGGAAGTCCCGGAACGTCATGGGAGCGAGCGCCGGTACCGCTGTTCGAGCCGCCCGCTGCGGGGATGCGGCTGCG
>DATMVU010000520.1:0-5778 GCA_035562875.1 Actinoplanes sp. | reverse complement strand
GCGGGAGCAGGCCGAGCTCCGGACCGCTGTGGAGCAGGAGCTGGCGACCCGCCGGCAGACGGTGATCGAAGAGCTCGGCCAGATGCGGGCCGGTGTCGAGAAGCAGTGCGCCGATCTGCGCAGCGAGGCCGACAAGTACGCCGAGGAGATCCTCCGGCGCTCGGACGACCAGGCGACGGCGGTCCGCAAGGAGATCGCCGCCCAGCAGGAGAAGATCGCCCAGGCCGGTCAGGAGCTGGAGGTCGCCCTCGCCGAGGTGGCCGAGGCCGAGCAGCGCCGGGTGACCGCGCGCGAGCAGGCCGACGCCGGGGAGCAGGAGGCCGAGCGGATCCGGCAGCGGGTGACCGAGACGCAGCAGCAGCTCGAGGTGGAGCTGAAGCGGGTCGCCGAGGCGAAGCGCTCCGGGGAGGCCGCCGAGCGGCACGCCGCCGAGGTTCGCCGCCAGGTGCAGCGAGAGGCGAAACGGGTGGCCGAGCTGGCCGCCGCCGCGGTGATGGCCGCCGCTGCCGACCCGGAGGACCGGGACAGGTTCGCCGACGCGCCGGTGACGGCTGTCGCGTCCGCCCCGGTACCGGCCACCGCTCCCGAGCCGGCTCCCGCTTCGGCGCCGGCTCCGGCCTCAGCGTCCGCCCCGGTGCCGGCCTCGGCATCAGTTCCGGCTCCGGCATCGGCATCGGCATCGGCTTCGGTTCCGGCTTCGGCTCCGGCATCGGCTCCGGCTTCGGCTTCGGCGGAAGCGCCGGGCAAGGTCACCGCGTCGGCGAAGGTGACGGTTCCGCAGGCCACCCGGGTCTCCGCCGACGCGGAGTGAACGACCCGGGGATCAGCGAGCGTCAGATCTTGTCGAAGGCCGCGACGGTCCGGTCGGCGTAGGCGCTCGCGTCACCGGTCTCCATCGGACCGTCCCAGGTGGTCGGCAACGGTGTGGCGACCCCGGGGGCGACCCGGCGGACGATCTCGTCGATGACCTTCTCGGCGTCGCCCACCCACAGGTGCTTGCCGCCCGGCATGCCGACCACCTCAGCCTGCGGGATCGCCGCGAACCGGTCCCGCGCCTCGTCCGGCCGCAGGTAGTCGTCGAACTCCGGGATCAGGGCGGTCACCGGTTTGCCGTCCGCGGCCCACGCGGCCAGGTGCTCGGGCTTCGAGTAGCGCAGCGGCGGGGAGAGCAGGATCGCGCCGGACACCGTCGGATCGAGCCCGTACATCAGGGTCAGGTCGGTGCCGAACGACCAGCCGACCAGCCAGATGTCCGGCAGATCCGCGAACTCGGCGTACTCGATAGCGGCGGCCACGTCGAACCGCTCGTCGACGGCCTTGCTGAACGTGCCGCCGCTGGTGCCGCGGGTGCTGCTGGTACCCCGGGTGTTGAAGCGAAGCACCGCGATACCGGCCAGGGCGGGCAGCCGCCACGCCGCCTTGCGGTAGACGTGGCTGTCCATCATGCCGCCGTGGGTGGGCAGCGGGTGCAGGCAGACCAGTGTGGCCACCGGCTCCCGGTCCATCGGGCGGGCCAGCTCACCGACCAGGGTGACGCCGTCCGCGGTGTGCAGCTCGATGTCCTCGCGGTGGGCGGGCAGGATCGAGTTGGCACGGATCTGGTTGCTCATTTTAGGGTGCTCTCAGTCAGATTTACGGGTGATGGCGGCGTGGTTGGAAGGGTCAGCGCCCATAGCGTGGCGCGTTCCTCGACCGCTCCACACCGGGGCCTCGCCGGTCCCGGGCCCGCCAGCAACCGGAGTGCCAGTGCCGGCGGTCGGTCAGGTCGCCCCGGTCGTCGGCCGGCCACGCCACCACGTGCGCGACACCGGGCCGGACGTCCTGCATGCACCCGGGACAGCGGTAGGTCTTGACGGCCGCCGCACCGAACACGTTGCGCACCATGAACTCCCCGTCCCGCCACTGCTGGACCCGGTCCTCGGTGATCCCGGGACGATCCGGGGAACGGTCCTCGTGCTTGGCGGACTTCGGGCGGTTACGACGGGGGCTCACGAGGTCAAGGGTACGTAGTGACTGCCCGGTAACATTCACCCTAGACTCGCGGGCATGACGGCGACTCATGTTCCCGGCCTGCCCGTGATCGAGGACGGGCAGCTGATCTCGACGAACCCGGCCACCGGCGAGGAAGCCGGCCGGGTGCCGGTCGCCGACGAGAAGGCCGTCGTCGCGGCCGTCGAGCGGGCCCGGGCGGCCGCCGAGTGGTGGCGTGGCCTCGGCTTCGAGGGCCGGAGGAAACGGCTGCTCACCTGGCGTTCGCTGATCGTGCAGCGGATCGAGGAGCTGGCCGAACTGACCCGGCGGGAGTCCGGCAAGCCGGTCACCGACGGCCTGATCGAGGCCACCGCCGCCGTCGAGCACCTGGACTGGGCGGCCCGTAACGCCAAACGGGTGCTCGGCCCGCGCCGGGTCCGCACCCGCATCCTGGTCGCCGAGCACTCCGGTCATCTCGAGTACCAGCCGTACGGTGTGGTCGGTGTGATCGGCCCGTGGAACTACCCGATCGTGACCCCGATCGGCCCGATCAGCGGGGCTCTCGCAGCCGGTAACGCGGTCGTCCTGAAACCCAGCGAGTACACCCCGGTCGTCGGCCAGTGGCTCGCCGACACGTTCGCCGAGGTGGTGCCGGAACACCCGGTGCTGCAGGTGGTGCACGGTCTCGGTGACGTCGGCGGGGCCCTGTGCCGGTCCGGGGTGAACAAGGTCTCCTTCACCGGCTCCACGGCCACCGCCAAGCGGGTGATGGCCGCCTGTGCGGAGAACCTGGTCCCGGTGGTGCTGGAGGCCGGCGGCAAGGACGCGCTGATCGTCGACGCGGACGCCGACGTGGAACTGGCCGCCGAGGCCGCCGTCTGGGGCGCGATGACAAACGCCGGGCAGACCTGCATCGGCATCGAGCGGGTGTACGCGGTCGAGCCGGTCTACGACAGGTTCGTCGCGGCGGTGGTGACGAAGGCCGGCAAACTGCGCATCGGCGAGGAGATCGGCCCGATCACCATGCCGAAGCAGCTCGACATCATCCGCGACCACATCGAGGACGCGCTCGCCAAGGGCGGCCGGGCGGTGCTCGGCGGGGCCGAGGCGGTGCAGGCCCCCTACGTCGCGCCGACGGTGCTGGTGGACGTGCCGGAGGAGTCGTCGGAGATGCGCGAGGAGACGTTCGGGCCGACACTGACCATCACCAAGGTCCGCGATGCGGACGAGGCGGTCACCAGAGCGAACGATTCGCCGTACGGCCTGGGTGGCTCGGTCTTCGGTAAGAAGAACGCGATCCGGATCGCCCGCCGCCTGCGGTCCGGCATGGTCGCGGTGAACGGGACGCTCACCTTCGTCGGCATGGGCAACCTGCCGTTCGGCGGGGTCGGCGAGTCCGGCTTCGGGCGCATCCACGGCGAGGACGGGCTGCGCGAGTTCGCCCGGGCCAAGGCGATCACCGTGCGCCGCGGGCCGTCACTGCTGCCCGCGATGACCTTCGAGCGCACACCCGCCCAGGTCCAGCAGATCCTGAAGGCGCTGCGCCTGCTGTACGGACGCAAACCGTAGGCTGTCGGGGTGGTCGATCACCCCGCGGTCCGAGTCGAGAACCTGCATGTGAGCTACGGCTCGACGCCGGTGCTGGTGAACGTGGGGCTGACCGTCCCCGCCAGCACCGGTGTCTGCGTCACCGGTGACAACGGCATCGGCAAGTCCACCCTGCTGCGCTGCGTCAGCAGCCTCCAACAGGCCGACTCCGGCAGCATCCGGGTCTTCGGCGCCGAGCCCGGGGACAGCCCCGCATTCTGGCGGGCGGTGGCCACCACAGTCGAGGCACCCACCTGGTACCTCGGGCTCACCGTCCGGGAACACGCCGAACTCATCTGCCGTGCGCACGGCCAGGACCCGGACGACGCCGGCATCGACGAGGCCCTGGAACGACTCGGGCTGGCCGGGCACACCGACGCCATCCCGTACTCGCTGTCGTCCGGCCAGAAACAGCGGCTGTCACTGGCCCTGGTGCTGCTGCGCCCCAGCTCGCTGCTGATCCTGGACGAACCGGAACAACGGCTGGACCCGGACGGCCGCACCATGGTCGCCGAGATGCTCGCCGAATACCTGTCCACCGGCGGCTCACTGCTGCTGGCCAGCCACGACGACAAGTTCGCTGTCACCTCCGGCGCCGAGATCGTGACGATGGAACAACTGTCGGCCGGGGCGAGCGAATGACCGACCTGGTGGAGCTGCGGCCGGTCCGCCGCTGGATCCGCCGCACCCAGGCGGCACACCGGGATCGAGGCGAGACCTTCGGCACCGCGTACACCATCGTGTTCTGCATCGGCGTCGCCGCCGCGATGTTCCACGAACCGCTCGAGGCCGTCTTCACCCCGCTGGTCCCCCGGCTCAGCGGCGCCGGGGCCACCGCCGCCGCCACCGTCACCGCCGCCCTGTTCTTCCTCGGGCTGCGCCGCCTCGGCCCGGCCACGGTCAGCCGCCCGGCCGCCTACTTCCTGATGACCGCCCCGGTCAGCCGGCGCCGCCTGCTGGCGCCGTCCCTGCACGCCGCCGCGATCGGCTCGGCAGTCGCCTCGGCCGCCGCCACAGTCGCCGTCCTGGGCCACGCCGCGACAGCCGCGCCGGGTGCGCTGGGGCTGACCGGAGCGCTGGTGGGCGTACTCCTCACGCTCCTGGCCGCAGCAGCCCAGAACCGGCCGCATCTCGCCGCTCCGGCCGACACCGTGGCCCGCGCCGCGCTCGCCCTGGCCCTGGCTGCCCTGGTCGCCGAGGCCACCGGCCATCCCCTGCCGTTCCCCGGCCCGACCCCCGCGACGTCCGTCGTGCTCCCCCTCACCGGCGCCCTCGCGGTCCTCGTCACCGCCGCCTACCTTTCCGGGGTACGCCATCTCGCGCGCACGCCGAACGCCGCGATCCTGGAGTCCTCGAAAACCACCGGCACCCTGTTCGACTCGGTCTACGGCATGCAACCGTCGTTCCTGGCCGAGATGATGGAACGCCGCTACTGGTCCCGCCGCCGCCTGCGCTCCACCACCCTGCACCGCAAGCTGCCGCCGCTCACCGCCCAGGACCTGCTGCTGGCCCGGCGCCGCACCCCGCGCCTGCTGTGGACGGCCGCCTCCACCACCATGCCGCTCCTGCTGATCGGGGCGCCACCCTGGCTGCTGGCGCTGGTCCTGGCCCTCGGCAGCACCCTGGCCGCCCGCGCCACCACCGCCACGGTGAAAACCGACGCCACCAACCCGGTCCTGCTCAGACTGCTCGGCCTGGACTCCCGCCAGGCGGTCCGGCAGCGCTTCTGGATCCCGGCCGTACTGGCCACCACGTGGGCCACCGTGTCGTTGCTGCTGCTCCAGCTGGCCGGTGCACTTCCCCCCGGCCAGTGGTGGCTCCTGGGCCTGTCGCTGGGCCCGATCGGCGCCATCGGGGCCCTGCGGGCGGCCCGCGCCGGCATGGTCCGCAACGACCTGATCCCGTTCGAAACCCCGATGGGCTCCCTGCCGACCGGACCGCTGCTGCACGCCTTCGCCGGCATCGACCTGCTGATCCTGGCCCTGCCCACGATCATCCAACTGTCCCGCGGCCTGCCCGCCGCCCTGGACATGATCCTGGTACAGACGGCCCTGGCAGTGGCCGGCGCCCAGGCCTATCTGACCTTCACCACAGACCCCGACCGCCTCAACCTCTCCCCCCGCTGACCCACCCCACGCCACGCCACGCCACACCACGGCACGGCACGGCACGACACGCCACGCTGACAGATCTTGGTCGGTCGACCACCGGTTTCCTGCT
>DATMVU010000519.1:0-2366 GCA_035562875.1 Actinoplanes sp. | reverse complement strand
TACTCGGCCGTCGAGGTCGTCCTGATCACGCTGGCCATCGGGTTCGGTGGGTACGCGGCCTCGCACATCAACGACTCGGGGTTCTGGATCGTCACCAAGTACCTCGGTCTGTCGGTCGCCGACGGCCTCAAGACCTGGACCGTCCTCACCACCCTGTGCAGCCTGGTCGGCTTCGCCACCGTCGCGCTGATCTGGATGGTCGTCTGATCCCCCGCCCCCAGTGAGCGACGGGCGCCCCGGGCTTCGGCCCGGGGCGCCCGTTCTGCTGTCGGCCCCCGATCTGCCTGGTTGAGGTGGCCACGGCGTGCAAACGCCCTCCTGGATTCTGGGCGACCTGCTGGAGTGCGCTCATCGGCAGGCGTTGTCAGCATCGAGGAGGGCGTTTGCACGAGCGTCCCACCCCGACCCGCGTCCCACCGTGTCAATGGCCAGTGGGACTTCCCTGTGGGCGGTCACGTGATGTCCTTGTGGGTGGTCACGTGATGTCCCTGTTGGTGGCCAGCTGATCTCCCTGCCCGGGGTTCAGGTCAGGGGCATCACGCCCCTTCCGGCGACGGCGTCGGACAGTCGGAGTGAGTTGCCCTCGGTGATGATGACGTGGGCGTGGTGGAGGAGTCGGTCGACGGCGGCGGTGGCCAGCGTTTTGGGCATGAGGGCGTCGAACCCGGAGGGGTGGATGTTGCTGGTGACGGCGATCGAACGGCGTTCGTAGGCGGCCTCGACGACCCGGTAGAACGCTTCGGCGGCGGCCTGCCCGGCGGGAAGCATGCCAATGTCATCGATCACGACCAGGTCGGCGCGGGTGATCCGGGCGACGGTGCGGGCGATGCTGCCGTCGGCGTTCGCCCTGGTGATCTGGGCGGTCAACGATTCCAGGGTGAACCAGGCGACCTTCAGGTCCTGATCGATGGCCTTGTGGGCGAGTGCTTCCACGAAGTGGGTCTTGCCGGTGCCGGACGGGCCGGCGATGGCCAGGTTCTCGTGCCGACCGATCCACTCCAGGGTCGCCAGACCGGATTGGGTGGCCGGCGGGATGGACGAATCGGACTCCCGCCAGGCTTGGAACGTCTTCCCGGCTGGCAGCCCGGCTTGTTTGCGGCGGCTGGTACGGGTGGCCTGATCGCGGCCGCGGATCTCTTCGGCGAGGAGCACGCGGACGACTTCGGCGGGGTCCCAGCGTTGTGCCCTGGCGGTGGCGAGCACGTCGGGGGCTGCGTGGCGGAGGTACGGCAGCCGCATCCGGCGCAGCGCCGCGTCGAGGGCCTCAGGCAGGGGTGGTGCGGTGCTGTCGGTGATCATCGGGTCACTCCTGTCGGGGTCGTGGTGGTGAACCCGGCCCACCCGCCGGTCCCGGGTTGGGTCGAGGCGTGCTCGCCGGCGATGACCATCGGGTCGTGGTGGCTGCCGGTGGTGGCGATGAACTCGGCGATCGATTCCACATCACCCCAGCCGTACCGCCCGGCTTGGACGGCCGTTTCGAGGGCTTGGCAGGCCAAGGGGCTGCCCCGCAACGCGGCCAGGTCGACGATGGCGCGCATCTTCGACTCGATGCGTTCCACACCGTGGGCGCACGCGGCGATCAGCCACAACTCGGCGGCCGGCCCGATCGATAGGAACACCTGCTCCAACACCGAACCCGCGCGGGGTTTCGGGGTGGCGGGGGTGCCGTCGGGGTTCTGCGGGTGGTCGGGGTAGTGGGACAGGTTGATCCGCGGGTTCCCCGGTGTCGACGTCAAGTGTCGAGCGACCTCGACCAGGCCCCGACCTTGGGCCCAGTCGGGGACCACGACGAGCCGGCGGGCGTCAGCCCGGATGACGACCTCGTCGCCCTGCACGGTGACCCACACGCGGGCGCCCTGCAGCTTCGGCGGCACCGAGTACCGCACTGATCCGAACGACACCGTCTGGTCCGCGGCGACGATCCGGGCTTGCCCGAGGGCTGTCGTGTGGGGTTCGGTGGGGACCCGGTGCAGGAACTCCCGCTCCACGACGAGTGCTTCGTCGGGGCGGCGGCGGGTGGCCTGGTGGACCCGGCCGTTGACCTTGCCCATGAACTCTGCACACGCCTGGGCGAGCTCGTCCATCGACGCGTACTCGGCGCGCAGGTTCGTCTTCTTCGGCAGCAGGTCCGCCTTCGCGATCTTCACCGACGACTCCACCCCACCCTTGGACTGCGGGTCGTAGGGCACGCACGTGTGCACCGTGGTGCCGTAATGGCGTCCGATGTCGACCATCAACGGGTGCCGGACCGGCACCCCCGCGATGTGTTGCACGGTGACCGTCTTGGCGTTGTCGGTCAACACGTAGTCGGTGACGCCGCCGACCAGCCGGAACATCGAGTCCAGACACGTCGCCAACGACTCCGA
>DATMVU010000518.1:0-4995 GCA_035562875.1 Actinoplanes sp. | reverse complement strand
CGGGAGCCGGGAGCCGGGAGCCGGGAGCCGGGAGCCGGGAGCCGGGAGCCGGGAGCCGGGAGCCGGGAGCCGGGAGCCGGTGAACGCCGTCGGGAGTACTGTCGGTCATCGCCGGGTCGTGTTGGGCATCGTTCGCACGGTGACCTCCGCGAATCGGCTTCTGGAGGCGCTGCGCGTCTTCGACGGCGATTTCCGGGTCCAGACGGTGTTCACCGTCGACGACGGGTCGATCTTCGCCGAGGGTGTGCGTGACGCACTACGTGCCGTCGGCGCCCGGATCCTCTCCCGGGAGCAGGCGCGCCGGATCTCTCCGCATCTCACGCTGACCGCCACCGAGAACGCCGACCTCGACGGACTCCACGGGCCGGTGATAGTCCTGCCGCACGGTATCGGTTTCCACAAGTTCCTTCCGGAGGCGGGCGGTACGGGAACCCGCGTCTCCGGTGTCGTCCCGCATCCCCGGACCGCCCCGCCGACCATGGTGGTGTCCCACCCCGACCAGGCCGATCAGCTGGGCCGGCTGGCTCCCGGCACACCGATCCGGGTGGTCGGCGACGTCACGCTGGAACGGATGGTCGCCAGCGAGCGGCTGATCCCCCGTTACCGTCGGGCTCTGGGCGCCGGCGAGGGGCAGCGGCTCATCGTCGTGACGTCGACCTGGGGCACGTCCTCACTGTGGGGCACCCGGCCGTGGCTACCGGGTGACCTGCTGAAGTCCCTGCCGTACGACGAATTCCGGGTGGCCCTGGTCCTGCACCCCAACATCTGGTTCGGGCACAGTCCGTGGCAGGTGCGCGCGTGGCTGGCCGAAGCGCTGGACGCCGGTCTGGCGCTCATCCCACCGGATGAGGGCTGGCAGGCCGCGATGACGGCGGCCGACGTCGTGGTGGGGGATCACGGCTCGGTGACGCTGTTCGGTGCGGCGCTCGGCAAGCCGCTGATGCTGGCGGCGTTCGGCTCGGAGGTCGTACCGGGCACCGCCATGGCCCGTCTGGGTGAGACCGCCGCGCGGCTCGACCCGGAGCGGGATCTGCGACGGCAGCTGGACGGCGCGAGTCCGGTCGAGGGAATCCGGGAGCTGACGTTCGTGAAGCCGGAGGGCTCCACGGAGAATCTGCGCCGGCTGTTCTACGACTTGATGGAACTGCCGCCCCCCGCACGGAGCGCCACCGTACGCGCGTGGCCCGTCCCGCAGCCGGAACACCGTTCACCCAGCTCGTTCGTGGTGTGCACGGACGTGTCAGTCTCCGGAACGGTGACGATTCACCGTCATGCACCCGGCCGGCCGGATACGGAACCGGCAACGCAGGTCCGGCACTGGGCGGCGTACGACGACGAACCCGACCAGGACGCCGTCGCGAATGCCGCTGTGGTGACGAGCCGGGACGACGCCGATGTCCACGAGTTGCTCCGGCGCCATCCCGGTGCGGCATGTGTCAGCACGGCCGGCCGGGTGCTGCTGGGCGACGGGACCTCGATCCGTACCGTCGTCGACGCCCCCGTGGATCCGATGTTTCCGGCGGCGGCGATCTACGCGATGTGGGTCACCGGACGCCCGCTCACCGGTGACGTACGGCTGATCGTCGGGTTGCACGAATTCCGGCTCACTCTGGTGTGACCTCGCGCGGCGGTCGCTCCCGCACGGCCGCCGGTAGCGGGACGCCCCGGGCGGTGAGCAGCTCCGCCGCCTTCGACAGAGCTTGACGGGCGCCGTCCGGATCACCGAGTCGTTCGGCGATGTCCGCCAGCACCTGCAAGGCTTCGGCGGCGTAGTGGGTGGCGTTGCGCCGGAGCAGCACCTGCACCGCCTCGTCCAGCACCGCGACCGCGCGTTCCGGCTCGCCCTGCTCCGCGTATGCCGCACCGAGCCGGATCCCGACCCGGGCCGCCATCCGCTCATCAGCCAGCTCTCGGCCGAAGAGGCGGAACAGCCGTTCGTACTCGGCAACCGGTGTCCGGCCGCCGACACCGGCGCGGAAGAACGCCGCCAGGCCCGCGCCCCGTCGATCACCGGCATTCTCATTCAAATTCAACGATTGCTGGTACGCGTCGACAGCCTCGTCGTCCCGGCCGGCTCGTTCGAGATATCGCCCCCGGAACTCCCAGACCGATGCCAGCAACAGCGGGTTCTCGGCCGCTTCGGCCTGCTCCAGAGCCGTGTCCAGCACCCGGCGGGCCGACTCCAGGTCACCCAGGTCCAGGTGACCACGCGAAGCGAGCACGTTCAGCCGTGCTTGCACGTCGGCCCGGCCGTCGGCGGCCGCGGCCTCCCCGCCGACCGCACAGATCCTGATCAGGTCGCGAGCACTGCGCCGGTTGAGGGACAGCGCAGCGATGATCTCGGCGAGTTGCCAGACACGCTCGGTGTGCCCGAACCGTGCACCATGGTCGAGTACGGCCGTCAACACCGGCCACTCGTCGTCGACCCAGGTTTGCGCCGCTGCCGCATCCGCGAACGGCTGGGTCTGCCCGGCTACCAGGCTCTCCAGCGGCACCAGTCGCAGCCGGCCGGGGTGAAGAAGCAGCTGATCGGCGAACAACGCCCGGGTGAGGAGGTATCCGAGCAGGCGATCCACCGCCGCACTCACCGTCGCCGGCGACTGCCGGCGGCCTCGGCGCTGCGCCGCCCGCAACCCGCGCTCGGTCAGCCGGAACCGCCGGCCCGGCAGGTCCACCGCCAGATACCGGTTGTGCAGAGCCATCACGGCCGCGCGCCCCTCGATCTCCCCGACACCGAGCAGGGCTGCCACCACTCCGGCGGTGAAGGTGGGCACTGACACCGCCCCGAGCATCTCGAACGCGCGCTGCGCGTCCGGCGGCAGCCGGTCGTAGACCACGGTGACCAGCCCGTCCAGCCGATCATCACGGTCCGGTTCCAGGTCGTCGAGAAGTTCCCGAACGGTCAGCGCCGGTACGTCCGCCAGCCAGCCACCCACGGTCCGCAGCCCGATCGGCAACCCACCACAGATCTCGATCAGGGCGGTGGTGGCGGCCGGATCGGCATCGATCCGCTCCTCGCCCACCATCGCGATCAGCAGCTCACGGGCATGCTCCTCGTCCAGCGAATCCAGTTCCACCGGAACAGCTCCTCCTTGCGCGATGAATCGGCCCGGCCGTTGCGCGGTCGTGACCAGGACGACACTGCCGACGGCGTGCGGCACCAGGTGGTGTACCTGTGCCGGTTCGGTCACACCGTCCAGAACCATCAGGACCGGCCGATCCGAGGTCCGCGTCTGCAACATCGCACGCCGTTCGTGCAGTTCGGCGGGGATCGCCCCACCGTCGACGCCCAGGCTGCGCAAGCAGTGCGCGATCATCTCGGTGACCAGGGCGGGACCGTCGGCGTACTGCTGCATCGCCCGGACGTCGACCCACAGCTCACCGCCCGGAAACTGCGGCACGAGCCCGGCGGCAGCACACACCAGAGCCGTCTTGCCCGCCCCTTCGGGTCCGCTGACCAGCACTACCGGAACACCGGCGCCGCTACCGGAGAGTGGACCCTCGATGATCGTCTTGAGCGGGCCGGTGCGATTGACGAACAGCGACTCCGCAGGCCGTAGTTGGCGTGGGGGTGGCGCCGACGGCACCGGGATCCGGGTGACGATGTCGCCGATCATGTGCTGAATCTGCACCACGGTGTGTGCTTCCCCGGAGAAGTCGTTCCGCACCTGCACCCCTCGTCACCAGCCGCATACGTAACCTCACCGTACGCGCCCCGACAGATCAACATCTGTCGGTGTCCGGATAGGACGCGAGCCTCGGTTACGCTGCCCTGATGGAGCCATTCACTGTGGAGGCGATCGCAGCCACCATCACTGCGCTGATCAGTGGTGCCGCCGGTGAAGCCGGAAAGTCGACCTGGACCGGCCTGAAGAGCTACGTCACCACCCGCTGGGGACACGACTCGGCCCCCGCAGCCGCGCTGACCGCAGCCGAGGAGGCGCCAGCCGATCCCGGCGCCGCCCAGACCCTCGCCGGCCTCCTGCACGACGCCGCAGACAGCGAGCCGGACGCCGCCGACTGGCTCAACCGCTGGCTCGACCAGGCCGCCACGGTCGCCAACGCCTCCGGAACCGCGAACAACACCATCGCCGGCAACGCCAACGTACGAACCGCGATCCAGGGTTACCAGTTCAACGGCGACATCAACCTCACCTGACGTCCCGGCCCACCGGTGCCCTGACTCCAGGATGCGCACCGCAACGGACGCGCCGGGACCCGCAACAGCTCAGCGGCTGCCGCTCGCATCACGCGAATCGGGTGACACGGCATCCGGGCCCGGATGACCGGGCGCGCCGTTCAGCTCCGGGCCGAGCTTGCCGATCTCGTAACCGTCGGGGTAGGTCTTGGCCTTGATCCCGTCACTGAACAGCGGGACGGCCCGGGGCTTGCCGAACCAGCGCAGGAGGTGGGCTCTCGTCCGGAGCCCGGCGTGCAGTCCGGCACGCACCGGCCATGCTGCCGGGGCGGCCCGGGTGGCGGCCCGGAGCGTGTCGTCGTACATGGCACTGACGAGTGTGTTCCCCAGCGGGGCCAGCACCGGCGGGATCCGTTTGAGCATCAGCTGGCGGGTGGCGCGTTCGATGGCCGCGGCGTCGTCGTTGGGCTGCAGGTGGGTGGCGTCGTAGTCGTCGAACCAGGTCTCGAGCTCGTCGTAGGAGCCGGGGATGCCGGTGATGGCCATGCGCTGGCCCAGTTCCCGGTAGAACAGATAGGTGGCGCGGCGTTCATGGCAGCAGAGCCGCCGCCAGGCGTACCGGTCCAGCCACCGGGTCGGAATGATCACGAGACAGGCCAGGACGTACAGGTAGTGGTCGTTGGAGATGCCGTACGGCCGGTGGATCTGGTTGATCCGCCGCAGTGCCTCACGGCCGCGGAGCTGGTCGAAGCCGTTGAGCACCATCTCGTACATCAGCAGGCCGGTGTCGTCGATGCGCTTCTGGGTTCGTTCGGTCAGCTCGCCGGTCGCGGTGTGCACGGCGGCGATCTCCGGTA
>DATMVU010000517.1:0-23324 GCA_035562875.1 Actinoplanes sp. | reverse complement strand
TCGCTGACCCACCCGAGCTTCTTCAGCTCGTCGCCGAACTCCCGCACCGCCTCCATGGATCGAGAGGCTAACCGGTCAGGCGGCGACCGGGTGGGTGAGGGCGGTGGGGCGGGCCATGTAGTAGCCCTGGCCGTTGCGGACGCCGGCCCGGGTCAGGGCGGCCAGTTCGGCGGCGGTTTCGATGCCTTCGCCGACGACTGTCATGCCGAGGGAGGCGGCGAAGGTGACCATGGCGGCGGCCAGGGCCTGGCGGGCCACGTCCTCGTCGATGCCGGCGACGATGCCGCGGTCGAGTTTGATCATGTCGGGGCGCAGGCGCAGGACGTGCTGCATGGAGGCGTAGCCGGCGCCGGTGTCGTCGACGGCGAAGCGGACCCCGGTGGTGCGCAGGTTCTGCACGGCGAGGGCCAGGGTGTCGTAGTCGGCGACGGCGGCGTGTTCGGTGACCTCGACGACGATGCGGGCGGCGGCCGGGCCGAGGGCGGCGAGTTTCGCGGCGAAACGGTGGTCGAGGATGGTCTGCGGGGCGGCGTTCACCGACAGGTAGGCGGCGGGCGGCAGGAGGGTGAGTTGCCGTACGGCAGTGTCGATGGCATGCAGTTCGAGGTCGATGCCGAGGCCGGCCTCCCACGCTTCGGCGAACCAGACGTCGGGGGTGCGGTAAGGGGTGCCGGCGAACCGGGACAGTGCCTCGCATCCGGCGATCTGGCCGCTGTGCAGGTCGTAGATGGGCTGGAAGAGGATCTGCAGGGCGTCGGGGTCACGCAGGGCGCGCAGGATCCGGTCACGGGTGGCGGCGTGGTGGGCGTTCTCGGCTTCGGCGGCGATCCGGGCGGTGACCTCGGCGGTGATGTCGGCGGTGGAGCCCTGGTAGGCGATCAGCTTGCCGTTGCGGTCGTGGACTGCGGTGGCACTGCTGCGCACGTAGCGGAGGCTGCCGTCGCGGTGCAGCATCCGGGCCTGCCGGTTCTGCCAGCCGTTGCCGAGCCGGCTGTTGTTCACGTCGGCGAGGATCGCGGGCACGTCCTCGGGCAGGAACAGCAGGTCGAAGACGCGTACGCCGATGATCTGGTCGGGGCGGTAGCCGAGGATGTCCTCGATCGCCGGGTTGGAGTAGACGAACCGGTGGTCGGGGTCGACCCGCCACACCCAGCCCTGGGCGCTGTGCGCGGCGTCGTGGTACGCCTCGGTGGCGGTCTGCGCCTGCTCGGCCAGGTCGCGGTGCACCCGGATGAGCCGGCGCAGGGTGACCACGACCACGATCAGCCACAGCGTGCCGCCGAGCGCCACCCAGTCGTCGAACGCAGGCGTGCCGTGCTGGATGAGGACCTGGGCCCAGTGCCCCACGTAGTAGGCCAGTGACACCAGCGAGCTGATCGACAGCACGACGATGGCCGACGACAGCGCGTGGCGGGTGACGTCGGCGGCGGACCGCAGCGAGAACAGGGGCACGACGTGTGAATCGGTCAACCAGTCGGCCACTTTAGGTGAGTACCTACTTGGTAAGCGTATCCAGGTAGGCGTTGTATCGGGCCAGCTCGTCGTCCTCCCCGGCGGCGAGGGCCCGGTCGGCAGCCCGGTCGGTGCGGGCCTGTTCGCGTTCGTCGCTGCGGATCCACTGCCGGACCAGGAGCAGCAGGATGGCCGCGGCGGGCAGTTCACCGAAGGCCCAGGCGAGTCCGGCGCCGAGCCGCTGGTCGTCCAGCATCGGCTGGGCCCAGACCGGGTGGACGGCGGCGTACCAGTCCAGGGCGATGACGGTCGTCGACTGGAGCAGCACGAACCCGAAGAAGGCGTGCGCGACCATGGCCAGGAAGTGCACCAGCACCAGCAGGGCGGGGTGGATCCGGCGGCGGCCGGGGTCGGTGCCGATCAGCACCCAGAACAGCAGGTATCCGGCGATCACGAAGTGCGCGATCATCGCCAGGTGGCCGAGGTGGTAGCGCATCAGGGTGCCGAGCAGGTCGCTGAAGTAGAGGCCGTACAGGCTGGCCACGTAGATGCCGAGCGCCACCAGCGGGTGGGTGAACACCTGGGCGATCCGGCTGTGCAGCACGACCAGCAGCCACTCCCGGGGGCCGCGGACGGCCGGGTCGGCGGGGCGGTGCAGCGCGCGCAGGGCGAGGGTGACCGGGGCGCCGATGACGAGCAGGATCGGCACCACCATCGACAGCACCATGTGCTGGATCATGTGCACGCTGAACAGCACGTACGCGTAGCGGGCGACGCCGAGACAGGTGATCGCGGCGAGCAGGAGCAGACCACCGGTCCAGGACACCGTGCGGGCGAGTGGCCAGTGGTGGCCGGCCTTGCGGAGGCGTACGACGCCGGTCAGGTAGGCCGCGATGCCGCAGACCGTGACCATCAGGATGAACATGTCGGGCAGCGGGTCGCCGAGCATCCGCAGCCCGGTCGGCGGGGCGGGCGCGGCGAAACCGAGCAGTTCGGTCAGCGGATCGGGTTCGACGCCCTCGGTCTGCGGGGCGGGGCTGCGGGACAGTGCCACGGCCAGCCCGATCGCGCCGCCGAGCACCACCAGTTCACCGACCGCGAGCCGCAGGAAGGCGCGCGGCTGCCCGGCACGCAGAGCCGGCACGGTGCGGGACCGGTGCACGGCTCCGATCAGGCCGACAAGAGCGAGAGCGAGGACCTTGGCGAGTACGAGTAACCCGTACCGCGTCCCGGAAAGGGCTTGAATGTCGCCCAGCCGGACCGCGGCGTTGGCGGTGCCGCTGATCGCCGTGACGACGAAGCAGCCCAGTGCGAGGCGGCTGTAGCGGGCGACCGCCTCCGGGAACGCCCGTGCACGGCGGACCAGCAGCAGCCCGCCGAGTCCGCCGATCCACAGGGTGGCGGCGAGGATGTGCAGCACCAGGCTGGAGACGGCGAGCTGGTGGTCGCCGGCGCCGGAGGCGTGCCCGGTGAACGCGGGCGGCACGATCGCGGCCAGGGCGGTGATCGCGGCGACAGCGGCCAGCCCTCGGGACAGGCCGGCCCGGCTGAGCAGCACCACCAGCAGGATCAGCCCGCCCTGCCACATCAGGGCCTGGCCCTGCGAGATGGAGAGGGCGAATCCGGCGATCGGCTGCCAGCCGAGTTCGGGCACCGGCACACCGAGCACGTCGGAGACGCTGAACAGGATCCGCGCCACCACCACCAGGAGCCAGGCGGCGGCCAGCCAGGTGGCCCGGCGCAGCAGCAGCCAGCCGTGCGCGGACACGCTCGGCCCGTCGCCGGGCAGCAGGAACGCGGCGGTCACCAGCACACCGGCGAGCAGCACGGCGAGCAGGTCGGACATCGTGGTGACGACCGGCAGCGCCCACGGGGTGACCGGCCCGGGACTGGGCAGGCCGGGGATCTCGGTGGTGTCGACGGCGCCGCCGACCAGCAGGGCGGGTATCAACACCACCACGGCGGTCACGGCGGCCATCGCCGTCACCGGCCGTATTCCTGACTTCACTTCTGTCATCCCCCCACCTGCGGCAACGTCATGGTTGTCGGTTTCCGGAGCGGATTGGTTCCCGGGGATCGGGTGAGGCCGGACACGTCGCGCCCGAGCCTGAAACGTGCGGGGCGACAGGGACGCCGCCCGGTTCGCCGAGGTACCGGGACGGGCCGGGGCCGCGCGGGACCAGGTGCGGACCTGGTGCTGGCCCCGGCCGCGGCGGTGGTGCTCACCGCCGTCCTGGCTACCGTCGCCGGGCGGCGGCTGGTCGGTCCGCGAACACCCGGCCGAGGATCTCGTCGATGACCGCGCTCTTGGCCATGGTGTAGTCGCCGCCGAGGTTCTCACCGGCGAGGCGGCGCTTGGTGTCGGCGTACCGGTCACGATCCTCGGGGTGGGCCCGCAGCCGGTCGCGCAGCAGCAGGTGCCGGATCGGTTCGGCGGCACCGGCCGGCCACACGTGCAGGTGCAGGTCCTCGGCGTGGTCGACGAGCATCCGGTGCCCGAACCACCACGGCTCCCGCAGGATCAGGTGGTATCCGGCCCGCTCCAGGTCCGGCAGCCAGTCGTCCTCGTCGCCGGCGTCGGCCACGGTCAGGTCGATGTCGATGATCGGTTTGGCGGCCAGCCCCGGCACCGACGTCGATCCCACATGTTCCAGGGCGAGGATCCGCTCCCCCAGGATCGCCCGCACCTGGACGGCCACGGTGGCGAACCGGGCCGGCCACGCCGGGTCGTAGTCCTCGACGACCACGGCCCGCCACCCGTGCGGTGGCAGCCGGACCAGTGACGTCGCGTTCTGCTCCGGTGTGCCGAGCCGGCGTTCCCGAACCTCCGGCGGATATTCAGACACGTCAACCTCCTGTGTTAGCAAAGTCCGCCAGGATACGACAGGATCCGGGCGTGCGCGATCACATTGACCGGACGGTGGTGGTGGCCGGACTGTGCACCCTGGACGTGATCCAGTCGGTGCGGCGGTACCCGGCGGACAATCAGAAGACCACCGCGCTCGACCAGACGGTGGCGGCCGGCGGTCCCGCGACGAACGCCGCAGCCACCGTCGCCCACCTGGGTGGCACGGCGGTTCTGCTGACCGGGGTGGGCCGGCACCCGCTGGCCGCCGGCATCCACGCCGACCTGGAACGGCTCGGGGTGCGGCTGGTGGATCTGGACGCCGCCGGTGCCGGGACGCCGACGGTGTCCAGCGTGGTGGTCAGCGCCGGCACCGGCAACCGGGCGGTGGTCTCCACCAACGCGGCCGCCAGACGGCTGCCCGTGCCTGAGCTGGGTCCGGTGCTGGCCGGCGCGGCGGCGGTCCTGGTCGACGGCCACTACCCGGAACTCGCGGTGGCGGTGCTCACCGAGGCCCGGCGGCTCGGCATCCCCACGCTGCTCGATGCCGGGAGCTGGAAACCGGTCACCCCGGACCTGCTGCCGCTGCTGGACGTGGTGGTCTGCTCGGCCGACTTCCGGCCGCCGGGCACCACTTCGGAGCGGGATGTGGCCGTCTTCCTCGCCGCGGCCGGGGTCCGCTGGATCGCGATCAGCCGGGGCGGTGACCCGATCCTGCGGTGGACCGGCGCCGGATTCGCCGGGCAGCCGGTGCCCCGGACCGCCGTGGTCGACACCCTCGGCGCCGGTGACGTGCTGCACGGCGCGCTCGCGCTGGCGGTGGCCCGCCGGTGGCCGCTGACCGGGCCGGCGTTCGCCGACGCCCTGACCGAGGCGACGGCGGTGGCCAGCCGATCCTGTGGATCATTCGGCACCCGCGCCTGGATGTCCGCTACTCGTCACGGCCGGAACGGCGCTGACGAAGGTAGTCGCGAGCCTCGAGAATGAAGATCGGCGTCCAGATCAGCGCGGCGATCACACCCACCCAGGCCCGCCAGCCGCCCTCCTCGAGCACCGTCCCGGGCAGGTAGCACAGGGTCATCAGCAGGAAGCCGGTGGTGAGCAGCAGTTGGCGGCCGGTGACACGTGGTTCGCGGCTCATCCGGCGACCAGCTCCGCGACCCGGGCCGCGTCACCCCAGGACAGGGTGAACCCGGAGCCGCCGTGGCCGTAACAGGCCACCACCCGGCCGGTCCGTTCCAGGCGGCGGCTGGTGCGGGCCGGGCGCAGGCCCACCGCCCGGGACAGCACCGGCTGATCCCGCAGGGCCGGGACGAGGCCGCGGGCCCGGCGCAGGATCGCCTCCTCGGTGGCCGGGTCGACGGTCTCGTCCCAGTTACCGGGCTGCCCGGTGCCGCCACAGACCACGTCACCGAACCGGGGCACCACATAGGTCAGCCCGTCCGGATGGTCCTCGTCGGTGACCCACTCGGTGAGCCCCGGATTGGTCAGCCGGACGACCTGGCCACGGATCGGGTAGATCTCGCTGTCGCCGCCGAGCAGCGCCCCCGACCGGAGCCCGGCGGCGACCACCACCGTGTCCGGCTCCTCCCCCACCATCCGCGCCACCTGCTCCACCAGCGCATCCGCACTGGACGCCGCCGGGATCGCGGCCACGGTGACCGGAACGCCCAGGGCGGCGACCCGGGCGCCGAGCCAGGCCAGATAGCGGCTGGTGTCGGCCACCGGCACCCGGCAGCGCACGCCGTCGGCGACCCGCTCGTACCCGGGCACCGCGTCGGTCCAGGACAGATCCGTCCCGGCATGCCGCACCCGCACCAGGCCCGGCCGCATCAGCACCCCGGTCCCGGGCAGCCCGGCCAGTCTCGCCAGCCGCTCGTAGCCGACCCGGCCCGCCTCCAGCACGTCCGGTTCCAGCGCCACCGCGTGCGGGAACCAGATCGCCGCGGCCACCGCCGACACGCTGCGGGCCGCGTCCCGGTCGGCGATCACCCGGACCCGGCGCCCGGCGGCTGCCAGCTCGTAGGCCACGGTCAACCCGATCACGCCCGCACCGACCACCACCACGCTCATGCCGCCGACGGTAGGCATCCGCCGCCAGCCACGCAAGATCGAGACAGGGTGATGTCAGGTGCGCCGGTTCAGAACACAGTCGCCGCAGGTGCCGCCGCCGGGGATCCGGTAGTACAGACAGCAGTTGTTCCGGGCCAGGAACCAGCGGGCCCGGGTGGGATCGGGCCGGTTCAGGGTGGCCGTGCCGTGCAGCGGCGGCCGGGCAAGCAGGCCGCTGACCAGGTCGGCGGCGGGCTGCGCGGCGTCCGGTGACTGGTCGGCGATCATGCCGGCGGCTCCACCCAGCGCCGACGCGACGTCACCCCACAAAACCTGCAGGGACAGCCGATATCGTACGTGGAACACGTCCAGAATCGGCGCGACCAGACCCAGCACCGCGGTCTCGGTGAACAGCCCGGCGGAGGCGGGCCGGCTGCCGAGATCGTGGCAGGCGATCGGGATCGGACCGCCGGGCACCGGCCGCCACCACAGTCGGTCCAGGTCCGCGACCGGCAGCGCCCCGGTGGTGGCGACCGCGCCGAGCAGCGGGGACAGCAGCCGGGCCGCCAGCCCGAGGAAGATGATCGACGCGGCGGCCCGTTCCTCGATGTCCTCGACGGACAGTCCGCCCAGCCCGGCCAGGGTCCGCCGGCCGATCGTGACCCGTTGCTCGATCACCCGCGGGTCGAGCAGGTCCCGCAGCGGCCGCCAGCCCGGATCGCCGTCACGAGCCTCCCAGACGAAGTACGGGCCGAGCCGGGCCGCCTCCCGCAACGGATCGGCGTTCACGGCGTGACCAGGTCGAGGATCGTCGCCACCGTGACGTCCAGGCCGGGGCCGGCCTCGACGACGGCGGGACCTCCGGCACAGGCAGCCCTCAGTTCGGGATCGTCACCCCACAGGACCACCACCACCGGCCGGGTACGGTCCACCGCCACGCCGACCGTCTCCGCGTCCGGGCCGGCGCCCAGATGTATCGAGGCGACACCCCGTTCGGCCAGTGCGGCGGCCAGTGCGTCCGACCCTGCGATGTCCAGGCCGCGACCGGATTGGATCAGCAACACCGGGACCGGGGTACCGGCGGGCGGGCGTGGCACCGCGGCGAACACCTCACCGAGGGTGCGGACGAGCAGCCGCCGGGCGATGGTCTTGCCGGGCTCCGGGTAGCGGGCGTGCCCGATGTGCAGGAGTGCGGCTCCGGCGAGAACCTGCCAGGTGCGCACCACACCCCGGCAGGCCACCGCGGCGGTCAGGGCCTCCCGCAGCGCGAGCACGTCCATCCGGCGGGCCGCCCGGGCCAGGCCGCGCGCCTCGGCATCCGCTGTCGGGTCACCGCACCGGTGCTCGGCCACCGGCGGTGTGCTCTCCCGGCGGGCTCGCCGGGCCGCCTCGGCGGCCGGCACCCCACGGGTGGTGAGCTGTGCCATCACGGTCAGCCGGGCGATGTCGAGGCTGGTGTACCGGCGGTGCTGCCCGGACCGGTGCTCACTGGGGCCGAGCCCGTACCGCTGGTGCCAGGTCCGCAGCGTGGTCGGTGCGACACCGAGCCGCCGGGCCAGTGTCCCGGCGCTGAGCGGCTCGCCGACCGAAACATGCATCATGAGGTTCTCTCCCACCGCCGACCCGCCCTCGAGGTCACCGACAACACCGGACCCGGTCCGGGCACGGGCAGTGGCAGGTAACCGGACTCGTGGGCCGCGTTCACCCACTCACCGCTGCGGGGCAGTCCCGGACTCACACCGGGTTCCCTCTTACGACACCCGGCCGTGAGGACCGGGTGAACCGACTGCCCGGCCATCCTACTCAGACCCCACCGGTGGACGCTGTCATGTGGACCGGCCGGGTGAGCGGCATGCCGCGGTAGCGGATCGTGCCGCCGGTGAGCAGAGCCTCTGGGGGGACGACCGTTCCGCCGGCGCATAGACTGGCCGGGTGACGACCGACCTCGACCCCGGAGCCGGTCGGCGCCGAGGCCCGCGCACCGATCTCGACGTTCGGGCCCGGCTGGTGGCGGTGGCCGAGCGGATGTTCGGCGAGCAGGGCTTGGACCCCGTGTCGGCCCGTGCCGTGGCCCGCGAGGCCGGCGTGGCGCCCGGGGCGCTCGCGCACCACTTCCCCGCCGGCAAGACCGCGCTTGTCGCGGCAGTGGTCGACCGCCGGATGACCTTCGTCGGCGAGGACATGTCCCGTCGCCTGCGCGCCCTGCTGGAGCGTGACGGTGAGGTCACTCCGCGGGAGCTGGTCGAGGCGGTGCTGATGCCGGCCGTCGCCCTGATCCAGGCCGACCCGGAAGGCGGCCTGCGGTGGATGCGGATCATCGCCCGGCTGCAGTTGGCCGAGGATCCGTCCTGGGTGGCCGCGGTCAGCGGCGGGCCGAGATTGGACGAGTTACTCGCCGCGGCGTCGGCGCGGGTGCTGCCGGACCGTGACCGGCACGAGGTGGGCAGCCGGATCGGCATCGCGGTTTTCTCAGTCCTCGCCCTGCTGGTGAGCCCCGAGCAGGTCGGCGGGACGCGCGGGGCCCCGGGCGCCGGTCTCGACCCGGGATTCGTCGAGCGGCTGGCCGACTTCGCCGCCGCCGGCATCGAGGGCGGCCGGACGACGGGTGACCGGTCCTAGGGTTCTGCGCCGGGATCCGTCGGCGTCCGATGGTACGGAACGTCGACGCCTGATAATTTGAACACGTGACTAAATTCCTCGAAGCCGCCCGCTCGGCCTCCCGGCTGCGGGAACGCTGGTTCGCGGCCGTTCTGCGGGTGTCCGCCGGGCTGATGCTGCTCTTCGCCGGCATCACCCACCTCACCGTCGCCCGGATCGAGTTCCAGGCACAGGTGCCCTCGTGGTTCCCCGTCGACCCCGACGTGGTGGTGCTGGTCTCCGGGGTGCTGGAGATCCTCATCGGCGGGGCCGTCGTCGTCCTGCGCCGCTGGCGGGCCCTGACCGGCCTGGTGATGACGGCGTTCCTCGTCGCCGTCTTCCCCGGCAACATCGCCCAGTACGTGGACCACGTCGACGGTTTCGGACTCGACACCGACCGGGCACGCCTGATGCGCCTGCTCTTCGAACCGTTCCTCTGGGCCTGGGCGTTCCTCCCGACGAACGCGTGGCGCCTGGTTCTGGAACTGATCCGCCCCGCGCCGGTCGGTACGAGACCTGAATCCTGAGGACGCATGCCCCCTGACTCGCGGTGAGGCCACGTGCTCGGCGCGCAGCGGGTCGGCCTCCTGCTGCGCGCCGCCGGTGTCAGTGTCCGAACTCGTCGGAGTCGACCACTGCGGACTCGCCCCGGTCGAGGGCGTTCAGGGCGGCCACCTGGGCATCGGTCAGGGTGAAATCGAAGACGTCCAGGTTCTCGCGGAGACGCTTCGGGTCTGCGGACTTCGGGATGGGCAGGAGGCCGTTCTGGAGGTGCCAGCGGAGCACCACCTGGGCCGGGGTGCGGCCGGTCTCGGCGGCGATGGCGGTCACCTCCGGCAGATCCAGGACCCGGACGCCCTGGCCACCGATCGGGGACCAGCTCTCGGTGACGATGCCGTGCTCGGCGTGGAAGGCCCGGGCCTCGGCACGGATCGAGGCGGGGCTGAGCTGGATCTGGTTCACGTCGGGGGCCACCCCGGTCGCGTCGATGATCCGCTGCAGGTGGGCGGGCTTGAAGTTGCTGGTGCCGATCGCTTTCACGGTGCCGGCGTTCAGCAGCTCGACCAGGCCCTCCCACGCCTCGACGTACCGGTCGTGGCCGGGGTTGGGCCAGTGGATCAGCAGCAGGTCCAGGTAGTCCAGTCCGAGCTTGTCCAGGCTGCGCTGGGCCGTCTCGGCGACCAGTTCACGGCCGTGCCACTCCTTGTTGAACTTGGTGGTGACGAAGATGTCGGCACGGTCCACTCCGGCCGCCGTCAGGCCACGGCCGACACCGATCTCGTTGCCGTACGCGTACGCGGTGTCGATCAGCCGGTAACCGGCGTTCAGCGCGTCGGCGACCACCCGCTCGGCGTCCGTGTCGTTCAGCGGCCACGTCCCGGCACCGATCCGCGGGATCTCCGCGCCGTGCAGCAGCTTGATCGTCTCGGTCATGTTGATCTCCCAAGGTCGTCGTCCGGCCCCAGCCTACGTACCGGCCGGTCTGCTCGATCCGGGGACCGGAACGCCGACCGCCACCCGGCTTCACAAAACGGACACTAAACTGGTGAACCGTGACGGGGCCGGTGGATGCGCACGCGGAACTGCTCGGTGCGCTGGTCGCGATCGAGGACCAGTTCGCCTGGGCCGGCGTGGACGTTCTGCAGACGGCGGTGCAGCTCGAGGAACGGGCCCGGATCCTCGGCGACGAGGAGCTCGTCATGCGGGCCCGGATCTGTCAGGCGAAGATCGGGATGCGCACCGGTGAGACGGCCGCCGCGGGCCGCCGGGTCCGGGAGATCGAGCAGTGGGCCGTCGCACACGACGTGCCGTCGGTGCGGGCCCGAGCCCACCTGCTGTGGGCGAACATCGCCCGGCACCTCGGCGACTTCGCGGAGGCCCTGGAACACTCCGTGCTGGCTGTCGAGTTGCTCGAGGAGACCGCCAGCGCCAGCACCCTGGTCTGGCACCGGGCGAAACTGGCCGACGCGCTGGGCCAGTTCGACTCGATGGAACTCGCCCGGCCCCACTACCGGCAGGCCGAGAGCCTCGCGGCCGAACATCGGCTGTCCTGGCTGCGGATGGCGGTCCTCAACAACTGGGCGTACCTGGAACTGACCCGCGGTTTCCCGCAGGCCGCGGACGAGGTGGCGCAGCGGCTGCAGGAGGTGGCCGCGGCCGACGGCCTGGAACTCGAGGGCGCCGACCTGGACACGATCGCCAACATCCATCTGGCGAACGGCCGGTTCGCCGAGGCGGAGCGGGCCGTCGAGCGGGCGATGGCATCCGACGAGCGCAACGGTACCGAGGAGGCGGACTCCCGGGCCGAGTACCTGCTCACCCTGGCCGCCGCGCTCCGGGGGCAGGGTGAGCTGGAGCGGGCACAGGCCTGTCTGGACACCTGCGCCGGGCTCGGCGCCGAGCGGGAGCTGGGTGACGTGCTGGTGCGATTGTTGCAGGAGCAGGCCGAACTCCAGGCCGCCCGTCGTGAGTTCGAGGCGGCTTTCGGTACGTACCGCAGATTTTTCGTCGCCTATCGTGATCAGCACCTGTCGCTGCAGGAGACGCAGGCCCGGGACCGGCATGCGATGTTCGAGGTGTCGGAGGCGCGGCAGGACGCGGAACGCTTCCGGGAGCAGGCCCGTCGCGATCCGCTGACCGGGCTGCGCAATCGCCGTTTCGTCGACGAGCAGCTGCCGGTGCTGCTGACCGGCCCGGACCTGCCGGTCACCGTGGCGATTCTCGACCTCGACCACTTCAAACAGATCAACGACGGGTTCTCCCACGACGTCGGCGACCGCGTTCTGATCCGGGTCGCCGAACTGCTGGAGAGCGGGTTCGCCGCCGGTTCACCGGGGTTCGCCGCACGGCTGGGTGGTGAGGAGCTGCTGGTGGTGCTCCCGGGTGCCGGCGCCGCCGCGGCCGGTGCCCGGCTGGACGACGTCCGGCGGGCGATCCGGGCGTACGACTGGCACAGCGTCGCCGCCGGCCTGTCGGTGACCGTGAGTGTCGGGGTGGCGCAGGCGGCTCCGGGCGACACCCAGGCCACGGTGCTCGCCACTGCCGACCGGCACCTGTACGCCGCCAAGCACGGTGGCCGCGATCAGGTGGTCGTGGGCGATTCCCGGGTCCCCGAGGGTGCACCGCTGTCGTGAACGTCCGGCGGTCCGGACCGGCCGCCGATCAGCGTCTGCGCGGTGCTGTCCGGGACAGGTCGCCGTGGATGTGCTCCGGACTCCGGCGACGGCATGACCTTCGGCTACAGTCGACCGCCATACCGCTGCTACCGAGAGTGAACCAATGGAACATCCTCGTCCCTCCATCGCGCCCGCCTACCGAGTCGTCATGACGGCGGCTGCGCCGATCGTCCGCTGGTGGGGACGCCTGGAGGTGACCGGTCTGGAGCATCTGCCGGCGACCGGTCCGACGATCGTCGCGGCCAACCACGACAGCTCCTGGGATCCGGTGGTCATCGCCGTCGCCGCGCTGCGCAAGCGGCAGATCCGGGCGCTCGCCAAGGACTCCCTCTGGAAGAACCCGCTGCTGCGCCGGATCATGGACGGCATGGGGCAGATTCCGGTACGGCGGGGTCACGCCGACAGCGGAGCCCTCGACGCGGCGGAGAAGTGCCTGGCGTCCGGCGGCTGTCTCGGCATCTTCCCCGAGGGCACCCGTTCGCTGGGCCGGCAGCTGCGGGCACGCAGTGGTGTCGGGCGTCTCGCGCAGGCGGTGCCGGAGGCCCGGATCGTGTGCGCGGCGGTCTCCGGCACGGTGGACATCACCCGGTTCCCCCGCCGGCCCCGTCTCAAGGTCACGTTCTTCGAGCCGACGGTGGCTGCGGAGCCGGAGTCGGCACAGGCTCTGGCCACCCGTCTGACGACCGAACTTCGCGCCGTCGCGCCGGTGGCAGCAGTGTCCTGATGTCCAGTTTTCGCCTGGTAGGGTCATCCGATCCCGCGTCCACCGGTACATGAGGAGTGCATTCAGTGCGGATCCTGACCGACACCTCCCGGACCTTCGGTGAGTACCTTCTGCTGCCCAACCTCACCGACGAGAACTGCACGCCGGACCGGGTGGATCTGTCCGCGCCGCTGGTCCGGCACCAGGTGGGCCAGGAGTCGCCGATCCGGATCGCCACCCCGATGGTCAGCGCGATCATGGGTGCGGTCTCGTCACCGAACCTGGCGATCGCGCTGGCCCAGGTCGGCGGTCTGTCCTTCCTGCACCAGAATCAGCCGATCGCCGAGCAGGCCGCGATGGTGGCGACCGTCAAACGGCACAAGCGCGGTTTCCGGCACAACGACGTCAACATCAAGCCTTCGGCGACTCTGTACGATGCCAGCACGCTGATGCGGCAGACCGGTCAGGATGTCGTGGTCGTCACCGACGACGGCACCGACGCGGGGCGTTTCCTCGGGCTGATCACTGCCCGGGACTTCAACTTCCACCGGCAGCAGCCCGGTGACAGTGTCGAGTCGCGGATGATTCCGGTCGCCGGGCTGGTCACGGCCGCGCAGGGCACCTCGCTGGCGGAGGCGAACTCGCTGCTGTGGGACTCCCGTCAGGACGTCCTGCCGATCGTCGACGCGGCGGGTGATCTGACCGCGCTGGTGCAGCGCCGTGACTACGAGCTGCACGAGCAGTTCCGGACCGAGTCGGTGGACGCCGAGAAGCGGTTCCGGGTCGGTGCCGGGGTCAACACCCGGGACTACACCGACCGGATCCCGGCCCTGGTCGAGGCGGGCGCCGACGTGCTGTGCCTGGACTCGTCGGACGGTTTCTCGGTGTGGCAGGAACGGGTGATCACGTTCGTCCGGGAGCGGTACGGCGACAGTGTCCGGATCGGGGCCGGCAACGTGGTGGACGCCCGCGGGTTCCGCTATCTGGCCGAGGCGGGTGCCGACTTCGTGAAGGTCGGCATCGGCGGCGGGTCGATCTGCATCACCCGCGACCAGAAGGGCATCGGCCGTGGTCAGGCCACCGCGCTCGCCGAGATCGTGCCGGCCCGGGACGCGTTCGCCGAGAAGACCGGCATGTACGTCCCGGTCTGTTCGGACGGTGGCGTCATCCACGACTCGCACATGGCCATCGCGTACGCGTTCGGCGCCGACTTCCTGATGCTGGGCCGGTATTTCGCCCGGTTCGACGAGAGCCCGGCTCCGAAGGTCCGTGGCGCGGGTGGCCAGATCTTCAAGGAGTACTGGGGTGAGGGCAGTGCCCGGGCCCGGAACGCCGCCCGTTACGGCCAGGGCGGCGAGATGGTCTTCGAGGAGGGGGTGGACGGCTACGTGAACTATGCCGGTTCCCTCGCCGACAACGTGAAGATCACCTTGGCGAAGCTGCGCTCCACGATGATCAGCTGCGGTTCCACGAGTCTGCGCCGGTTCCACGAGTCCGCGATCCTGGAGCCGATCTCCCAGCAGACCTTCGTCCAGAACTCCGAGGAGGTCGACCGCAACGACCGCCCGGCAGTCGTCTGAGCCGGGTGGACTCCACTTCCTATCATGATCGACATGAGCGAACGTGAAGTCACCACCCCAGCCGTCCTGCCGGTTCCCGAAGCCGCGGTGCTCAGCCCCTGGGCACTCGCCGCGGTGGCGGTGGGTGCGATCGTCAGCGTGGTGCTGTGGCGGCGCCGGGCCCGGTAGGCGGGGTCACGGCCAGAGTTCGGCCACCAGACGGTCCATGCCGGTGGCCGCGCCCGGGTCCGGCGTGGGGGCGACGGCGTCGCCGGTGAGCAGGCCGAGGGTCATCTCGACGTAGCGGGTGGCCAGGTCGGCGGCGGTCAGCGGGCCGTCGGGGCGGTACCACCGGGCGACGCCGCTGCACATCTCCAGCACGGCGAGGCGGGCCACCGCGGGGGCGCCGACCCGGAACTCGCCGGTGGTCACGCCGTCGGTGATGGCGGACTGCCAGTAGTTCTCGTACTCGTCGCGCAACGCGGTGATCTCGGCTCGCGTGCCGGGGGTGAGTGCCCGCAGTTCGTCGTCGGCGACCCGGGTGTGCAGGGGCCGGGCAGCGTGGGCGAGCACGTGGACCCGGGTGAGACGGGCGATGCGGTCGGTGGGCGTACCGGCCATGGTGGTCTGTGCTGCCGCGCGTAACAGCAACCGCATGCTGTCCCGCATGATCTCGGCGAGGAGGTCTTCCTTGGTGCCCATGTAGTGGTAGAGCGTGGCGGTGGACAGCCCGGCGCGCTGGGCGAGGTCGCGGATGCCGGTGCCGTGGAAGCCGCGTTCGGCGAAGAGTTCGAGGGCCGCGGTGCGCACCCGGCGGCCGGCCGGTTCGGTCACCTGCAGCATTCTACCGGTTCCCGATCGACCGATCGATCGGGAGCGGTTATGGTGGGCCGGTGGTCGTGGATTACGAGTTCGTCAACGGTGTCGCCCGCATTCATCTGAACCGGCCGGGCCGGCTCAACGCCGTCGTCCCCGCGCTGGTGGAGGACCTGATCACGGCGCTGGACCGGGCCCGCGCCGACGATGCCCGGGTGGTGGTGCTGGCCGGGCGCGGGCGGGCGTTCTGCTCCGGCGCCGATCTGAAGGAGCCGGTGGCCGCGGAGACGCTGCCGCAGACCCGGGCCCGGCTGGAGCGCATCCAGGAGGTGACCCGGCGGATCCGCAACCATCCGGGCGTGGTGATCGCGGCGGTGCACGGTTACGCCCTGGGCGCGGGCTGCGAGTTCGCCCTCGCTTGTGATCTGGTGGTGGCCGACGAGCCGGCCGCGTTCGGGTTCCCCGAGGTGAGTGTCGGGTTCAGCGTGACCGGCGGGGTGTCCCGGCTGCTGCCGCACCTGGTCGGCCTGGCCAAGGCTCGGGAGCTGCTGCTGTTCGGCGAGCGGGTGCACGCCCCGGAGGCCAGGGCGATCGGCCTGATCGGCTGGGTGGCTCCGGCCGGGAAGCACGAGGAACTGGCCGGGGAGCTGGCGGCGAAGTTACTCGACCGGCCGCAGGCTGCGCTGCAGTTGGCGAAGCGGGTGCTCGACCTGGGCGCCGACTCGACCCTCGAGCAGGCTCTCGCGGTCGAGGTGGATCACGCACTGATCACCAGCCTGACCGGGGAGAACGCGGCACCGCGTCAGGAGTTCTCCGGATGACCGACCTGATCTCCCTGGTGCAACGGGCGGCTGAGCGTTGGCCCAGCAAGACAGCTTGGCGATTCGGGGATCAACAAAAGCTGACATTCAACGAGATATCCGATTTATCTAGCGGGTATGCGCAAGCGCTGCGCACCAAAGGTGTCAAGGCGGGCGACCGGGTGGCAGTCATGCTCCCCAACCGTGCCGAGTTCCCCCTGCTGTGGCTGGCCCTGGCCCGGCTCGGCGCGGCGATGGTTCCGGTCAACATGAAGTACCGCACCGCCGACACCGAGCACCTGCTGACCGACTCGCAAGCGGTCCTGTTGATCACCGAGGAGACCGACCTCAACCCCGAGCCCGGTTTTGATCAGCAGCCGATCGATCCGGCGGCGATCGTGAACGTGCAGTACACGTCCGGCACCACCGGCGTACCCAAGGGCTGTCTGTTGTCCCACCGCTACTGGCTGGCTCTGGCGAACAGCCTGGTGGACGAGTTCCCACACCTCACCGACACCGACGTGATGCTGACCGCACAACCGTTCAGCTACGTCGACCCGCAGTGGAACGTGGTGGCCGCCCTGGTCTCCGGCGCCGAACTGGTGATCCTGGACGGTTTCCACCCGTCGACGTTCTGGGCCGACGTCCGCCGCCACCGGGTCACCTACTTCTACTGTCTCGGCGCGATGCCCAACCTGCTCCTGGAGATGCCGCAAGACCTGCAGGACCACGATCATGCGGTACGGGTGGTGCAGTGCTCCGCGATCCCGCCGTCCCGGCACGCCGAACTCGAAGCCCGCTGGGGAGTCCCGTGGTTCGAGGCGTTCGGCATGACCGAGACGGGAGCGGACATCCGGGTCGGGGCGGATGAGCACGACGAACTGGTCGGCACCGGCTGTCTGGGCCGCCCCGCGGCACACCGGGAGATCCGCCTCGACGACAGTGGTGAGCTGCTGCTGCGTGGCCCCGGCATGTTCGACGGCTATCTCGGGCACCCGGCGCCGTGGCGGGACGGCTGGTTCCCGACCGGTGACCTGGCCCGCCTCGACGACCAGGGACGGGTCTACCTGACCGGCCGGATCAAGGACATGATCCGGCGCAGTGGCGAGAACATCGCCGCCGTCGAGGTGGAACGGGTGCTGATGGATCATCCGGGCGTGCGCCTGGCCGCGGTGGTCGGGGTGCCGGACGACCTTCGCGGCGAGGAGGTGAAGGCGTACATCGTCGGGGACGTGTCCGAGAACGAACTGCGGGACTGGTGCGGTGAACGGCTCGCCCGGTTCAAGGTGCCGCGTTTCTGGGCGTTCCGCGACGAGCTGCCGATGACCGCGTCGGAACGAGTAGCGAAGAACAGACTGTCATGAGCTTCTCCTTCGACAGCCCGGTGTTCTTCGACGAGCTGGACCCGAACGGGCACCTGCACAACGCCCGGTTCGCGGTGCACGCCGAGCGTGCCCAGTCGGCCCTGTTCGAGCAGCTCACCGGTGGTTCCGCGGCACCGTCCGAGCGGGTCGCCGACCTGCATTACGTGGTCCGGGAGCTGCACGTGGAGTTCCTGGCCCCGGTATCGGCACCCGGCCCGATGACTGTCACGCTGACCGGCCTGAAGATCGGCAAGACCAGCGCGACGTACGGGTTCACCTGCGGAACCGCCCCGGTCTTCGCGACCGGGCACCGGGTGATCGTGAAGGTCGACCCGTCGACGGGCCGCCCGGCACCGTGGAGTGACTGGTACCGCGCAGTCTTCCGGGAGCTGTCCTCATGATCACCGCCGATCTGCTGCTGACCAACGCCCGTTTCCTCACCCTGGACGGCCCCGACACCACCGCCCTGGCCGTCCTCAACGGCCGGATCGTCGCCCTCGACGAGGTCCCGGCCCGGCAGACAGTCGATCTGGGCGGCGCCACCGTCATCCCCGGGTTCCACGACGCCCACAACCACATGGCCTGGTACGGGCTCACCCTCGCCGAGGTGGACCTGCGCCTGACCAGCATGGACGCGGTGCTGGCCGCGCTCGCTGCGGCGGATCCGGGTGACGGCTGGCTGATCGGCAGCGGCTACGACGAGAACAAGATCGGCCGGCATCCGACCCGCGACGACCTGGACCGGATCGCGCCCGGCCGCGCGGTGTGGCTGAAACACGTCTCCGGGCACATGTGTGTGGTCAGCTCGGCGGTGCTGCGGATGCTCGGTCTCGACGAGACCGGCCGCCACGTCGACGGCGGCCGGGTCGTCACCGACACCACCGGACGGCCCACCGGCCTGTTGCAGGAGCAGGCCCAGAACCTGGTGAACGACCTGGTCCTGCCCTATCCGCTGGCCGAACTCACCGACGCCATCGACCGGGCCGGGCGGCGCTACCTGACCGAGGGCATCACCAGCGTCACCGAGGCCGGCATCGGCGGCGGCTGGATCGGCAAGAGCCCGGTCGAGCTGGCCGCCTACCAGAACGCCCGCGACCAGGGCCGGCTGCACGTGCGGACCGAGCTGATGGTCGCCGCCGACGTCCTGCACCCGCTGCCCGCACACCGTGACGACGGGCTGCCGCTCGGCCTCGACCTGGGGATCCGCACCGGCCTCGGCGACGACCGGCTGCGGATCGGACCGGTCAAGATCTTCACCGACGGGTCGCTGATCGGGCACACCGCCGCCCTCTGCCACGACTACGCCGACCGGCCCGGCACCGGCTACCTCCAAGGTGACGCCGGCGAGCTGACCGCGACGATCGTGAACGCGCACCGCAGCGGCTGGCGGGTGGCCGCCCACGCCATCGGCGACGCGGCGATCGACCTGGCTCTGGACGCGTACGAGCGGGCCCAGCGCGAGTTCCCCCGCCCCGACGTGCGGCACCGCATCGAACACTTCGGCGTGGCCCGGCACGACCAGGTGGAACGGGCGGTACGCCTCGGGGTGATCGGGGTGCCGCAGGCCCGGTTCGTGCCGGAGATCGGCGACGGCATGCTCGCCGCGCTCGGTCCCGAGCGGTCCGCCGACGCCTACCGGCTGCGGTCACTGCTGGACGCCGGGATGGTGCTGCCGGGCAGCTCGGACCGGCCGGTCACGATCGGCGCCCCACTGCTCGGCGTGCAGGCGATGGTGGACCGGACGACCGCTTCCGGTCAGGCGTTCAGCAGGCACGAGCAGGTCACGCCACGGGAGGCACTCCGGGCGTACACCCTGGGATCGGCGTTCGCCTCACATCGCGACCACGTCACCGGGTCGCTGACGGTGGGGAAACTCGCCGACCTGGCGGTCCTCGGCGACGACCCGACCGCTGTGGAACCCGGCCGGATCGGACGGATCCCGGTGCTGCGTACGATGATCGAAGGGCAGTGGGTGTGGAACTGATCCCGGCGACCGCTGTCAGCGGCGCCCAGTTGTCGGCGACCGAGGCGATCTATCTGGCCGCGTTCCCGGCCGAGTTACGGGCGCCGTTCACCGATCTGCTCGCCGACGACATGCTGGTACTGATCGTCGACGGGCGCCCGGCCGGTTTTGCGGTGACCCGGCGGCTCGGCCCGACCGGCTGGGTGTTCCTGCGCTACTTCGCCGTCCTCGACCGGGGCGCCGGCCTGGGCTCGCAGATGTGGCGGCTGCTGTGTGCACACTGGTCGGCGGCCGGCTGCACCCGGATCCTGCTCGACGTCGAGGACCCCGGCGAGGCGGGCATCGACTCGGACGAGGAGTCGATCCGGCACCGCCGGATCGTGTTCTACCAGCGGCTCGGCGCGGAACTGCTACCGGTGCGTGACTACCGCCCGAGCCAGCCGGGCGGTCATCCCCACCCGTTGCGACTGATCGCCGCCGCACTGGACGGTCAGGAGGCCCCGGTCCGGGACATGGTGATCGCGGTCTACCAGTACCGCTACGACACCGGCCCGGACGATCCGGCCGTCCAGCAGGCATTGAGCACCATCTGACAAATCGCTGGGAACTTTCTCGGGTGGTGCGGCGACTACCGCTGTGACCTCCGCAACGTGGCGGCGGTCACTCGGACGCCGACACCACCTGAGGACCGCTGATGGCGATCATCCCCGAAGTCACCGAGCCCGCCCCGGTGGCCACACCCGCGCAGCGCCGCCCCCCGAGCGCCCGCGGTTTCGGCCCTCTCCTACTGCGACTGCACTTCTTCGCCGGGATCCTGGTCGCCCCGTTCATCCTGATCGCGGCATCGACCGGATTCCTGTTCACCCTGGTACCGACCCTCGACAAGATCGTCTACGGGCACGAGCTGACGGTGGAGAACCCGGGCGGCGCGACGCTGCCGGTGGCTCAGCAGATCACCGCGGCGCGAGCGAGTCACCCCGGCGGCGACCTGATCGGCGTACGCGTGGGCGAAGGTGCCGCCACCACCCAGGTCGACTTCTCCTCCCCCGAGCTGACACCCGAGTCCGAACTGCTGCACACGGTGTACGTCAACCCGTACAACGGTGAAGTGACCGGGCAGTTGACCACCTGGTGGACGGCGACCCCGCTGAACACCTGGCTCGACACCTTCCACCGGGATCTGCACCTGGGCAAGACCGGCGAGCTGTACTCCGAACTGGCCGCCAGCTGGCTGTGGGTGATCGCCCTCGGCGGCGTGGTCCTGTGGTGGCGGCGCCAGCGCAGTGTGCGCCGCATGGTCACCCCGGAACTGTCGGCGAAGAAGGGTGTCCGCCGCAGCCGCAGCTGGCACGCCGCCACCGGCATCTGGCTCACCACCGGCCTGCTGATCCTGTCGGCGACCGGCCTGACCTGGTCCGGTTACGCCGGCGCCAACTTCGGTGCCGCCCTGGACGCGATGCAGGGCAACCGGCCCTATGTCGCCACCACCCTCGACGCGGCACCCGCCGGCGGCCACCACAGCGGCGGTGCCCCGGCCGTTGTCGCCGCCGAACCGGCCGCCTACGACACCGCCCTGAACAGCGCCCGGCAGTCCGGCCTGGACGGTCCGGTGCAGATCACCCCGCCCGCCGACCCGGCCAGCGCCTGGACCGTCACCCAGACCGACAATCTCTGGCCGGTACGTTTCGACAGCGTGGCAGTGGACTCCACCGGGACGGTCACCGACCGGGTCGACTTCGCCGACTGGCCGCTCCTGGCCAAGCTGACCTCGTGGGGCGTACAGGCGCACATGGGTCTGCTCTTCGGCCCGGCCAATCAGGTGATCCTGGCACTGCTCGCGATCGGCCTGATCACCGTGATCATCTGGGGTTACCGGATGTGGTGGCAGCGCCGGCCCACCCGCACCGGCCGGCGGGCCGTGGCCGGTGCGCCGCCCACCCGCGGCGCCTGGCAGCAGCTGCCCACCTGGGGCATCGTCGTCGGCGTGCCGGTGGTGTTCGCGGTGGCCTGGGCGCTTCCGCTGTTCGGCATCCCGCTGCTGGCGTTCCTGGCCGCCGACCTGATCATCGGCGCGGTGCGCGGCCGCCGGACCCGGCCGGAGGCCCCGGTCTCCCCCGCTCCCGCCGGCTCCTGACCGCGTCCGAGGTGTCTGCACCGAGGAGAATCTCCGGGTGCGGCACCGCTGACCGATCAACGGCAGATGTCTTTACGAGTATCGCCCCGTTCCGTACGTTGACTACCAATCGCAACCGACTCATCACACTGCGAGGTCGCCATGCGTCGTACCGCCGTCATCCTCGGAACACTCGCCGCAGCCCTGTGGGTCGCCGCACCGGCACAGGCGTTCGCCCACAACGCGGTGCACAACGCCACCCTGCACGCCATCCTGGACGGGCTGACCCTGCTGGTCGCCACGTCCCCGATCTGGACGGCGCTGCTGTGGCGCGGTGAGCGCCGCTGGTGGCTCGCCACCCTGATCGCCGTCGTGCAGCTCCCGGTGGCGGTCATCGGTTTCGTCCCGATCGCCGACCCCACCCTGCACCTGTTCCTGTTCGCGACCGCACTGACCATCACCGGCGTGTCCCTGAAGATCGTGCGCCGGGAGCCGCAGCCCGCTGTCGCGACCAGGTGACCGGTCACCGGCCGGGGCCGAGCGAGTCCCCCGGCAGCGAGTAGTGGACGTGACTCCCGCGCCCGGCCCGCCGGACCGGGCGCGGGAGTCACCTTTCACACCTGCTCCGGGTAGGCGGCACTGCCCGGCAGCCGGTCGGCAACAAGCGCCGCACCCTTCGGCGACAACCGGAGATCGAGGTCGCCGGCGTCGAGCGTCACCTGGTCCTCGTCGCCCCGGTCACCAGCCGTCCAGGGAGAACCGCCGGTTCGCGGTGATCTGCGCGAGGGCCGCGGCGGTGTAGGGGACGGTGCCGTCCGGCGGGTTCGCCGGATCCGCCCAGACCAGGCGGGCGCATTTGTGCGGCTCGCGGTTGACCGGCTCGCCGTCCCAGCGGGTCGCGAGGAAGAAGAAGCCGAAACAGCGCAGGTAGCCGGTACTACCGGATACCGAGAGGACGCCGTCGACCTCGCGATCGAGGTGCGAGGACCATCCCCTGAACTCGGCGCACTCCGCGATCGGATCACCGGCGCACTCGCCCGCTCGGCGACGGACACTACGTCGTCAGACGGGCCCGCCCTGGTCCGGGAGACCCAACCACGGGTCCGCCCGCAGTTCGGCGAGGGTCTCCTGCCGGATTTCGATGACGTCCACCATGAATGCCTCCAGGTCCGGGAACTCCTCCACTCCCCCTCCGGCCAGCAAGCACACCCGTGGCGGGGAGACCAGGTCGAGCAGGACGACGCTCAGAACCGATGCGGCCGCACCGATGACGAGATAACGGTCCCGGGAGAGGCCGAACTGCCGATCACTGCCCTCGTCGTACGCCTCGACGACCTGCCAAGCCTCCTCGACCGCCGGCCCGCCGAGCACCTCGGCGATCGTGAACATGTCCGTATGCCCGTCGAATCCGAGCCAGCCGTCGCAGTAGGTCAAGAAATCCGCATAGGACTGGGGAATGTCGACGCGCCGCCGGAACGCGTCCAGCTCCTCGGGGTCCGCACCCGCCCCGGGGCCACCGTGCCGAAAGATCTCGTAAACGTCGGCGAGTTCGACATCACGGCCGACCGCGGCGGCCCGGTCCAGAACATCCCTGAAGGAGAACTCCACGCGCCATTATGGATCACCACATCGATCGCCGGGTCCCAGAGCCCCTCAGTGGGCACGGGAAGCCGCCGAGCCAGGACAGCAGGATCGCCGCGCGTTCCTCCGGCGCACGAACCGCAACGTCGAGAAGGGTGCCAGGCCTTCCGGTATTCGGTACTACCGGATACCGGTAGTCGGTGTTACCGTATAGCAGTACCCGGTGACACCAGATACCGGTCGACGGGAGGAAGCGCATGGAG
>DATMVU010000516.1:0-9760 GCA_035562875.1 Actinoplanes sp. | reverse complement strand
CCGCCCTGCAGGCGCTGCCCGGAGTCGCCGGAGCGGCCGCCGCGGTGAAGCGCACCGCCGCCGGGAACCAGCTCCTGGTCGGCTACCTGGTGCCGCACGACCCCACCACCTTCGACACGGTGGCAGCCGGCGCGCGGATCCGGGAACAACTCCCGGCCGCCCTCGTCCCGCTGTTGGCCGTGATCGACGATCTGCCCACCCGGACCTCCGGCAAGGTCGACCGGGCCGCCCTGCCCTGGCCCCTCGCCGTGGCCGGCAGCACCGACGGCGCCGTCCTGACCGAGACGGAGGAGTGGCTGGCCGGCGGCTGGGAGGAGATCCTCGGGATCCGCCCGGCCGAGTCCGGTGCCGACTTCTTCAGCAGCGGCGGCAGCAGTCTCAACGCAGCCCAGCTGGTGGCCTGGATCCGGCAGACCCACCCGCAGGTGTCGGTCGCCGACGTCTACCAGAACCCGCTGCTGTCCGAGATGGCGACGGTGCTGCACGGCCTGGACACCACGACCACCGCCCGCCGCGACGTCCGGCCCACCCCGCGCCGTGCCGGACTGGTCCAGGCCCTGCTGACGGCGCCGATGCTGGCGCTGGTCGGGTTGCGCTGGCTGACCGTTCTCGCCGCGCTGGGCAAGGCCACCGCGCTGCTGCCGACGGTCTCCTGGTGGTGGCTGGCCGCCTCCTGGCTGGTGCTGTTCAGCCCACCCGGCCGGATCCTGCTGTCGGCCGGTGCGGCCCGGGCGCTGCTGCGCGGGGTCGGCCCCGGCAAGTACCCCCGCGGTGGCAGCGTCCACCTGCGGCTCTGGGCGGCCGAGCGGTTCGCCGAGCTGACCGGTGCGACGGGCATCGGCGGTGCGGGCTGGATGACCACCTACGCGAAACTCCTCGGCGCCCGGCTCGGCCGCGACGTCGACCTGCACTCCGCCCCGCCCGTCACCGGCCTGCTCAAACTCGGTCGCGGTGCGGCGATCGAGCCGGAGGTCGACCTGTCCGGCTACTGGGTGGACGGCGACGTGGTCCGGGTCGGCACGGTCCGGGTCGGCGCGGGTGGCCGGGTCGGCGCCCGCAGCACCCTGATGCCCGGCGCCCGGGTCGGCAAGGGCGCGAAGATCGCCGCCGGATCGACTGTCACCGCAGCGGTTCCGGCGAACCAGCGCTGGGCGGGTTCTCCGGCCGTCCCGGTCACGGGCAAGGGCGCCACCGTCTGGCCCGCGCAGCGCCCGGCCCGGTCCCGGTTCGGTTCCCGCTCCTGGACGTTCGCCTACAGCCTGACCGCCCAGTTGCTCGGCCTGCTCCCGGTGGTGGCGGCGCTGCCTGCGCTCGCCCTGCTCGGTGAGGGCCTGACCGCCGGCGTGCTGCCGCTCGCCGTCCCGGCCGCGGCGGTCGCCTACCTGGTCTCGTACGCCATGCTGGTCCTGATCTTCGTCCGGCTGCTCAGCATCGGGCTGCGCACCGGCTTCCACCCCGTCCAGGGCCGGGTGGCGTGGCAGGTGTGGACCACCGAGCACCTGATGGGCATGGCCCGGGTCGCGCTGTTCCCGATCTACTCCAGCCTGTTCACCCCGGTCTGGCTGCGGATGCTCGGCGCCAAGGTGGGCCGCGGTGCGGAGATCTCCACGGTGCTCGCGGTGCCCGCGATGACCACCGTCGACGACGGCGCGTTCCTGGCCGACGACACCATGGTCGCCACCTACGAACTCGACCACGGCTGGCTGCGGGTCGCCCCGGCCCGGATCGGCAAGCAGGCGTTCCTCGGCAACTCGGGGATGGCGGCGCCCGGCCGTTCGGTGCCGAAACGCGGCCTCGTCGGGGTGCTGTCGTCGGCACCGCACAAGGCCAAGAAGGGCTCGTCCTGGCTGGGTGCACCGCCGATGCCGCTGCGCCGGATCGTGGAGGCCGCCGACAACGGCCGCACCTTCGACCCGCCGGCCCGTCTCAAGGTGGCCCGCGCCGTCGTCGAACTGTGCCGGGTCGTCCCGGTGATGCTGGCCGGGGTGCTGGCCGTCGCGGTGCTCGCCGCGCTGACGCTGATCTGGCAGACCTTCGGCGGCTGGGTGGCCGCGCTCGCCGCCGGCCCGGTGCTGTTCGCCGCCGCGATCACCGGGGCGCTCACCGCGACCGCCGCGAAATGGCTGCTGGTCGGCCGGTTCCGGACCGGGGAGCGGGCGCTGTGGACGTCGTTCGTCTGGCGCAACGAACTCGCCGACACGTTCGTCGAGGTCCTGGCCGGGCCGTGGCTGTTCCGGCTGGCCGTCGGCACCCCGCTGCTCAACCTCTGGCTGCGGACCCTGGGCGCGAGGATCGGCCGGGGGGTCTGGCTGGAGACGCTGTGGCTGCCCGAGTTCGATCTGGTCACTCTCGGTGATGGTGCGACGGTGAACCGGGGGTGCGTTGTACAGACCCACCTGTTCCATGATCGGATCATGAGCATGGATACCGTCACTCTGGCCGCGGGCGCCACTCTCGGCCCGCACGGGATCGTGCTGCCCGGCGCGAGCATCGGGGCCCGGACCACCGTCGGTCCCGGCTCCCTGGTCACCCGGGGCGACGCCGTGCCCGACGACAGCCGCTGGCTCGGCAACCCGGTCGCGACCTGGCCGTCGACGGCCTCGCGCAAGGGATGACCCCACCTGCCGTACCCCTCGGCGCCTCCCCGGGCGCTGAGCGTTCGACCGACCCCTACCTGCCGGAGAACGGCAACGGGGGTTACCGGGTGCTGCACTACGACCTGGAACTCGACTACCGGGTGGTGTCGAACCGGCTGGCCGGCCGGGCGGTGGTGACTGCGCGGACCGCCCAGCCGCTGTCCCGGTTCACCCTCGACCTGGCGGCCCGGCTGCAGGCCAAGGACGTTCGGGTGGACGGCCGCCCGGCCAAGTTCGACCATCGGGGCGGCAAGCTCCGGATCAAACCCGAGCGCCCGATCGGCTACGGAGCGACGTTCAAGACCGAGGTCCGGTACGGGGGGAAGCCCGGTCCCGTCTCCGGCCGCTGGGGTGACATCGGCTGGGACGAGCTCAGTGACGGGGTGCTCGTCGCCAGCCAGCCGAACGGCGCGCCGACCTGGTTCCCGTGCGACGACCGGCCCGGTGACAAGGCGTCGTTCCTGGTCACGTTCACCGCGGCGACCCCGTACACCGTGCTGATCACCGGTGACCTGGTCGCCAAGACCCGTGGCCCGGGCACCACCACCTGGGTGTACGAGCGGGAGGAGCCGACCGCCCCGTACCTGATGAGTGTGCAGATCGGCCGGTACGAGATGGTCGCCCTGGCCGGTGGGGCGGTGCCGCAGCGGGCCGCGATCACCCCGCGGGTCCGGGGTGTGGTCAAGCACGACTTCGGCCGGCACGGCGAGATCATGAAGGTGATGCAGCGGCTGTTCGGGCCGTACCCGTTCAAGGAGTACGTCGTGGTCGTCACCGACGACGAACTGGACGACCCGATCGAGGCCCAGGGCATGGCCGTCTTCGGCCGCAACCACCTGGACGGTCGGCGCACCCATGAGCGGCTGGTCGCGCACGAACTCGCCCATCAGTGGTTCGGCAACAGCCTGACCGTCGCCGACTGGCGGCACATCTGGCTCAACGAGGGCTTCGCGACGTACGCCGAATGGTTGTGGTCCGGCGCCTCCGGCGGCCCCTCCACCAACGCCCACGCGACAGGCTGGCACGCCTGGCTCGCCGCCCAGCCGCAGAACGTGACGATCGCCGATCCGGGGGTGGACCGGATGTTCGACCCGCTCGTCTACAAGCGTGGCGCGCTCACCCTGCACGCGCTCCGCGCCCGGGTCGGTGAGCAGGCGTTCTTCGCCCTGCTGCGGTCCTGGGTGGCCGAGCACCGGCACAGCACGGTGACCACCGCCCAGTTCCGGGAGCACGCCGCCCGGTTCTCGGTGCGGCCGCTGGACGACCTGTTCGACGCCTGGCTGGACCGCCCCGAACTGCCACCACCGCCCCGAATCCTCTGAACTTTCCGTAAATCGGCCTCTGGCGGGGCGTACCCGGTAACGATGGGGGCATGCTCTCCACCGCCGAACGCTACGACTGGTTCCGTAAGCAGTACGCCCGGCTCGCCGATTCGTACTGCCTGACGCTCGTCGGGGAACTCACGCTGGACGAGGCCATCCAGCGGATCGGCGGGGTGAACCCGCAGGCCGTGCCGGGGCCGCTGGTGGTGCACGGGCTGCCGGCCGATGTGGTCGCCGGACTGCCCGGTGACCTGGGGCCGGTCTACGAGCGGCTGGAGTCCGAGCGGGTCGTCGCGCTGACCCAGCTGCCGGGCTGGGTGCTGCTGATCGAGTGGGGTGACGACCTCCTCGGGCGCGAGGGTGCGGTGCGGCTGTCGGCGGGGACCACTCTCGTCGCGCACGGCAACGGGAACTTCCTATGGATGCGGGACGGTGCGGTGCAACTGGAGTTCGACCCGGAGCACGCCGGCATGCGGATCGGGGAGCAGGCCGACTCGCTGGTGCAGATCATGGCGGAGGTCGGGTTCGTGCTGGAGGCGGGCGGTCACCACGAGCGGCCGGACAGTTCGGCGGCGTCCCTGGCGCTCGCCGACTTCCTGACCGGTGTCCGGTTCGGTTCATCGACGCTGCACGAAGCGGTCTATGTCTGCGTGACCCCGAATCTGTGAAGTGATCCCAGCCGTTATCTTTCCGTTACCTATTGGCTGAAATCAGGGCTCCGGGTGGGGCGTGTCCACGGCATCAGAACGACACGCCCCCTGATCTCGAGGAGCCCCTCATGCGCAAGTTCGTCTTCGGGACCGTCGCGGTCCTCAGCGCCGCCGTCCTCTCCGCGTGCGCCGACGGCGCCCGGCAGCCGGCGTCCTCCCCGGTCGATCTGCTGCCGGCCGCGGCTGCCGCGACCGTTGCGCCGGCCGCCGCCGACCAGGCCCCGGCCGCCGCCGCAAAGCCCGCCGTCGCAAAGCCCGCCGCCGCGGCAAAGCCGAAGGCCACCAAGAAGCCGGTCTCGAACCTGTCCCAGCTCAGGTCCCTCGGCATCGACGTGCAGAAGAGTGTGCTGATCGACGTCGCCGACGACGGCCAGAACCGGTACCTGTCGGTCGGCAGGAAGGGTGTTGTGAACTTCCACGGGACCGAGCGCACCGACGACACCATGATGTTCCTGGCGCCGGCCCGGTCGTCCGCCAAGAACCGGGTGGTGATCAAGCCCCCGTTCTACAACGAGGACCTGGGCGCCGGTTACTGCGTGGCGGACACCAAGGGTGCCGCGATGAAGCTGGAGACCTGCAAGGCGGGACGGGCCCGGCAGATCTTCGAGATCCGCCCGGCCGGCGACTCGGGACAATTCGAGCTTCACGGTATGTACGGTGTGATCCGCGTCGACAACGGGAAGATCACCACCAACGGCAAGGGCCGGGTCGGCCTGCAGACCATTCGGTACGCGAACTGAACCGGAGCGAGACTTGCGGGACGCCGAGGACTTCGACAGCTTCTATGCGATGTCCTCGCGTCGCGTCCTCGCCCAGGTCACCATGATGGTCGACAGCCGGGCCGAGGCCGAGGACGCCGTCGCCGAGGCGTACCTGCGGGCCTGGAACAAATGGCACAGGATCAGCTCGTACGAGAACCCGGAGGCCTGGGTACGCCAGGTCGCCTACCGTCAGGCGGTCAGCACCTGGCGCAAGGCCGTCAACCGGCTCCGGGCCCACCACCGCGACACCGTGGACCAGAGCGTCGACGCCCTCGGCCCCGACCACGTGGCGATCGTCGCCGCGCTGCGTAAGATTCCCGCCGACCAGCGCCGGGTGATCGTCCTGCACCACATCGCCGGGCTGACCGTCGCCGAGATCCATCAGGAGACCGGCGTCCCGGCCGGGACGGTCACCACCTGGCTGGCCCGGGGCCGCCGGGCGCTGGCCGGCCACCTGACCGACAGCGACACCCTCGAAACGGGCCGGGAGCACCGCGATGCCTGACGATCGCCTCCAGCAGGGCCTGGACTCGTACGCCGATCACCTCCGGCGCACCGCCGGCCCGCCCGCCGCCGCGGAGATCCGGCGCCGGGGCGACCGCCGCCGCCGGAACCGCACGACCACCGCCGCCTTCGCCGCCGTCCTGATCGCCGCGGCCGGGCTGGGCGCCGTCCTGACCCGTGGCGACGGTACCCCGGTCGAACCGGTCCTCCCGGCCGGGACACCGCCCTCCCCCTCGGCGGTGGCGTCGCGCACCGGCGGTCCCACCTCGGACGTCAGCAAGCTCCGCGAGATCGGCATCACCCTGGAGGCGGGCACCGTACTCGACGTGTCCGACGACGGGGTCCCGGGCTGGCTGGCCGTGGACCCGGGCGGCACCGTCGACTTCACCGGCTCGGTGAAGGACGCCTCGACCGAGATGTCCCTGCTCCCGGCCCCGGTGCGGCAGGCCGACCGGGTGGTCATCGTGCCGGTGGCCACCCCCGGCAGGTGCGTGACCGACACCGGCGGGCTGCCGCTGGTGCTGCAACCGTGCCGGGACGGCGCCGCCGAGCAGACCTGGGAGGTGGTCCCGGCCGGTGACTCCGGCCTGTTCAACCTGATCGGCCCGCACGGCGAACTGCGCACCGACGGAACCGGGATGGTGCGGTCAGGCGGCTGGTCCGGTGTGCAGACCATCCCGTTCGACCGCTGAGGCGGCCAGGACCCGGTCGAGCCGGTCGTCGAGCAGGCAGTCCAGCTCCAGCACCGGGACGTCCTCCCACGCGCCGAACGGATCGTCGTAGACCAGCTCCAGCAGCGCGTCGTTCATCCGGGTGCGCAGTCCGGGCAGTTCGGTGGCGGGCAGGATCCGCTCGGTCTCCGGCGTGATCACCACGATCACCAGCAGATCGAGAGTCGCGAACGCCTCCCGCAGTTCGTCGCCGTCGGCCTGCTCGACCGGGTCCGCGCCGGTCGCGGCCAGGTAGGCGAGATAGTCCAGTGGCGTCCGATCGAAAACGGTCCCGGCCGCCGACGGCTTCCGCAGGTTCCGGACCGCGCAGGCGAGCATCGCCCGGTAGTCCTCCCGCGCGGGCGGGAAGCCGAACTCGTAGCCCTGCTCCTCCAGCAGGTAGTACGGCTCGTCGGCCACGACATGTCCCGGCAGGTGCGTACACAGCGCCCCGGCCAATGTAGTCTTCCCGGTACCGTGGGTCCCGGAGATCCCGATCCGCACCCGCACTCCTCTCGAACAGCAGCGACGATTATGCCCCGGCGGGGGTCAGTACAGTGTCGGCACCGCGCCGCCGTCCACCAGATCGGCGCGCACCCCGGGCAGGCCGCCGAGCCAGCCGGACAGGACCGCCGGATCGGGTGGCCGCCGGCCCAGGCCGACCGCGTACTCCCGGCGGTCCGGCCCGGTGCGGAACGGGCGTGGCCAGGCCTGCGCATCCGCCACCCCAGCCTGTTCCAGATCGGTCAGCAGGGCTCGCACCCGGCCCCGGAACCGGCCGATCGTCGCCGCGAACACCTCACCGGGGACGGGCTGCACGGTCACCACCGCCCACGCCCGGTGCCGACGGTGCGGTGGTGTCGCCGGCTGCCCCTCCCACGACTCGTACAGCTCCTGGACCAGCAGGTCACGCATCCCCGCCGGGACCTGTTCGGTGCAACTACGGACCGGGAAGGACGGGGTCAAGATCCTTATCGGGTACGCGGCCGGAGGCACTGTGGCCACCCCGTCGAGCGTGACCGGTTCCGACCAGTCCCAGGCCGCCCACGTACCGAAGAAGTGCCGGAGAAGTCCGTCGTCGTGCAGGTCCCGGGCCTCGAGGGCGGTCCGGGCCGCGAGCACCACCCAGGCGATGCCCGGCAGTCCACCGAACGGCGCCGAGTCCAGCCCCCGGGCCCGGGCCCACGCCTTCACCGACCGGGCCAGCCCGGTGAAACCGGGCACTCCGGCCGTCGCCGCCAGCACGGCGTCCGCGTCCGAGACGGCACTCAGCGCGACGGCCGCCGCCTCGCCCAGTTCGTCCCGGCGGTGCACCGCCACACCCGGCAGCAGATGACCGGGATCGACGGTGACCAGGTCCACGTCGAGTCCCGCCCGGGACAGCCGCAGCCCCGGCACCCGGGCGCCGATCACCGGCCGCACCGTCCAGCCCGCTCCGGCGAGCCGCCCCGGCAGGTCCACCGTGCCCGGTACGGCCGCCACCAGGTCGAGGTCGGCGCCGGGCAGTGCACACCCCAGCCGCCGGGAGCCGGCCGGGAACACCGCGCCCTCGGGAACAGCGGCCCGCAACTCGTCCAGAACCCCCGAAGTGTCCACCTCGGCCGGTGCCGGTGCCGGCGGGTCCGGCAGCCACCGCAGCTCTCCGGTGCCGAGCAGCAGCTCAGCCCGTGGGCGCATCGGCTCATCGGCACGCCGGGACAGCAGCGTCAGCCGGTCGACGCGGGCCTGCGCCGGAAGCAGCCGGACCTCGACGGGACCGCCACCGCGGCCGAGTGTCAGGTGCGGCGTCCAGCCCTCGGCGCGGCCCCGGCACTGCGGGAACCGTCGCTGCAGGGCCCGGTGCAGGCCCGCCCACGGTGCGCCACCGCCGGCGGCCGGATCGACCCAGACGGTGTTGTCGTCACGGTGCGTGAATGATCGTACGCCCGCAATCGTCGCCTCGAACGGGGAGACCTCGGCGGCCGCGCCGGTCAGGTGGGCCGCGGCGTCCTCGAAATCGGCTTCCGGAAGGAAGCCGAACAGGATGTTGACGTGCGGCGGCCATCGTTCGAACTGCGGATCGAGCACCCGGCGCAGCTCCTGCACCGGCGGCCACAGCCGCTCCGGCGGCAGCCACGCCACGGCCGTCCGGGCCGTCGGGCGCGCGTCCACGGTGTCCCCTCGATCATCACCGACCGTCAGGTCGACGGCCACGCCATAATGATCAGAAGCGAACAGACCCTCGGTGGGTACGTCACCGCACAGCACCGCTTCCCGGGCCGTCAGGTCACCGCCGCGCAGCAGTACCCGATCGAGCCGCGAGACCCGCCCGGTCAGCGATCCGATCGCGGCGAGGGGGTTGCGAACCGGGTCGAAGGTCGCCGTCCGGTCTCCGGGCCCGTGCACCTCGGTCCACGCGTCCCGTAGCCCGAGCCGCGTGGCCGGAGTGCCGGATCCGTCGTTGACGTCACCGGCCACCACCACCGCGACGTCCAGCCCGGCCAGGCCGGCGGCGAGTTCACCCAGCTCAGCAGCCCGCCGCCCGGGACCGTCGGTGGCGTGGTCACTCGTCAGATGGAGGGCGGCGACCACCACCGGCCCGGCCACGGTGATCGCGGTGATCTGCTTGAAGGGCCCCAGCACGTGCCGTCCCGCCTCCAGCACCGGCACCCGGCTGAGCAGCAGCACCCCGCTGTCGTCGACGTCCCGGCCGGCCGGATCGGTGCACACCGTGTAGTCCCGGCGCACCCACTCCGTAGCCAGCAGGAGGTCCAGCAGGTCCCGTTCGACCTCCTGAAGGGCGATCACGTCAGCGCCGGCGCGCTCCAGTTCGCTGATCAGAAGCGGGCGCCGCCGGGCGGTGTGGATGCGGTCGGCGTCGTACCGGTCCCACAGGGTGTTCCAGGTGAGCACCCGCAACGTCCCGGTCGCCGGTGCGTCCGGGGGCGCCGTCGCCGGAACCCAGGCGCCGGACCGCCAGGCGTGCGGGACGCGGGCGGTGAAGAACGGGGCGACCAGACGGCGCGGTGCGCGGACCCGGCCGGCCCGGGACGTGCCGAGACGGTCCACACCGGTCGTACGATCCCAGATCCGCTCGCCGTCGGCTTCGATGAACAGCACCCGATGCCACGGAATGTC
>DATMVU010000515.1:0-2975 GCA_035562875.1 Actinoplanes sp. | reverse complement strand
GACCTCACCGCCCGGATGCTGCTGGGGCCGATCATGAGCTACGTCGCCCTCGACGGCTTCTTGACCGCGGAGCCCGTCGTGCAACCATCGGCGGACAAGCTCGAACGCATGGTCGATATGTTCCTCACCATGGTGGCGGTGACCCCATGAACCTTCGCTCGTTCCTTGCCGCAGCGACGGCCGGCACCTTGGCCGTCACCTTGGCCGGCTGCACGGCAGCTCCGTCCGCGCTGGTGGTGTCTGGCACCGTCGAGGACCGGCTGGAGACGGTGGCCGTTCCTGCGGTGAGCGTGCCCGCTGTCAACCTGGACGCCGGGTTCACCACCCTGACCGGGGCCACCAATCCTGTCACCGGGCGCACCGCCGCCAACCTGAGCACCGTCGGGGCCACCTTTGGCGTCGGCACCTTCGTCCGTCTCGCAGAAGTCAGTGTCGGCGTCGGCGACACCGTCACCGCCGGCCAGTCCCTTGGCCGGGTCGACACCAGGGGCCTTGCTGCCCAGATCGCCGCGGCAGAGGCCGACGCAGCAGTGGCGGCAGCCCAGGTGGGCCTGCTGGGCGACGCGATCGACACCACGTACGACAAGCAGGCAGACGTCAAGGAGGCCAAAGCGAAGGTCCTCGATGCGATCGACAAGATCCACGACGGGAAGAAGAAGCTGCTGAAGGCGCGCAGTTCGGCGAAGAAGACCCGCGTTGATCTGGTGAAGAAGCTGCACGACGCCGAGCAACTGCTGGCGAACTACCCGCCGATGGTTCCGCCCGGCACCAACCTTCCACCCAAGGAAAGCCTTCCCGCGATGATCGCCGGACTCAAGGCGGGGATCAGGAAGCTGGACGCCGGCGTCCGGAAGATCAACGCGACCCTGCACACGCTCGCCAAGGGCCTGAGGAAGGCCACGTCTGGCCTGCGCAAGCTCAACGACGCCCTGGTCACCATCGCCGATGCCCGCGGCTCGTTGCGCGACCTGAAGGAGCTGGCGTCACTCCAGGCCGATGCGCTCAAGGTGTCGGTCGACCTGGCACGGCTGCAGGTCACCCTCGGCGAGTTCACCTCCCCCGTGAACGGCGTGGTTGTCTCCGCAGTCCTGGCGGGCTCCGAGCTCGCCCCCGGCGCGACGGCGGTCAGCATTCGCGCGTCCCGTCCCAGCACGGTGACGGCATGGCTCGCACCGGCTGAGCTCGCCCGGGTGTGTGCCGGTGACTCCGCAGCGATCGTCGGTGACTGGATGACCGGCGCCGGCGTCCCCGCGACGCTCACCCGCATCGGCACCCGCTCCGACTACCCGCCGACCTCGGTCGCTACAGAAGAAGTCCACCTGACCAGGGCGGTCGAGGTGCAGTTCACCGCTACAGAACAGCTCCCGGCCGGCGTGCCGGTGGAGCTCCACATCAACAGCTGCCATCCGGCAGCAGGCAATTCCGATACGGACAGGTGAGGAACATGGCAGGCGAGAAGCGCAAGCACCCCCCGATCCCGGTGATCGTCGCCGTCCTGGCGCTCCTGATCGGCGGTGGCGCCTGGTGGTGGTGGACCTCGACGCAGTCCGCGACCACCAGCGCCCAGGAGCAGGTGAGCGGATCGGTGGAGGCCAACGAGTACCAGGTCGCCGCGGCGCTCAGTGGACGCATCACCGACGTCAAGGTGGCCGAGGGCGACAAGGTGACCAAAGGCCAGGAACTGGTCCGGCTCGACCAGTCGGCGACCAAGCTCGTGGTCGACCAGGCCAACCAGGGCGTGACGGCCGCCAGGGCTGCGCTCATCAACGCCAAGGACGATGACGACTCCACCAAGGCCGACATCACCGCGGCACGGGCGCGGCTCAAGCAGGCAGAGGCTGCGGTGAAGCTCGCCAAGGTGCAGCTGGGCTACACCGTCGTCACCGCACCGCGGGACGGGACCGTCGTTTCCCTCACCACCAACACCGGCCAGAACGCCGGCCCCGGCAAAACGCTGCTGACGATGATCGATCCCACCGACCTGTTCGTCCGCGTCTTCGTGCCCGAGACCGAGATCGGAAATGTGAAGCACGGCCAGGCCGCGACGCTGGTCACCGACTCCAGCACCACGACCTACCAGGGCACGGTGAGCTTCATCGCCAGCCAGTCTGAGTTCACGCCGAACAACGTCCAGACCAAGGAGCAGCGCGTGAAGCTGGTCTACGAGGTGCGGGTCCGCGTCAGCGACAGCAGCGGCACCCTCAAGGCCGGCATGCCGGTGGACGTGACCTTCGCCTGACCATGACCGCAACCACCACGGCCGCCCCGGCCATCCGAGCCTCCGGACTGCGACGCAGCTTCGGCGACACCCTCGCCGTCGCCGACCTCGACCTCGAGGTCGCCGAGAGTGCCGTGTTCGGGCTGCTGGGGCCGGACGGGGCCGGCAAGTCCACCCTGATCCGGATGCTCGCCACCGTGCTGCGTCCGGACGCGGGCGAGGCGAGCGTGTTCGGCCACTCGGTGAGGACAGAGTCCGACCGGGTGACCCCGCGGATCGGCTACATGTCGCAACGGTTCTCGATGTATCCCGACCTGTCGGTGGCGGAGAACTTGGACTTCTTCGCCACCATCCGCGGCGTCAGCAAGGCCGATCGGCGCACCCGCGCAGCCAGCCTGCTGGAGGGCATGGGCCTGGCGGAGTTCACCACACGGCAGGCGCAGCACCTTTCCGGCGGCATGAAGCAGAAGCTGATGCTGGCCACGACCTTGATGCACGAGCCCGACCTGCTGCTGCTCGATGAGCCGACCACCGGCGTCGACCCGGTGTCGCGTCGCGAGTTCTGGCGCATCCTGGCCGGGCTGCACCGGGCCGGCAAGACCGTCCTTGTCGCCACGCCGTACATGGACGAGGCCGAACGCTGCACACACATCGCCTTCCTCGATTCCGGACGCATCAAGCAGCACGGCACCCCGGACGAGATCAAGGCCCAGGTGCCCGGCCGGCTGATGGAGGTGTCCGCGGCCCAGCCCCGAGC
>DATMVU010000514.1:0-6146 GCA_035562875.1 Actinoplanes sp. | reverse complement strand
GAGGGAGCCCAGTTTCAGGCTCTGGGTGTGCAGGCCGGCGTTCTGGAGGAAGTGGAGTGTCAGCCAGCCGCGGAAGTCGCCGTTCTCCTGGATCTTGAATCCGGCCTCGCGGAACGCCGTGCGGACGGCTTGCTCGCGGGCGGTCGGTGGTGCGCCGAGGGTGCCGAGGAAGACCACCGGCAGCAGGGCGGCCCGGAGTGTGCCGTCGTCGCCGAAGCCGCCGCCGGCTCCGGGGAAGCCCCAGGCCACCTGGCCGGCGGGCAGGGCGGCGACAGCTGCCGACGGCTCGGTCCACAGGTTGTTGAAGACGAGCACCGTGGCGTCGCCGGCGCGTGGTCCCAGGAAGGTCATGACCTCGTCGAGGCTGTAGTGCTGCACGCTCACCACGATCAGGTCGAAGTCGTGGTCCGGCTCCAGCGTCTCGCGGTAGCGCACCGGCCATGTCGCGGTGACGCGCCGCCCCCACGGCCGGCGGCGCGCGTCGAGCAGTTCGAGGTCGACGGTGTCGCCGTAGGCCGCGGCCCGGCCGGGGCGCACGTAGAACTCGATCTCGTGTCCGGCCTGTTCCAGCGCCCACCCGTAGGCCGCGGCGATGACGCCCCGGCCGAACATCAGAATCTTCATCGCATGCCCTCATGGGTCATAATAACTGGAGACTGTCTCCACTTCAAAAATATGGAGACGACCTCCGTTTGTCAAAGGAGACGCAGGGTGACCACTGACCGACCGTTGCGCGCCGATGCCCGGCGTAACCGGGACGCCCTGCTGGCCAAGGCTCGTGAGCTGTTCGCCAGCGGTTGCTTCGACATGCGGTTCGACGACTTCGCCAAGCTGGCCGGGGTCGGCACCGGCACGCTCTACCGGCACTTCCCCACCCGCGCGGCCCTGGCCGAGGCGGTCTACCGGGAGGAACTCACCGCGATCTGCGACCGCGCCCGCGAGCTACGGGCCACCCTGCCCGCGATGGAGGCGCTGGCGGAGTTCCTGCACGGGTTCGTGAGTCATCTGTATGCGAATCTGGGCCTGGCCGGCACCCTCGCCACCCTGATGGCGTCGCGGACCGACACGCTCGCCGACGGCGGCCGGGAGCTGGACCGGGTCGTCACCGACCTGCTGACCGCCGGTGTCGAGGAGGGCGCCATCCGTGCCGACGTGAGCGCCGGTGCCGTCATGATGGTCCTGCAGGGCATCTGTGCGGTCTGTGATCAGCGGGGCTCCCGGGCCGACGCGGACGGCGCCGTCACCCTCGTGCTGGACGGCCTGCGACCGCGTGTCGGGCCGGCCTGAGGCGGGCGGCCCGGGACGGGAATTCAGCCGACCGGGGACTTTCGGGAAATCGATGCGTCTGCGGGTGCCTCCGGTGGGTCCTGGTCAACTAGTCCCGGCCCTATAGTCGTGGGCATGTCGAGAAAGCAGTCGAGTTTCATGGGCGCCGATGAGATCCGGATCCGTCTCGGTGGTGTCAGCCGCCAGCGGGCCTACATGATCACCACGCGGGCGGACTTCCCGGTGCCTGTCGCCGCGCTCGCCCAGGGCAAGGTCTGGCTCGCCACCGACGTGGAGGACTGGATGGTCGAGCACGCCCGGCCGGGATCCGGAAGCGAGAGTTCCTGATCATTCGCCGGAGGCCAGAGTGTCGCCCAGCGGGGTGCGTTCGTAGTACACCGCCCGGCCGCTGCGCCGGCCGACGACCGTCCCGGCGTCACGCAGCGTGGCGAGGTGCCCGGACACGGTGCCGAGTGAAACGCCGAGCAGCGTCGCGAGCTGGGACGGTGTGGCCGGGTCGGCGAGGGCCGCGAGGATCCGGGCGCGGCCCGCGCCGATGAGCCGGGCGACACCGCCCGTCCCGGTCCCGGCCTGCTGGAGGGCACCACGTGCCGGATAGACCAGGGCGAACCGGGGCGGCGCCTCGCACATCCACTGCCCGAACGCACCGGTGTGCGGCACCAGCACCAGTCCCTGATCACCGATCGGCACGTCGGCGTGGGTCTGTGCGGAGAACAGAATGGTGTCCGATCCGGCCCAGCGGATCTTGCCGATTCCGCTGATCGCCTCGCGCCAGCCGTGGGTCGCGAGGACACCCGCCCGGTGCCGGATGTCGCGTTCCATGATCGCCCGCCGGCGGGGCCAGTCCGGCTCGACGAACCACTGCCAGCCGCGAGCGAACACCGCCGCCGCGCAGGCGGTGACCCCGTCGACGTCGGCCCAGCCGATGTCCCGGGTCTTCCACGCGAACCGTCTGGCCTCGGCGATCGTGGCCCGGGCCGTGCTGTCGGAGACCGCGCGCATCCTGGTCAGCTCGTCCTCGATCCGGGTCGTCATCGCCGACGGCGGGATGCCCACGAAGTCGGGCAGGTATTTGGTGGCCGACACCAGCCGCACCAGCCCGGTGGCGAACGGGTCGTCGCCGAGCCACCGCGCCAGGGCTTCGGCCTGCGGTCCGGGACGGCCGCCGTCGATCTCGAGTCGCAGAAAGATCAGCGTGCTCAGCGTCTCGGCCAGCGGCGAGAGCGCAAACCGGCTGGCGCGCAGAGCATCCGGGCCGAGCCGCAACATGGTCATGCGCCGACCTTGCGGCATCCTCCGCAAGAATTCAAACCCGCCCGGGTACGCCGCAACGATGGCGACCGTGACTACCGATCTCCCCACCACCTCGGTGCGGCATCTGCTGCGCGGCCACTTCGGGTGGTTCCTCACCGGTCGTACCGTCGACATGTTCGGCAGTTCGATGACCACCGTGGCGTTGTCGCTGGCGGTGCTGCAGGCCTCCGGCCGGGCCGTCGATCTGGGCATCGTGCTGGCCGCCACCATGGTGCCGATGCTGGTCCTGATGCTCGCCGGTGGCGTGCTGGCGGACCGGATGAGCCGTCGCCTGCTGCTGATCGCCGCCAACACGGTCAGCGCCGCGGCCATCGGTGCCGTCGCGATCCTGCTGCTCACCGGCGGTTACCGTCTGCCGCTGATCGCGGTGCTGTCGCTGGTGTCCGGGGCGGCCGGGGCCTTCGCGTCACCGGCGCTGCGCGGGATCGTGCCGGAACTCGTCGCCGACGCCGATCTGCCGCGGGCCAACGCCCTGCTGGCCGGCAGCGGCCACGCGGTACGGATCATCGCGCCGACTGTCGCCGGCCTGCTCACCGCGACCGCCGGTGGGGGCTGGGCCCTGGTCGTGGACGCCGGCAGCTACCTGCTGGCGGCACTGTTCTTCCTGCGCCTGCCCGGCGGGAGCCGGCTGCCGGCGTCTGCTCCCGGGATCGGCCGGGAACTGCTGGACGGGTGGCGGGTCTTCCGGTCGATGCACTGGGTGGTGCTGACCAGCGTGTCGTTCGCGGTGATCAACGCGGTGAACGTCGGCCCGTGGAACATCCTCGGCCCGATGCTGGTGACCGGGCAGAGCGGCCCGCTCGGCTGGGGTGCGGTGCTGTCGGTCCGGGCGGCCGGTCTGCTGCTGATGAGCGTCGTGGCGGTCCGGCTGGTGCTGAGCAACCCCCTGCGTACCGGCCGCCTGTTCGGTGTCCTCTCGGCGTTGCCGCTGCTGGCGCTGGGTTTCACCGGGGAGCCGTGGATAGTGGCCGCGGCGGCGTTCATCGGCGGGCTCGGGTTCACCGTCTCGGCCGTCACCTGGGACACCGCCCTGCAGACCCGGGTGCCGCGGGAGGCGTTGTCCCGGGTGTCGGCCTTCGACGACCTGTTCTCCTACCTGGCCATCCCGCTGTCCCAGCTGGCCACCGGACCGCTCGCCGCCACGTTCGGTGCGGGCCGGGTGGCTCTGCTGTGCGGCGTTACCTACCTCGTCGCGGCCCTGGTGCCGCTGTTCAGCAGTCAGGTGCGCCGCGGGTGACGTTGCTCCTCAATCCTGGTGATTCCGTGCCGATCAGGAGATTGCGAGTCCTTCTCGGTGTGGAGGCATGGGTGGTGTGGTCTGCGTGGTTACGGGGCCTGCGGATGCGTACCAAATTGGCTCTGATCGTCGGGGTGGCACTTGCCGGGCTCGTCATCAGCACCGTGGTCGGCATCAGCGGGCTCGGCAAGGCGGAACAGAGCGCCCGCGCGTTGCAGGTGTCGGCACAACTGACCCGGACCGCGCTGGAAGCCGACATGGCCCACGACGCGATCCGTGGTGACGTGCTGCGGGCACTGTTCGCCGCCAGCGCCGCCGAACGGGCCGAGGCCGGCACAGACCTCGGCGACCACGTCGGCGTCATGCGCGACCGGCTGGGTGTGCTGCGCTCGGAGCAGGCCCCGGCGGCGGTCCGGGCCGCGGCGGATCAGGTCGACGACATGGTGGAGAACTACCTGCGGTCGGCCACCACCGTCGTCGCCGAACCCGCCGGTGCCGGCCGGGACAGCGGCTACCGGCAGTTCAGCGACGACTTCACCACCGTCGAGGACGGGCTCCCGGCGGTCGGCGACGCCCTGGACACGTACGCCGCCGCCATCGCCTCCGGCGTCGACCAGCAGAAGAGCGCCGGAACCCGGGCGCTGATCGTGAGCGCCGCGATCGCCGCCGTCCTGCTGCTGATGATGGCCACCATGATCACCCGCAGCGTCCTCAGCGCACTGCGGCAGGTTTCCGACGCCCTGGTGGCGGTCGCCGGCGGGGACCTGTCCCGGCGCGCCGAAGTCACCGGCGGCGACGAGTTCGCCGACATGGCCGGCCAGGTCAACAGCGTCATCACCGGAATGCGGGAGACCATCGCCGCGGTCACCGACTCGGCGGCCACCGTCGCCGACTCCACCAACCGGATGACCGCCGTGTCCCAGAAGATCTCGGCCGCCGCGGAACGTGCCACCGGCCACGCCGGAACCACCGCCGGTGCCGCCGACGCCGTCGCCCGCAACATCGACACCACCGCCTCCGGCAACCAGCAGATGGGCGCCTCCATCGCCGAGATCGCCCGCAGCACCACCGACGCCGCCCGGGTAGTCGCCGAAGCCGTCGTGATGGCCGAACGCGCCAGCACGATCATGAGCCAGCTGGGTGCCTCGTCGTCCGAGATCGGCGACGTCGTCAAGGCGATCACCGCGATCGCCGGGCAGACCAACCTGCTCGCCCTCAACGCCACCATCGAGGCCGCCCGCGCCGGGGAATCGGGTAAGGGCTTCGCCGTCGTCGCCGGTGAGGTCAAGGATCTCGCCCAGGAGACGGCCCGGGCCACACAGGACATCTCCACCCGGGTGGAGGCGATCCAGATCGGTTCCACCGGCGCGGTCCAGGCGATCGAGGAGATCGCCGCGGTCATCCAGCGGATCAACGAGTTGCAGACCACGATCGCCTCGGCCGTCGATCAGCAGAGTGTCACCGCCGCGGAGATGACCCGGAACATGAGCGAGGCCGCCGGCCGCAGCGGGGAGATCACCTCGGCGATCAACACGGTCGCCGTCGACGCCTCAGCCACCGCACAGGACGCGCAGACGGCCCTCGCCGCGGCCCGCGACCTCACCGACATGACCCAGCAGCTGCATGCACTGGTCGCCCGGTTCCGGACCTGACCCGGGCGCGGGACGTCACCCGGCGCCGGTGGCCCGGCGCCATCGCCGGCGGGGCCGGGCGGCGGACGCCGGGGGAGTGGCGCCGACCCCGAGGTCGGCGTACCGGACGATCTCGAAGGCCAGCACACCCACCGCCACCAGTTCGGCGAACGAGATCAGCAGCAACGGCCAATGCCACGGCCCGTTCGCCCAGTAGAAGACGATCGCGCTGAACGCCGGCACAGCGAACGTCAGCAGGTCCACGGCCACCTGCAGCAGCTTGCGGGAACGCCGCCGAGGGTCGGACCGGTGCTCCACCTCCCAGCCGAACACCCCCGGCGCGCCGCCCGGATTGAGAGCGGGCCCGAGCCGGTCGCGGACGTACCGCCCGATGGCCGAGACCTTCTCGTCGTTGACCAGGTACGTCCAGCCGAGCACCACGGTGGCCGGGGGCAACAGCAACAGCAGGCTGGCGTGGCCTTTGGCGGCCACCGCGGCGGTGATGACCGCCGCCGTCGAGGCCAGGTTGGCGTAGATGAGATTGTCGCGGACGCTGATCCGGGTCTTCTGCTCCTCCTTGAGCCGCTCGTACTCGACACGGTAGAGGTCGTTGACGGAATCGGACATGTGGGTCCTCCCGGCTGTCTGCTCTCCCTTCACGCTAACGCCCGAGGGCC
>DATMVU010000513.1:0-8259 GCA_035562875.1 Actinoplanes sp. | reverse complement strand
GGTGCGCGGTGACCAGGACCAGGCGGTTCGTGCTGGTGGCCCGGGCAGCGGCGACGGCCTGGTTCTCGAACGGCAGCTTCCGGCCGGCCACCGCCAGTGTCGCGTCGACCACGGTGTTGCCGGTGATCAGTACGTCGCTCGCCGGGATCTTCTCGTCCAGCAGGTTCATCGCGGCCAGCGGCGTCGGCGCCAGGTGCAGGGCGGCGACCTGGGCGACCAGGCGGCGGTTGCCCTCCTCCGGGAACGGCGACTCCAGGTCACCGGAGCGCAGCCCGGCCTCCAGGTGCACGACCGGGATCCGGCGCCAGAACGCGGCGAGCGCGCCGGCCAGGCTGGTGGTGGTGTCACCCTGCACGATCACGGCGGCCGGGGTGCGTACCGACCAGAGTTCGTCCAGTTCGCGGATCATCGCGGTGAGCAGCTCGGCCTGCCCGCCGGTGGTCCGCTCGACCTGCAGCGTGATGTCCGGCGTGAGACCGAACGCGGCGAGCGCCTGGGTGACCATCGCCGGGTGCTGACCGCTGGCGAGCAGGACCGGTTCGAGGAGCCCGGCCTCGCGCATGGCGATCGCCACGGGGGCGAGTTTGACGGCCTCGGGGCGGGTGCCACCGACCAGGTGTACTTCACGAGACATGGGGGAGCCTTCTCTCGATCTTTCTTGAGGGGGAGGAGGAGGGCGGATCAGGCGGGGAGCGCGAGGGGTTCTTCGACGAGACGTTCGGTCTTGGCCCAGGCCTGGCGTCCGCTGGCCTGCCGGCCCAGGGCGCGGTAGGTGGCGGCCAGGCCGAGGATCAGGAAGGCGGGGTACGCGAGGGCGGCTGCCAGCATCCGCCCGACCCCTTCGTCACCGTGTTTGCGCTGGTGGACCGCTGCCCACAGCAGGCCGGGGAAGGTGGTGACACCGAGCCAGACGCCGAAGCTCACGACCAGTGCCGTCCAGGTCGGGATGAAGACCAGCGGGTGGCCGATCAGCAGGCCCGCCAGCCCGGCGATCCCGGTGCCGATCAGTGCCACCGTGACCATCGCGTTGGCCCACGGCGAGAGCAGGTAGTGCAGCATCTCGGCGAGCGCGATCCGGGCCACCCGCGGCGACGAGAACAACCGGCCGAGGTAGCGGGCGCACTGCATGTTGCCCTGCGCCCAGCGGGTCCGCTGCCGGGTGAGCCGGCGGACGTCGACAACCGCCTGCTGGGTCACCGAGGCCCGCGAGGTGTACCGGATGCCGACCCCGTTCAGGTGCATCCGCAGGCCCAGCTCCATGTCCTCGACGAGGCAGCTGGACCACGGGGTGAGACCCAGTGACTGGAGTGTGGACAGTCGGCTGAACTGGCCGTTGCCACCGAGGCCGACGGTGTCCAGCGAGTCGCGCATGTTCTGGCAGGCGTCGACGATCGCGCCGAACTCCAGGTCCTGCACGGCGCCGAGCAACCGGTTCCGGTTGCGGATGCGGACCTGCACCTGTGCCGCGCCGACCCGCTCGTCACGCATCAGCCGGGAGACCTCGACCAGGATGTTGTCGCTGCCCTGGCCGTCGCCGTCGATGATGCCGACGACCACCTTCTCCGCTGCCACACCGGCTTCCTCGGTCAGCTTCGAGATGTGCCGGTAGGCGGCGTTCAGTGCCTCGCCCTTGCCCTGGCGGGCCTCCGGCAGGTCGCGGCGCATCACGTGCAGTCGCGGGTGATCGATGCCGGCCAGCACTTCGGGCGTACGGTCGTCCGAGCCGTCGTCCACCACCAGCACTCGGGACAGGGTGCCGGCCGGGCCGCGCAGCTTGAGCGCCGCGCCGACGGTGTTCGCGACCACGGCCTCCTCGTTCAGGGCCGGGACGATCACCCAGAAGTGTTCGGGCCGGCCGTTGCCGCCGGCCAGCGACCGGTTGACGGTCTTCGCCCGGTGCGTGCCGTGGTAGCGGAGCGCGAACCAGACCAGGACCACCGTGGTGATCGGCCAGGCGAGCAGAACCGCATAGCCGGCGACGGCTATCTGCCAGCTCTCCGACGCGCCCATCGGAACCTCCCCGTTTCGCTCACTGTCCGTGTGATCCGTTGAGCGAGGTGGGTCGCTCTCCTGGACGTAATAGGACATTAGGTAGCTACCGAGCGTGACTCAATAGCGGCGAGCGGAACGGAGTCAGACTCCGGCCAAAAGGTCTAACACAGACATCTCAGACTAGGTTTTCATTGGCGAAACGGGGCACGTTCACCGGCAATTCCGGCAAAGCGCAATTGTGTCACACGGGAGCCGTGTGACTACCTAGAGTGATTCTTGCGGGTGCCGAGAACTAGTATCGGAAAGTAGTCAGCCCGTTACTGAGGGTTGTCGAGCAGGCCCGGATCGCTACGCAACAGGGCTGCCAGCCGACGGGCCGCCTGCTCGGTCTCCTCCGGGCGCTCCACCTGCAGCGGGATCGGCTCCGGCAGCGGCTCCAGGATCGGCGGCTCGGGATCGGCCAGCGGTTGCTGCTGCTGGGTCTGCTGGGAGTACTCCGCGTATTCGGCGTACGGATGCGGGGCCTGGTGTGCGGCGTACGGATGCGCCTGGGCCTGGGTCTGGGGTGGAACCTGTGGAGGCGGTGTCGGCGCGAACGGGTGCGGCGTGATGTTGCCCTGCTCGGCGTGACCGGCGGTTTCGTACCCGAACGGGGTCTCGTGCGCCCGCGGCTGCACAAACGGCTGCTCGGCGGTCGTCGGCTCGGCGTAGTCGAAGTCGGTGGGACCGAACCGGTCCTGATCGTCGTGACTGGCCCGTGGCATCTCGGCCGGTGCCGGCGTGGGCTCCTCGGCCGGTTCCTCGACGTCTATCTCGAAGTCCACATGCCGCGGACCCTCGGTGGCCCGGGTCGCGACGGTGTTGTCGGCGGTCACCTGGACCACGCCGTCGGCCATCGCGAAATGGAGCAGCACCGGCTCACCGGCGCCCTCGACCCCGACCGTGACGCTCATCTGGGGATTGCGGGAAACCACCCCCGCGATCGACTCGACCAGCTCCGTCACCGCCGGTGGAGTGCCACCACTCTCACCGGAGGCGCGGCGCCTCAGCTCGTCCCGTCGGGCGAGCTTGTCGAGTGCGTCGTCCAATCCGCCTCGCACGTCAGTGTCCTCTTTCCTGCACGGTCGCCCGGTATCCCAACTCTGCCCCTCCGCGGGCCGGTTTGGGAACCGCCCTGTTCCGTCTCCGGTGGGAAACATTCACCGGGCGACCGGTCCATACCCTACGACTTCATGCGAATCGCCTTGTCGAGAGCCTGGTCCAGAACGACGAGCAGAGCGTCCCGGACGGAGGAACGGAAGCGCGCATCGAAGGAGATGACCGGGATGTCCTCCCGCACCGCGAGTGCCCACCGCACCTCCTCCACCGTGTAGCTCATCTGCCCGTTGAAGGTGTTGATCCCGACCACGAAGGGGAGGCCGGCTCGTTCGAAGTAGTCGACCGCCGGGTAACAGTCGTCTATTCGGTTGGTATCTACCACAACAAGGGCACCGAGGGCACCCTTGACGAGGTCATCCCACATGAAGGCGAACCGGGTCTGGCCCGGCGTACCGAAGATGTAGAGCTTGAGAGTCTGGTCGATGGTCAGGACACCGAAGTCCATCGCGACCGTGGTACCGGTCTTCATGGTGGCCTGGCCGGGATTGTCGATACCGACCGATTCCGAGGTCATCTCGGCCTCGGTGGTCAGCGGCGAGATCTCGGAGATGGCGCCGACGGTGGTCGTCTTACCGACCCCGAAGCCACCCGCCACGATGATCTTTACCGGGACGGGTGCCTTCTTCGGCGCGGCGCCGCCGGGTATGCGCGCGGTACCGACGACACGGTTAGCTGATGGATCGAAGTCCACGGATCACTCGCATGATGGTCTCGGGGTCTGGTGTGTCGTTTTCCAGCACGTGGACATCGAGCTGGCCGGACGCCCGAAGGTCGCCGACCAGGATTCGAACCACGCCCAGGTGCAGGCGGAGGCGTGCGGAGATCTCGGCTACCGAGATCGGGCTGTCTTCACAGATCGCCACGATCGCCCTGGTTTCCGGAGTGAGCCGGGACACCGGTGCCCCTGGCACCAGCGTCACCTGAGTCTCCATACCGATGTCGGGGTCGCCTCCATCGGTTCGCCCGGCCGTGATGACGAACGGGCGCAGCGTATTGGTCGATGCGTCGACCGTCGACTGCTCCCCGGTGGGGGTGTAGCCGCCGGTCGACTGCTGAGGACCGGATTGCAGGAAAGGCCGGACTCCTGGGCGCGCCGGAGGTACCGGATCGTCGGAGACCGGGTAGGTCATTGCTGAACGGCGTTCTTCAACTCGGCGATCAGGCGCGGGCTCAGAGCGCCGCCGGCCCGGGTCGCGAAGAGCGTCATCTCGTACGCCAGGGTGCCGAGGTTCGCCGAACGGTCCGCGATGACACCCAGCACCGAACCGGCGCTGATCGCGGTGACCAGGAGGTACCCGTCAGCCATGTCGATGATGACCCGGTTCAGGGCGCCCAGCCGGTACCAGCTGGCCGCACCGCCGGAGAGGCTGGTCAGGCCGGAGACCACAGCCGCGAGACGCTCGGCGTTGGGCCGGTCCTTGATCGCTGACATGGCCATCAGCAGACCGTCCGAGGAGACGGCGATGGCTTCGATCACTCCAGCGGTACCGGAGGTGAACGAGTCCAGCAGCCAGTTGAAGGTTTTGGCTTCAGCGCTGAGCTGGCTTGGTGCGGCTGAGTAAGGGGATGTCATCGCGGTTGTCCCTCGTGTTGTGGCTGACTTTCATTCAGTGCGAGTGCGACTCCGTACTCGAACTGATCCATGAGAGCTCGTGCGGCCTCGGGGTCCAGCGTGGTCAGTGCCGGCGGCTGGATCGGGGGGTTCTCGTCGCGCGGGAGGCTCGCCCCCGGAACACGACGGGTCAGCGGTGCCGAACCGTTGGAGGCCGGCGGGGGAGGCGGAACCGGAGGGGCAGCCGGTGCCGGGACGTTCCACTGCGGGGCGGCCGGAGTCTCGCTCCACGACGGCTGGCTGAAGTCGGGCACCGGGGCGTTGGCCCACGACGACTGACTGACGTCCGGCGCCGGCAACGAGACACTCGTGTCACCGGCGTCCCACTGAGCCTTGCTGACACCCGCCTCGAAGGCGTCGAACGCGGCCCGGGCGGCGAGCGCCTCGTCCTGCGTCTGCGGTGCGGCCAACTGGTGCGGTCCGCTCTCGGCCGGGAGCTGGTTGCCGGGAACCCGGCGGCTCAGCGGGCGGGGTGCGCCGTTGCGCTCCGGCTCCGGGGTGACCGGTACCGGGACGACCGGGGGCGCCGGAGACACCGGCACCGCCGGGGCCTCCAGTGCGGGAGCGGGCGCCTGCGACGGGATGTTCCACGTCGGCTGGGCCGGGGGCAGCTCCGGCAGCGCGGCCGGGATCCGGCCGGCGATCGGGGTACCCATGTCGAACTGCTGCGCCGGGTCCGGGTAGCTGCCGGCCTGAGGGAACGCCGGTTCCTGGTACGCCCGGCCCGGCGAGTACACCGGCTCGGCGTCGTAGACCGGCTGGCCCGCGTACGGGTCGGCCGGAGTGTTGCCCAGGGCCGGCACGGCGGCCGATCCGAAGGCGTTCCAGGAGTTGCCGGTCTCGACGATGTGCGTGGCGCGGTTCAGCACCACCGGGTCGAACGGCTGCTGGCTGCCCGGTACCGAACGCACGCCGGCACTGGCGATGGCGACCTCGGTGGTGTTGCCGCGCAGCGCCGCGGCGTAGGCCGGCACCGGCTCGGCGACCGGCTCCGGAGCCTGGAGCTGCGGAACCGCGGGCGGTGCCGGGATCGTCGGCGCGCTGCTCGCCGGGAAACCGGCAGGGGCCAGCGGAGTGAGGTTCTCGATCCGGGCCACCAGCGCCGCCGGGTTCAGGTCGATCCAGGCGGTCAGACCGCCGTCCGGAGTGTCGGTCAGGGTCACCTCGATGCCGTGCCGGCGTGCGAGCCGGCCGACCACGAAGAGACCCAGAACCTCGGTGGGCGCCAGGTCGAGGCGCTCACGACGGGTCAGACGGGCGTTCTCCTCGGCCAGTCGCTCGGGTGCCAGACCCAGGCCGTGGTCGATGATCGCGAGACGGGCGCCGCCCCGCAGCTCGTCGGCGCTGACCGTGACGGTGGTGTGCGGCGGGGAGAACGTGGTGGCGTTCTCCAGCAGCTCGGCCAGGAGCAGCGTCAGGTCGGCCAGGACGGACGGGACCACGATGATGTCCTCGGGGATGTCCACCTCGACACGGGTGTAGTCCTCGATCTCACCGAGGGCCAGACGGACCACGTCGGAGAGGGCCAGCGGGGCCATGTGCTCGTTCGCACCGGCACCACCGGAGAGGACGACCAGTGCGGACGCGTTCCGGCGCAGACGGCTGGACATGTGGTCCAGTCGGTACAGCTCGCGGAGGCGGTCGCTGTCGGTCTCCTTGCGCTCCAGCGAGTCGATCAGCGACAGCTGGCGGCCGACCAGGTTCTGGGTACGGCGACCGACGTGGCCGAACATCTGGGCGACGTTACGGCGGCCGAGCACCTGGCGCTCCACCAGCCGGGCGGCGGTGGTCTGCACCCGGTCGAACGCGCGGGCCAGGTCACCGATCTCGTCCTGGGCCTCGACGTCGACCGGATCCAGGCGGATCGGGCGGACCTGGGCCTCGGCCTCGTCGTCGGCCACCCGCTCCAGCTCGGATTCGGCGGCGCGGGCGATGCGGTCGGCGGAGACGGTCAGACGCCGCAGCGGCCGGGCGACCGCGCGGGCCATGAAGATGGAGAGGGTGATGACCACGATGAGCAGCAGGACCGCGGCGCCACCGAGCAGTGCGGACTGCTGGATGGCGCTCTCCCGGTTGGCCGCCACCGTGATACCCACGTCCTGGGCCACGCGCTTCTCGACGAAACTACCGAGAACGGTCACCGACTGGAGTGCCGGGAACAGCGTCTTGATCCCCAGGGTGCCCAGTGCGTCGGTCGGGGCGGTCTCCAGGGCGACGTTGAACTTGGTGCCGACCCGGAAGAGGAACGCCTGCTGGGTGCTGATGTAGAGCTTGTACTGCGCGTCGGTGAAGTACACCTTGGACGTGGCGATCAGCGCTTCGATCTGGGCGAAGTCCGAGGTGAACTCGCTCAGCATCTGCTGCGCCTTGAGCCGGTTCGTGTTGTTGGTGACCACGGCCGAGGCGAGCCAGGCGGAGGCCTGGTTGATCAGGTCGTCGGAGCGCATGGCGCGTTCCAGGGCGTACACCTGACGGCCGACGCCGGTGGTGAGGTCGGCACCGGTGGTCAGGCCGAGACCGTCGATCAGCGGCTCGATGGCGCCGGTGAAGTCCTCGATGACGTCCTGCGGCTCGACCGCCTTGTTCAGCACGTTCTGCCGGGTGCTGTTGAGCCGGCTGGCACCGGTGATGGCGCGGCGCAGCTCGGCCGGGATGGTCTTGTCCTCGGCGAGGTGCGCCACCACGTCGGCGGCTTCCGCGCTCTGCACCACGAGGGTCGGGCGGTCCACCAGGTTGAGCAGGTAGCCGACCGAGAGCAGCCGCTCCTCCTGGAGCTCGATCAGCGCCGAACTGACCTGGGTGGCCCGCCGGACGGTGTCCGAGATGGCTCCGGCGGTACGGGCCGCGTCGATGCGCTCATAGATGACCGGGATGCTCAGGCCGACGACACCGAGCAGTGGTACCAGGATCAACAGGGCCAGTTTGCCCAGGATGCGGAACTTACCGAAGAGCACCGGAACGCTCCCGCCCAGCCGAGCCGCTGCCGTAGTTGGGGACGGGGACCTGGTCGTACGGGTTGCCCGAGCCGCCGTAGGTGGTCGGCGCGGACGGGGCGGACGAGCCGGGCTGGCCGTCGTTGTGCACCGAGATGTCCCGGCCGGTCTCGCCGCCGGCCGGCCGGGCCGAGGCCGAGCCGTTCCGGGCCCACAAGGTGGCCAGCGCGATCAGGATGACGGTGACCGCGAACAGCACCCACGCCTCGATCCGGCGGTAGTTCAGGCCGTCCATCCGCTCCTCGAGCAGGCCCTGCATCTCGTTGAGGAGCACGGTGGTCAGCGCGTTCAGTGCGGTGCTCAGGGTGCTCTGCGCGGTCACCAGGGCGGACACGTCCGGCTCGCCACCGAAGTTGGCGCCACGGTTGGCGGCCTCGACTCCGCGGCGGAACGAGTCCAGGTTGTTGACCGTGTTACCGGCGAGGGTGGGACTGCCGGTCTGCTCGGCGGCGGCCTGCAGGTTGTCGGTGAGCGTGTTGACGCCCTCCAGAACCGCGTTCACCT
>DATMVU010000512.1:0-2509 GCA_035562875.1 Actinoplanes sp. | reverse complement strand
CCACGGGCGCGTCACCCTCGACGACCAGGGGAACACGACCCAGTGGTACTCGCTCACCGACGAGCACGACATCCACACCACCCACCGGGCGATCGAGGCCCAGATCCGCCTGCACCACGCGGCCGGCGCGCGCGGCATCCGGCTGTTCGCCCAGGGCAGCCCCGCCTGGCGGCACGGGGACGACCTGGAGGCCTACATCGACAGTGCCCGGAGGGTGCCGCTGCGGGCCGGCGGCGCGACCCTGTTCTCGGCACACCAGATGGGCAGTTGCCGGATGGGCGCCGACCCGGCCACCAGCGTCGCCGACCCGCGCGGGGAACTGCACGACACCCCCGGCGTGTGGATCGGCGACGCGTCGGCGTTCCCGTCGCCGTCCGGCACCAACCCGATGATCACCATCATGGCGCTCGCCTCCCGGACCGCAACCTACATCCGGGAGGGGATGCGCTGACCTTTTTATGATCTGCCGATCTGCCGATCCACTCCCGACCGGGATCGGCGTGGTGTCGGCTCGTTGTCCACATGACGATCCCGGCGCGGCTGCTCCCGTCGCGGTGACCCGTATCCGTTTAAGTGCGGTTCCGGCGACGCTCAGGTGCGCGACGCGGCGCAGTTGTGGCGATGTCCAGTTGCGCAACGTCGCCACAGCCGAGCCTCGCCACAGCCGTGACGAGGCTCGGCTGTGGCGACGTTCGGTTGCTGGACGTGGTTCAGCTGTGGATCACGAGCTCGACGCGGCGGTTCTCGGCCCGGTGACCGGCGGTGTCGTTCGGGACCGCCGGCCGGGATTCGCCGTAGCCTTTCGCGGTCAGCCGGTCGGCGGGCACCCCGTACTCGACTAGCGCACTTTTCACGGCCGCGGCCCGATCCCGGCTCAACGCCAGGTTCGCTGCCGTGGAACCCCGTGAATCGGTGTGCCCACCAACCCGCAGACCGAGCTTCGGATCAGCCTCCAGCAGTACCGCGACCTCCTTCAACACATTCCGCGACTCGGCGGTCAGGCGGGATCCTCCCGAGTCGAAGGTCAACGCCGCAAGATCATCCAATTGCTTCTGTACGGCCATTTCCCGCTCCCGTTCGGCAAGCACCGCACGAGCTCGTTCCGCAGACTCGATCAGGCGCCGCCGGGTCGCCTCGGCCGCCGTGTCCCCGGCGTCATCCGGAGTGCCCGCATTCTCGGTAACGCGCGGGTCGCCCGTGCCCCCGGATCTGTCTGTGCCCTCAGGACTGCCCGTGCCCGTCGGGATCCCGGAGCCCTCCGCGGTGCCCGGGATGCCCGTGCCGATCGGGTTGCCTGAGCGTTCCGGGGTGCCCGGGGTGTCCGGGGTGTCCGGGGTGCCCGGGGTGCCCTCCGTGTTCTCAGCGGGCATGACCACGCGGATGCTGACGTTTCGCACCCCGGGCACTGCGGCCAACACACTCCGGGCGCTCTCGGCGTCAGCCTCCGAAGTGGCTACGACCAGGGCGTCCTGCCCGGCGAACGATACGGTCGCCCGAGGTTGACCGGCCGCGGACAGGGCGGCATCGGCCCGCTTGGCGAGATCCCCCTCGATCCGGTAGCGGTTCGGGCCGAGCTGCCCGGCGATGATCGCGGCCAGGCCGAGGACGGTGGCCAGAACAGCGATCCAGCGGCGGGGGAGCGGTGTCGCTCCCGAGCGCCGGGAAACGGTCGTCGTCATCGGTTTGTCGCCTCGGAATCACGGCCCGGCTTCTTCCGGTCGCCTTTCTTGCCGTCGTTCTTCCGGCTTTCGTTCTTCTTCCGGTCCGCTTTCTTCGATGCAGCGTTCTTGTTCACCGCAAGCGTGCCGGATTTGTCACCGTCAGATTTCTGGTCGCTGCCTTCCGTGCGTTGTTCATCCTTGTTCTCTTCGGCGCTCTTCTCGCCGAGGGCGTTGTCGCCGGCCTGGCCACCGACCTTGTTCACCGTGTTGTTCCCGGTTTTGATCTCGGCAGTGATCTCGGCGTTGTTCGCGGTGCCGGCACCGGCCGGGGCCGGGGTGTTGTTCCCGGTGCCGGTCTCAGCCTTGCCGGTAGCCGTATCTCCGCCTTTTTCCTCGACCGGGATGATCGTGGCCCGGTCGAGGACGGCGACCGTTCCGGCCGCGCCCGATGAATCCGAGATCTCGGATCCGGCGGTGAGGATTTGTGGCTGCTCGGCGCTGATGGACACGCTACTGCCGGACGGCTTATCCGAGTAGTCACCGGCGGTATCACCCAGGCTGGATGCTTCGGTCCGGCCGGGAGTGGTTCCGGTCGGAGCCGAGGGGCCGTCAGGCTGGGCGGAGCGGTTACCGGGGATGTCGGACGGGCTTCCGGCAGGGGCGGTATCAACGGCTGGCGGTGCGACACCAGCGGTCGGCGGTGCGGCTTCAGTGGCCGGCGGTGCGACAGCGGATTCGGGTGGCAATGTGGCGGCGGCTGGTCCGGTGGGCTCGGGCGGGGAGAGGGCGGGCGAGGAGGGTGTGGCAGCCGGGGTGGGCTTCGTGGTGGGACGGGTAGTGGGTTTCGG
>DATMVU010000511.1:0-8634 GCA_035562875.1 Actinoplanes sp. | reverse complement strand
TCAGGTTGTTGCCGGCCACCCGGTTCATCCCGGTCACCAGTTCGGGGAGGGTGGCCGCCTTCACGAAGTCGGCACCGTACTGCTGGAACTTGCGGATCGGCTCCGGCGTCTGCCACACCCGGCTCAGCAACAGCCACAGGTTCTTGCCGGTCAGATCCGGGTTCTGCTCCGAACCGGAGAGCGCGAACTCCTTGTCCACGATCTTCTGCGTCGTGACGAACCAGGAGTAGTCGTACCCGGACGCCGTGATCGAACCGAGGGTGTGCAGGGTGTCGTACCCCGGCCAGTCCGGCGCCGTGAACCGCTTGCCCGTCGCGTCGAACCACATCGACGACGGCCCCGGCAGGATCCGGATGCCGTGCCCCGGCCAGATCGGATCCCAGTTCCGCAGCCCTTCGGTGTAATGCCACATCCGGTCCGGGTTCACGATCCGCCCGCCCGCGGTCTGGGTGATCCCCAGCATCCGCCCGTCCACATGCGCCGGCACTCCGGTGATCATGCTGGTCGGCGCCTTGCCGAGCCGGGCCGGCCAGTTCTGCCGGATCAGATCATGGTTCGCCCCGATCCCACCGGAAGCCACGATCACCACCGGAGCGTTAAGAGCAAAACTGCCGACTACGGTACGTGAACTCGGCTTGCCCCGGGCGACGGTGCTCGCCTCCAGGATCGCGCCCCGCACGCCGGTGACCGCCCCATTGGTCATCACGATCTCGTCGACCCGATGCCGGAACTTGAACACCACCTTGCCCGACGCGACCCCCGCCCGAACCTTCTTCTCGAACGGTTCCACCACCGCCGGCCCGGTCCCCCAGGTGACGTGGAAGCGGGGCACCGAGTTGCCGTGCCCGTCCGCGAGCCCGCCCCCGCGCTCCGCCCACCCCACCATCGGGAACCACTGCATCCCCAGCCCGGCCAGCCACGACCGTTTCTCACCGGCGGCGAACTGGACGTACGCCTGAGCCCACTTGTACGCCCAGTAGTCCTGCCCCGCCGGGTCGCTGATCCCGCGGTCGAACCCGGCCGTCCCCAGCCAGTCCTGCCACGCCAGGTCGTAGCTGTCCCGCACCCCCATCAGCCGCTGCTCGTCCGAGTCGACGAAGAACAGCCCACCGAACGACCAGAACGCCTGCCCACCCAGGCTCGCCTCCGGCTCCTGATCCAGCAGCAGCACCTTCCGCCCCGCCGCGACCAGCTCCGCCGTCGCCACCAGCCCCGCCAGCCCATGCCCGACGACGATCACATCCGCGTCGGTGGCGGCCGCAGCCCCGAAAGCCGGCACCCCCGCCGCCTGCGCCACCGCGGCCCCCGCCACCACTCCACCGGCGACGCCGATCGCCCGCCTCCGACTGACCTGCGGAGATCCTGACTGTTCCACGAGCCCTCCCACCGAAAGCGAACGATCCTCATCAATCACCGAATCGAATCAGCCCACCCCGGCAGGGCGATAGTCGCCGACCACCAACGTCCCGACCCCCTTTTGTCGCCGAGCAACCGCCGGCACCCGGGCCGTCGGCCTTCGGCCTCGGCGGTTGCTCGGATCTCGTGGCCGGAGGCGGCGCTGTCCGGCCGGGCCACCGCATTCGGCCCGGCGGTCGCCTGCCGGCCCGGTGTCGCGCCTGCCTCGCGATCAGCCACGTCACCCCGTCGCGAGTGACGGGCGGCCACGTCCGTATCAAATAATGGTGAAGGACCGTCGCGGACCGGAACCGCCCTCCACTAGGCGGAGGGCGGCATGTAGTCCTCGAGCAGGGCGGGAGTGAGACCGGCCCGGTGAATGGCTTTGAGGGCGTTGACGAAGTCGGCGCGGAATGCTTCGCGGAAGTGCATGAGGATGATGTCTCCGGGCTTGACGCCCTTCGTGCCCTGGTAGCGCACCTTCCCCTTGTGCACGGTTTCCGTCCACATGAAGGCGGCTGTCATTCCGCAGGACTTGGCTGCTCGGAGCGTGTTCTCGTCCTTGTTGCCGAAGGGCGGGCGGAACAGGGTGGGGCGCCGGGTGTACCACTTCTCCAGTTTGTCGGCCGAGCCGCAGATTTCTCGGCGCTGGAATTCGTAGGATTTTCCGCGCAGGTTCGGGTGGCTGATGGTGTGGGATTCGATGACGGCTCCGGCGTCGACCATCGGTTTGAAGTAGTCCGGGTCGTCCTTGACCGCGTCGGTGGTCAGGAAAAGTGTTACCGGGACTCCGGCGGCGGCTATCAGCTCCTGTGCTTCGGGGAGTTTCAGATAGCCGTCGTCGATGGTCAGGAACGCGACTTTCTGGTCGGTGGGAATGCGGTGCAGGTATTCCACCGCGTCACCGCCGGGCAGGGTGATCGGTTCGGGGGTGGGGGCGTCGGCGAAGTCGGGGATGCCGTGTTTCGCGCGGAGGGCGCTTCGCGCCTGGTCGGGGGCGGCGGGCACTGCGGGTGCCGACGCCGACTCGGGGACGGGTGGCATCCAGGAGGCTGACGTCGTCGGTGACCCACCGTTGGTGCATGCGGCAAGTACCATCACCGTGCCGGTAGCGGTCAGTGCTCGAACAATCCTCGCATTCCACACTTCCGTGATCTTGCTAGGCCCGGTGTGAAGCGCGTGTGAAGGGGGTCAGCGCAGGCGTTTGACCAGGCCGATCGTCTCCAGCTTGAGGCGGCTGACCGGGGACGGGCCGTCGACGGCCTCGGCCCGTAGCGACTGTGGAGTGTCATCGTTACGCACCGTGAAGCGGGGCTGGATCCAGGCGGTGGGGCGGGCGGGACGGCGATCGCTGGTGAAGATCCGGGTGTAGCCGAGGTGCCGCATCCGGGTGAGGAGTCCGCGGTCGTAGCGGCCGAGCGGGCACGCGGCGGTGCTGACGTCGGCGCCGACGGTCTTGGTGAGGCGGTCCCGAGCGGTGACCAGTTCCTCGTCGGCCGCCTCGTCGGACAGGCCCCGCCACGGGATGTGCCGCATGCCGTGGGTGCCGATGGTCATACCGTTGCGGTGCAGTAGCCGGACCGCGTCCTCGTCGAGGCTGCCGGGGCTGTCGAGACGGCCGGCTAGTACGAAGAAGTCGGCGGTCAGGCCGCGGGCGAGCAGCGCCGGTAGCCCGTACTCGACGTCGGAGGTGTTGCTGTCGTCGAAGCTGATCCGCAGGCCGGGCCAGTCGCGGATCTCGTCGAGGACCGCCTCGAACAGGTCCGGGGTGATCCAGTAGCGGGCCTCGCCGGGTTCGAGTTCACGCTGCGGAGTGCCGATGCCGTGGAAACAGACGTTACGGATGATCATGATGTCCTCGAGGATTCGTCGCGGGCCCAGGCGACACCGCCGTCGCCGGCTCGTTTGGCGGACCAGGCCGCGATGACGGTGATCGCCACGTAGCAGGCCGCCGCCGGGGCCAGCCACGGGCGTGGCAGGACCACGTCACGCAGCCAGGACGAGCGGTCGGCGGCACGGACCGGCACGGTGATCTCGCCCCGGGCGGCGGCCGCCCGCATCGCGGTGTTGCCGCCCCGGACCCGGACCAGGCGGCGGATCAGGTCACCGGTACGCCGCGGGGTGGCGATTCTCGCGCGGTACGCGGTGACGTGCGCCTTCTCGTCGCGGGCGAACTGTGAGTCGAGGTACAGGTCGTCGGCCACCAGTTCGGGGAACCGGCCGAAGCGGGCGCGGCCCTTCTCGGACACCGCCACGACACCGCGCCCGAACAGCCCGTCGCGCAGCACCGGCAGCCGGCCGTGGATCGCGTAGTACGCCCTGATCAGAAGCGGACGGCCGGTCACGTCCAGTTCCCGCCCGACAGTCGCGGCGGGGGCCTCCTCCACGGCGGCGGCCAGGGCCCGGACGGCGGCGCCGGTCAGCACCACATCGGCATCGAGATAGACGCGGGGAAATCCCTCGGCGACGTCGTCTCCCGCGTTCAGAGCGGGCGCCTTGCCGGGTCTCTCCAGATCGACGATTCGTACGCCGGTACGTTGCGCCGCCACCGAAGCAGTGTCGTCGGTGCATCCGTTGGCGACCACGGTGATGTCGAACTCGCCCGGCGCCGCGTCCTGCAGCAGCGCGTCCAGACAGCGCCCGATGACCGCCGCCTCGTTGTGCGCGGCGATGACGATGCTGGTCATTCCGGCTTCCCGCTCGTCTCTGCGGCGACGGACGGCGCGCCCGGAGAAGACGCGGTGGTGGAGGAGCCGGACCGTTGGCGGGGGATGCGGACGGGGAGGCGCTTGGCGAGCAGGCGCTGGAAGACCGCGGCGTACGGGCCGGCCTGGTGCTCCCAGGACAGCAGGGTCACGAACCGTTCCCGGCCGAGTTCGCTCATCCGGTGCCGCCGGTCCGGGTCGTCGAGGAGGGTGTCGAGGGCCTCGGCGAACTCCTCGGGTGACCCGGTCGGCACGTAGGCTCCGGCGTCACCCAGCGTGGCGCGGGTCTCGGTCAGGTCGGCGGCGACCACCGGCAGGCCCCGGCCCACGTATTCGACGGTCTTCGCCATGGTCGACAGGTCGTTCATCCGGGTCGGCAGGTCGGGCTGGACCGCGATGGTCGCCGACCGGAGCAGTTCGTCGACGGCGGTTCCGTCGAGCCAGCCGGTGAACTCGACGACGTCCTCGACCTTGCGTTCGGCGGCGAGCGCCCGCACCGACGGCATGCTCTCGCCGTCGCCGGCCAGCACCACCTTCCAGCCGTCCCGGCCGCGCCGCCGGGCCAGCTCCTCGGCCGCGAGCACGACCCCTTCGACGTTGTCCTGCGGCCCGAAGACCCCGAGATAGACGATCGTGGCGGGCGAATCGGAGGGGGCGACGGAGGGGAGAGGGGAAGCGGAGATCTCGCGGGCGGCCGGGCCGTTGCGGACCACGGTGACCTTGGTGGCGGGTACGCCCCGGCGGACCGCGTTGGCCTTGAACGACTCGTTGGTGGCGACCACCTCGGTGGCGGTGCGCAGGGTCAGCCACTCCATGCCGTTGAGCACCCGCATGGCCCACGGGTTCGGGGTGCCACCGGGGCCGACCCGGGAGGCGTAGACCTCCGGGCACAGGTCGTGGTGGTCGAAGACCCAGGGCCGGCCGAGGGCGCGCAGCAGCAGAGCGAGCGGCCAGTACACGTCCGGCGGGTTGCAGACCTGGACGGCGTGCGCGCGCCCGGCGAGGACCTCACCGATCAGCCGGATCGCGATGCACAGGAAGGACCAGCCGAACTCGACGGCGTACGTGAGGACCCCGCTGCCGTAGACCTTGACCGGGTACGGCTTGAGCCGGGTGCCGCGGCTACCGGGCAGGGTACGCAGGTTCGGGTCTCCGCGCGGGGCGATGACCGTGACGTCGAAGCCCTGCTGCTCCAGGGTGAGGCACTCCCGGATGACGCGGCGGTCCCGCTCGGCCGGCAGGTTGGCGATGAGGATCGTGACGTGCGGGTTCCCGGCCATCTGTCGTCCGTCTCCTTTGCTCACTCCGAACTCGACAGACAGTGCTGGATGGATTCACTGCGGGGCAACCGGCCGTCCGGACCCCCTGCGGGTCATCCTTTCAATGATGAGTATCGAGATGCCATGACTTTCGAGATAACGCCCGAATCGCACGTCCACCCGCATAATGCCGATTGTCAGTATCTTGTGGACGGTACTTGGGCGGTTATGGTCGAATTTGCCTGTCGCGGATCCAGGCATTGACCTCGGCCGAAGGGCTTGTCGGTTTTATGACAGGCTCGCGATTCGGTCCGGACGGCCGGATGCATAAGATCGAAGGTGGATGGACGGCTCGCCACCGAGTCGTGCAGGGTCGTTCCGCGACCCGTTCGATCGAGAGGGAAACCGTGGACCTCTGGGACCTCACCAGGCTGCTGCTCCGCCGGTGGTATTTCGCCGTGCCGATGCTGGCGGCCACGGTCGCGGTCGTCTTCCTGGCCGCCCAGCAGGTCTCGCCCGATTACAAGGCGCTGGGTTACATGCAGCTCATCCCGGCGCCGAGCAGCGGCAAGCCGCTCGATCCGGACGCCAAGCCGAAACCGTCGAACCCGTGGCTGGACCTGGGGTACGCGGCGCTGGCCAACGCGGCCTCGCTCACCGTCACCGATCCGGCGAACCTGGAGAGGATGGCCGCCGAGGGCCTGTCCGACAGCGTGACGGTGGTGATGAACGAGCGGACCCCGCTCTACGAGATCGAGGTCGTCGGCGACACCCGGCAGCAGGCCACCGCCACCGTGCAGCGGGTGATCAAGCTGCTGCAGGAGGACATCGCCGCCAAGCAGAAGCAGTACAAGGCCCTCGAAGAGGACACCATCACCACCCTGGTGATCAACGACGGCAGCACCCCGGAGCAGGACGACAGCACCAAGAAGCGGGTGCTGATCGTGGCGGCCGGGCTGGGCGTGCTGCTGACCACCGCGGCGACCATCGCTCTCGACTACTGGCTGCGCCGCCGTAAACACCACAAGGAGTCCGGTGACCGCACCGACCCGCCGGCGCCGGTGAAGAGTGATCCGGTCCCGGCCGGCCGTGGCGAGGCCCGGCCGTCCGACGAGGCGGAGAAGACGCAGGTCCTGATGCCACCGCCACGCCAGGCCGGGGTGCGGAACTCGACCGAGACCCGCAGCCGGCCGATGCACAGCCAGCGGGATGCCAACGGGGCGGCCACGACGGCACCCGTGGACGCCACAGTCGTCCTGCCCATGGCGTACAAGAACTGGAACTCGCCGAAGAAACGGTCATGACCGTCCATCCGGTCGATCTCGAACCGTCGCTGATCGCCCCGGGCACCTACACCTCCCGGCGGCTGCAGGTCCGGCTGGACACCGCCACTGTCATCGCCCTGCTGATCCTGCTGCTCTACTGCCTGCCGGCGGCCTTGATCGTGCCCGGCCTGACGTTCGCCGGGCGCCCGGCGCTGCTGCTGGCGATGGGCCTGTTCGCCTGGTGGCTGATCGCCCGGCTGAGCCCGACGCTGTTCCTGATCGGCCCGCAGCCGATGCGCTGGGCGATGCTGTTCTACCTGGTGTCGACGTTGTTGTCGTACACCGCCGGGATGTTGCGCGGCCTGCCGACGCTGGAGGCGAACCGGCAGAACTTCACCCTGCTGGTCACCTTCCAGTTCATCGGCCTGGTGCTGATGTCGGCGGACGGGGTGAACAACTGGGAGCGGCTGCGCAAGGTGCTGCGGGTATTCCTCTGGGCGGCGGCCTTCATGGCGGTGATCGGCCTGATCCAGTCGCTGTTCGAGTACGACGTCGCGCAGAACCTGATCGTGCCGGGTCTGGAGATCAAGGCCGAGATGGCGGACTTCCAGAAGCGTGGGGACGGCGGCCTGTTCCGGGTGGCCGGTACCGCGATCCACTACATCGAGTTCAGCACCGTGCTGGCCATGGCGGTCCCGTTCGGCCTGCACTTCGCGATGTACGCGCCGACGAGGCGCAGCCGCCGGTTCTACGCCGTGCTGACCGGGGTGATCGCGGTGGCGGTGCCGATCGCGATCTCCCGGACCGGGATCCTCGCCCTGGTCGCGGCGATGGGCGTGATGTTCCTGGCCTGGGACTGGCGGACCCGCTACAACATGATGTTCGTCGGGATGGGTGCGCTGGTGGCGATGGCCGCGGTGCGTCCCGGTGTGCTCGGCACCCTGAAGTCGATGTTCCTGATGGCCGACGAGGATCCCAGCATCACCGGGCGGACCGAGGACTACGAGATGGTCTCGCACTGGTTCGGTCAGCGGCCGTGGCTGGGCCGGGGGCCGGGCACCCTGATCCCGGACGTCTACATCATGCTCGACAACCAGTGGCTGATGACGCTGGTGACGTACGGGATCGTCGGCGTGGTCGCGCTCGCCGCCCTGCACATCACCGCGATCTCGCTGGCCGGGGTGGCGATGCGGCGGTCGGCCACCGCTGAGGACAAGCATCTGTGTGCCGCCCTGATCTCCAGTCAGGTGGTCGCGATCCTGGTCGGAGCCACCTTCGATTCGTTCAGTTTCACCACGTTCGCGTTCACTCTCGCGCTGATGTCGGGCCTCGCCGGTGCGGTCTGGCGGTTCACTCACCCGGCTCGGGTCGTCCGCACGTCCCATGTCAAGCGGCTGTTCGAATGACGGCCCCGCGACGCACGGTCCGAGCCTGTGCCGAACCGGGCGGTAAGGACCGATAGTGGCCGGAGGGTGTGACACCGTGGACCGTCCGATGTGCACAGGGGAAGGGTGACGATGGCTCCGCAGACGGCGCCCATCACGACCGCTGACATCCCGGCGGTGGCACGTTTCCTGCACGAACACCTGAACTCGCGGGTCAGCGCGGCCGCCTGGGAGCGGGCGATCCGGGTGCCGTGGAAGGTGGCGGCCCCCAACCACGGGTTCCTGCTACGGGACGAGAGCGGGCAGGTGGCCGGGGCGTATCTGGCGTTCTACTCGGAGCGGGGCGGGCGCCGGATCTGCAACCTGGGCGCGTGGTGTGTGCTGCCGCAGCACCGCTTCCACAGCCTGAAGCTGCTGAAGGCACTGCTCTCTCAGGAGGGACACGTCTTCACCGATCTCTCGCCGAGCGGCACCGTGGTTCCTATGAACACCCGTCTGGGCTTTCGATTCGTGGACACCACCACCGTGCTGGCGCCGAACCTGCCGTGGCCGTCGGCGCCGGGCCGGCTGAGCACCGACCCGGCCGTGCTGGAGAGCACGCTGCGCGGCGACGATCTGCAGATCT
>DATMVU010000510.1:0-19911 GCA_035562875.1 Actinoplanes sp. | reverse complement strand
GCCGGCTGGACGCGATCGACCGCTCGCAGGCGGTGATCGAATTCGACCTGGACGGCCGGATCCTCACCGCGAACCAGAACTTCCTGCAGACCGTCGGTTACAGCCTCGACGAGATCGTCGGCCGGCACCACAGCATGTTCTGCACCCCCGAGTACGGCGGTTCCGCGGAGTACCGGGAGTTCTGGGCCCGGCTGCGTAACGGCGAGTTCATTTCCGGCCGTTTCCACCGGCACGGCAAGGGCGGCCGGGACGTCTGGATCCAGTCCAGCTACAACCCGATCCTGGACCTGTCCGGGCGGCCGGTGAAGGTGATCAAGTATGCGTACGACGTCACCGAGCAGGTCCGCCTCGAACAGAAACTGAGCGTACCGGCGTAATCGTCTTGTTGCAGGGCCCGGCCGTCTGGCCGGGCCCTGCTGCTGTCACGGGCCGGGCGGCAGTTCTCCCGAGCCGCGGCGGATGAGCGTGGTGGGGATCCAGTGCCGCCGCGGCGGCGCGTCGTCGCCCTCGATCCGGCCGAACAGCGCCTGCGCGGCGATCCGGCCCATCATCGCCGGGTCCTGGGCGATCACGGTGACCGCCGGTTCGAGCAGATCGGCGAGCGGGAAGTCGTCGAAGCCGATGAGCGCGACGGTACGGTGCAGGCCCAGCCGCCGCAGGGCCCGGACCGCCCCGATCGTCACCAGGTTCTGCCCGGTGAACAGGGCGGTCGGTGGTTCCGCCCGGTGCAGCAGCTCGATCACCGTGCTCTCCGCAGCGGGCGTGGTGTGCAGGTCCGGGATGAAGTACGCGGGGTCGGGTGTCAGGCCGGCGGCCTGCATCGCGTCCAGATATCCCTGGTGCCGCTGCCGGGCGGTGGAGATCCGGGTGTAGTCACCGAGGTACGCGATCCGGCGGTGACCGTGATCGATCAGATGCCGGGTGGCCTCGGCAGCCCCGATGACGTTGGTGGCGAGCACGGTGTCCGCGGCGATGCCGTGGCCGGGCCGGTCGACGAAGACGACCGGGGTGTCGTCCTGGAACTCGGCGCTCAGGTAACTCTGGTCGGCGCTGGCCGGGGCGATGATCAGGCCGTCGGCGCGGCGCATGGTGAAGGCCCGGGCCAGTTCCTTCTCCCGGAGCGGGTCCTCGTCGAGGCTTCCGGTCAGCACCTGCACGTCCCGGGTGCGGGCCTCGTCCTCGACCGCGCGGTGCAGTGCCGCCGAGAACGGGTTGCCGACGTCCTCCAGGAGCAGCGCGATCGTGCCGGTGCGGCGGTCGCTGCGGCGCAGGTTGCTGGCCCCGATGTCCGGGCGGTAGTTGAGCGCCTCGATGGCACTCTGCACCTGGGCGGCGAGCACGGGGGAGACGCTGGCGACGCCGTTGACCACCCGGGAGACCGTTTTCAGGCTGACTCCGGCGGCGCGGGCGACGTCGTTCATGCTCGGCCGCCCGGAGGACGTCAGTTCGCTAGCCACGGTGCTCCAAGCTGGTCGCTGCTGTGAGAGAGCGCAGCCTAACAACCCGGGGATGTTGAGACAACGATGTCCGGCTGACTGACCAGGGGCCGGACATCTGCTGGAAATCGGTGGGAGACGTTCTGTTGACAACCTCTGCACCGTCGCGTTCACTGCGAGACAACGTTGTCTCAGACACACTTCCTCTCGTACATACCTCTTGGAGGCATCGATGCCCCGTGCTCTTGTCATCGGCGTGGTAGCCGCGCTCAGCCTGTCCACCACCGCCGCCTGCGGCGGATCCGGTGCCGGGGAGAGCGCCGACGGCAAACCGATCGTCGGCCTGATCACCAAGACCGACACCAACCCGTTCTTCGTCAAGATGAAGGAAGGCGCGCAACAGGCCGCCGGGCAGCAGGGCATCGAGCTGCAGACCTTCGCCGGCAAACAGGACGGTGACAACGAGGCCCAGGTCCAGGCGATCGAGAACCTGATCTCGGCCGGCGCCAAGGGCTTCCTGATCACCCCGAACGACTCCAAGGCCATCGTCCCGGCGATCGACAAGGCCCGGCAGGCGGGCATGCTGGTGATCGCCCTGGACACCCCGACCGACCCGGCCAGCGCCGTCGACGCCACCTTCGCCACCGACAACTACCAGGCCGGCCTGCTCATCGGACAGTGGGCGAAGGCCAAGTTCACCGCCGACGGCAAGCAGGCGAAGATCGCCATGCTGGACCTGAACGCCAACCAGATCTCCGTCGACGTCCAGCGCGACCAGGGCTTCCTCGAGGGCTTCGGCGTCGACGTCAAGGACAAGACGAAGATCGGCGACGAGGCCGACCCGCGGATCGTCGGCCACGACGTCACCGACGGCGCCGAGGACGGCGGGCGCACCGCGATGGAGAACCTGCTCCAGAAGGACCCGTCGATCAACCTCGTCTACACCATCAACGAACCCGCCGCGGCCGGCGCCTACGAGGCACTGAAGGCGGCCGGCAAGGAGAAGGACGTCACCATCGTCTCGGTGGACGGCGGCTGCCCCGGAGTCGACAACGTGAAAGCCGGTGTCATCGGCGCGACCTCGATGCAGTTCCCGCTGAAGATGGCGTCGCTCGGCGTCGAGTCGATCGCGAAGTACGCCAAGGACGGCACCAAGCCCGCCGCCACCGAGGGCAAGGACTTCACCGACACCGGCGTGCAGCTCATCTCCGACACCGCGCAGACCGGCGTCGACAGCAAGGACTCCACCTGGGGCAAGCAGAACTGCTGGGGCTGACCCCCCTCTTAGGAGACGACGATGTCAACCTCAACCGATTTCGAGGTACGCGACACCGGCTCGTGGATCACCCGGCTGCAGCACCTGATGCACGCCAACCCGACCCTCGGACCGTTCACCGTCCTCATCGCGGCGATCATCGCGTTCAGCGCCATGAGCCCGCGCTTCTTCTCCGCACCGAACCTGTCGCTGGTACTGGCCCAGGTGACCGTGATCGCCGTACTGGCCCTCGGTCAGACCCTGGTGATCCTGACCGCCGGCATCGATCTGTCGGTCGGCGCGATCGCGGTCTTCTCCTCGGTCCTGATGGCCCAGTTCGCCACCGCGGCCGGGCTGCCCGGCCCGCTCGCCCTGATCATCGGCCTGGTCCTGGGCACCGCGATGGGCGCCCTGAACGGTCTGCTGGTCACCCGGCTGAAACTGCCGCCGTTCATCGTCACGCTCGGCACCCTGACCATCTTCTTCTCGCTCAACTCGGTGGTCAGCAAGAGTGAGACGGTCCGCGGCTCCGACATGCCCGACCTGATGACCTGGACCGGAACCACCATCCCGCTCGGCGGCTTCCGGCTCACCTACGGCTCCATCATCATGCTGCTGCTCTTCGCCGCCCTGCTGTACTCGCTGCGGATGACGGCCTGGGGCAAACACGTCTACGCCACCGGTGACGACGTGGAAGCCGCCCGCCTCGCCGGCATCCGGACCAACCGGGTGCTGCTGTCGGTCTACACCGTCGCCGGCAGCCTGTACGCCATCGGCGCCTGGATCCTGATCGGCCGGCTCGCCTCGGCCAGCCCCAACGTCGGCACCGAGTACAACCTCGACTCGATCACCGCAGTGGTGCTCGGCGGCGCCAGCCTCTTCGGCGGCCGCGGCGGCGTCATCGGCACTCTGATCGGCGCGCTCATCGTCGGCGTCTTCCGCAACGGCCTGCAGCTGGCCGGTGTCGAGGTGGTGTGGCAGGGCTTCGCGATCGGCCTGCTCGTCCTCGTGGCGGTCTCCCTCGACCAGTGGATCCGGAAGGTGAAGGCATGACAGCCCCGGTTCTCCAGGCGAAAGGCCTGGTCAAACGGTACGGACGGGTAGTCGCGATCGACGGCGCAGACCTGGAGTTGCGGGCCGGCGAGATCCTGGCCGTGATCGGCGACAACGGGGCCGGCAAGTCCAGCCTGATCAAGGCGCTCTCCGGCGCGCTGATCCCGGACCAGGGCGAGATCCTCCTCGACGGGCAGCCGGTCCAGTTCCGTAACCCGATGGACGCCCGGGCCGTCGGCATCGAGACCGTCTACCAGAACCTCGCCGTCGCCCCCGGCCTGGACATCGCCGACAACCTGTTCCTCGGCCGGGAGCAGCGCCGGCCCGGAGTGCTCGGCTCGGTCTTCCGGATGCTCGACCACAAGAAGATGCGGGCCGAGGCCACCCGGCACATGAGCGAACTCGGCGTCGCCACCCTGCAGAACATCGGCCAGGCCGTCGAGTCGCTCTCCGGCGGCCAGCGGCAGGCCGTCGCGGTCGCGAGATCCGCGGCGTTCGGCAGCAAGGTGATCATCCTGGACGAGCCCACCGCCGCCCTCGGCGTCAAGGAGGGCAACCGGGTGCTGCAACTGATCCGCGACATCCGCGACCGCGGCCTGCCGGTCATCCTGATCAGCCACAACATGCCGCACGTCTTCGAGGTCGCCGACCGCATCCACATCCAGCGCCTGGGCCGCCGGATCGCGGTGATCACCCCGCAGAGCCACTCCATGTCCGAAGCGGTGGCCATCATGACCGGCGCCGCGCCCGCACCGGCTGAATGACCGAAGGAACACCATGCGATACGCGGCGATCCTGGGCGAAGCCCTCGTCGACCTCCTGGAGACCCCGGCCGACGGTGGCCCGATCTACCGAACCGCCATCGGCGGCGCACCGCTGAACGTGGCGGTCGGGGTGAGCCGCCTCGGCGGTGACGCCCACTTCCTCGGCGCCCTCAGCGACGACACGTGGGGCGACCGGATCGCCGCGTTCCTCGCCGACGACAACATCGACACCGCGGGCGTACGGCGGGTGACCGCCCCGACCACACTGGCACTCACCACGTTCGCCGGCCCCGAACCCGAGTTCCGGTTCTACGGGACACCCCCGTCGTACGCGCAGATCGGTCCTGACGATCTTGATCTGTCCCGTCTCGGCGGTGCCGCGGTCCTCTACACCGGATCGATCAGCCTGCTCGCCCGGCCGATCCTCGACACCGCCCGCCGAGCCTGGGCACAACCCGGGCCGCTGCGGGTGCTCGACCCCAACGTCCGCCCCACGCTGCTGCCCGACCGGGCCGCCGTCACCGGCTACCGCGACCTGATCGAGGAGTTCGCGGCCACCGCCGACCTGGTCAAGCTCAGTGCGGCGGACGCGACGGTGCTCTATCCCGGCGACACCGTCGCGGCTGCGGCGGCCCGCCTGCGCACGGTCGGCGCCGGCACGGTCGTCGTCACCCGCGGCTCGGACGGGGCCTGGCTGCACACCGGCGCCGAGACCGGCTCGGTCCCGGCCCCGATGGTGACCGCCGTCGACGCCACCGGAGCCGGCGACTCGGTGATGGCCGCCCTGATCAGCAGGCTGCTGGAGGCCGGGCTGCCGGACGGCTCGGCCGGCTGGCACGACCACCTCCGGTTCGCGCTGCGGGTGGCCGCCCTGGTCTGCGAACGCCCCGGCGGCGCTGCGGCCATGCCGACCCCCGCTGAACTGTACCGACGCTGGGGAGTGGAGATGCCCACCCGCTGACCCCGGGCGAGAGCCGGGTTACCCTTTCCCGCCCGAAACGGAGAAGGGTCTCGTGCCGCTGCCGGTCACCTTCAGCGCAGGCCTGGCCGGTGGCGGGACCGGCTCCGAACGTACCCAGGCTGCTTTGACGGCCGTCGCCGACCGCAACCTGTATGCCGCCAAGCGCGCCGGCCGCGACCGCGTCGACTGCGGTGACCCCCAGCCGGCCGGGTGACCCGCCCGGACCTCAGGTCCGGTGCCACCGGCTGACGGCCGTCCGAAGGCGACGCAGCCGCCAGGGCGTCACCGCGTATGCCGCCGACCCGCTGAGACCGAGGGCGGCCGACAGCAGCAGGGTCCGCGGATCGTCGTGGCTTCGCGCGCTGAACTCCCACCAGGAGAAGTCCGCAGGGCCGTCGCCACCACCCCAGAACGTCAGCCCGCACATCGTCACGACCGGCAGGATCCATGCCGATCGCCACCCCCACGTCCGGCCGGACAGCAGCGCCAGACCGAGCCAGCCGGGAATCGACCGTACGGCGATGGCCAGCACGTCGAACGGAAGCCCGGCGGCAGCGATTCCCAGGAACGTGGCGTGGACGGCGGCCACCATCGCCGTCAGGTACCGGCGCTCGGCCCGGCGGTGGACCGTGGTTCCCATCGCCTCGAGCGAACCCAGGTGACTGTGCAGGCCGAGGGCGGGCAGGATGCCGACTCCCATGGTGAGCAGGCGCCACAGGGGCAGGGTGGCGTTGTCGGCGACACTCGGCACCGCTGCCGCACGGTGTCCGGCCCAGGCGGCGACGGCACCGGCGACGGCGGCGATGATCAGCGGTACCCAGGCTCGCCGGGCCCGCAGGAAGGCCGACGTGGGCGAGAATCCGCTCTTCTCCGCTCTCGCGCGCACATCAAGGAGGTTAGCCACAGTATTCGGCTCGCACGGTGGCGAACTGCCGGCTCACCCATTGATCCTGTTGCGGCGCGCTCATCCCGGTGAAGACATCCGTCGCGGTGGCCCAGGCCTTCCGCATGCTCTCCGACGCGTCGATCGTCTGGTACGGGGGAGTGGCACTGTTCGCCAGGTACAGCTCCACCCATTTGCGTAACGCCTCCGGAGTGGAGTCCTCCGCGGCGCGGACCCTGTCCCAGTCGCACTGCTTCAAGGATTCGTTGATGATCGCCTCGGAGGCGCCCAGAGCGAGAGCCCACTTGTTTCCCTCGGAGAACTGGAAGTCGCCTTCCAACTGGGTGAAGGTACGCCCTCGGTACTTGACGACCTGGCGTTTCAAGCCGTACTCCAGGAGTCTCGGCGGCGTCTGCCAGACCGGGGGCAGCGTTGCGGCGCGCCCGTCGATCTCCTGGACGACCGGCGTGTACTTGCGGTTCTCGGGCCAGAGGCAGATCTCCATCCGCCCGGCGACGCAGTAGGGTTCCGCCGGCACCGCCCGCTCGGACACCCCGGTCGTCGTCACGGTGGCCACCATCGCGACGAGCAGCGCACTGCCCGAGACCACTGCTGCACCCCAGTCGGGCCCGCGCCGGACCGGCCGGGGTGGCAGGAGCACCAGTGCTCCGATGAGCAGGGCGACAGCCGCCGCGCGGACGATCAGGCTCCGCACGTCCGGCTGGAGCCACGGCGGACCGTCCAGCACACCCAGGTAGGCCGCTTCGGCGGGGAAGGTCTCGAACACGACCCAGCTCAGCGCCGCGACGAGCGCCGCGTAGACGGGGGCCAGGTACCGGCCGATGAGCCAGCCCCAGCCGATGGCGAACAGCATGACGACCAGGCCCATCAGAAGATAGCCGGCCCACAGCCCGAGACCGGGTGGGAAGTCACGCGCGGTGATGACGAAGGCGGCGACGTGGCCCGCCAGGTAGGGGGCCAGCAGCAGGGCCGCGGTGACCGCGAAGCGCCGCCACTCCATCCGGGACCGGCGCAGAGAGGCCGCCGCCAACTGCTCGCCCATGCCGTGACGGCGAACCGAACCGGAGACCCATGACGCTGCGGCGGCCGCGAGGATGCTGAGGAAGAAGGCGGACACCTGCGCCGCTGCGCCCGTCTCGGGCCAACTACCGATCCAGTAACGGGGCCGGATCAGGAGGATGAGCAGCGCGCCGGCCGCCAGCGGGAGCACCGCCCAGCGCAGGGGCGAGGTACGCAGATGGAGTCGCAGGACATTCACAGGCGCTGCTCCTCCTCGGGGAGGAGATGCATGTAGGCGCGTTCCAGGGCGGAGTTCCCCGGCAGATCTGCGCGGCCCATCCGGGCGAGTTCCGCGGTGGCCCCGACGAACTTCGCCACGCCCCCGTGCAACACGATGACCTTGTCGCAACTGGCGTCGATGTCGTCGATGAGGTGCGTGCTCAGCACGACGATCGAGTCCGTCAGGGTGGAGATGAGCTTGCGGAACTGAAGCCGCTGCCGGGGATCGAGCCCGACGGTGGGCTCATCCAACAGGATGAGCGCCGGTTCGCCCACGATCGCCCACGCGATGCCCGCCCGCTGCCGCATCCCGCCGGACAGTTTCCGCATCCGCTCCCTCTGCCGGTCGGCGAGGTCCACCCGATCGAGAGCGATGGCGGCCGCGCTGTCCCAGGTGTGGGCGGGCACGCCCCTCATCCATGCCGCATACCTGACGAAATCGTTTACCCGCATCGCCGGGTCGTAGCCGAAGTCCTGCGGGAGATAGCCGATCATCTGGCGCGCTCTCCGGGCGGATCTCTCCCCGGTTATCTGCAGGTCGCCCAAACTGATCCGGCCACTCATGGGGGGCATGACCGTCGCCATGGTGCGCAGCAGGGTCGTTTTTCCCGCCCCATTCGGGCCGAGGAAGCCGACGATTCCCGGCGTGAGACTCAGGTCGAATTCCTTGACGATCAGATTGTCGCCGTATCCCTGAGTTATGTCGGTCATGGCGAAATGCATGCAGGCTCCTCCGCGCGGACGGGGCGCAGCCGTCAGGCCACGCCCCGCCGGTCCAACTACCGGTCAGCTGAAAACGGTGCGCACATTGGCCACCTGGAAGCGGCAGTCGCCACCGTCCACGGCGCCACCGGTGCCCTTGTTCCGGTACCGGTCGACGTAACGGTCCGCTGACGAGGTGCAGTCGCCGGTGGAGGAGTACATTCCGGTCGCCCCGGCCCCGCCCGCACCACAGGTCTGGTCCCAGTCGGTGTTCCAGTAGATCCCGTAGCAGTTGTTCACGGTGTTGCCGGTCCCGGCCGCCGAAGCGGCGCCCATGCCGAGACCCAGTGCCGCACCGGCGCCGAGCGCGGCGATGGCGCCCACCTTGACTATTCCCGTGATCGTTTTCCTCGTGACGGACATTTCTGCCTCCCCGTTCGATGGTGAATTTCCCTGCCGATTTCACAATTCCATGTTCGTCGATATTCCTAGCATTGTAAATTTGACCGGTCAAGGCGTTCTTTATTCGGTTTTCCCGGGAGGGGAAGTCGGCACCCGGGGGCCGTCGGATCGGTGGTGAGCGGTGTTACGGTGCATCGTCCGAAGTGGGCGGGGGAACTATTTCGTGATCAGATGTCGACAGCCCCGGCGTGGGTACGCCGAGGCTGTTGAACATTCCATCGATGAGGAACCGGCGTCAGTCGGTGATCCAGATCCCGTAGTCACGGGTGGCGGTGCCGAAGTCCTGGAAGCCCAGGATCGTGTTGTTGCCGACGTACGTGTAGTTGTTGATGCCCTTGGCGATCGCGTTGCCGCTGGCCGACGGGCCGTAGACGGGACCGCCGCTGTCACCGCCGCGGACCGCCGGGCGGCCGTCCACCTGCCGGGCCTCGACGGCGTCGCCGGAGTCGGTGTTGAACTTCTCCACCCGCAGGCCGCAGACCGGGGCGCCGGTGTCGCGGGCCGACGAGCCGCCGGACTGGCACAGGTACTCGCCGGGGAACACCCAGTCCCAGCCTTCGACGGTGGTGACCAGGTTGCTGTCCAGGCCGCCCACGTACATCAGGTTGTCGGAGCCGCTCGGCGTGTGGATCAACGCGATGTCGTGGTCGTCGCGGTCGCCGGTGAACGTGCCGAGGAACTCGCCGGCGCCGTCGCGGATGGTGTTGCCGTTGCTGCCGCAGTGGCCGGCGGTCAGGATGAACTCGGCGTCGGCGTTGCGGACCGCGAAGCCGGTGGTGCAGCGGGAGTTGCCGTTGATCTGGTCGGCGCCACCCTTCCACTGCGGCCAGTCGTCGCGGCGGCTGGTCAGGACCTTCGCACCCTGGTCGATCACCTCGACCGGCACTCCGACCGCCGGGAGTTGGGCCGGGGCGAAGCCGGTGCCGCCGGCGGTGTCGACGACCACGCGACTGCCGTCCACGGCGTACTTGATGCGCGGTTTCCCGGTGGTCAGGGAGGTGCGGATCCGTGCGCCGGCCGCGCGCAGTTCCGCCAGTGAGTGGGTGGCGGCGGCGATCCGGACCGGGGCCGTGCGCCGCGCGGTGCCGACCGCCCGGCTGATCGGGGCGGGTGGGGTGCCCTTCCACCAGACGACCACCGCGTCGTCTTGGAGTTCGATCCCGGCGTAGCCGGTGGCGGTGCCCTGTTCGACGATGCGGCGGATCGCTGTCGCGGCCTGGACCAGCGGGATCTGCCGCTGCGCCGCGGCGGGGAATTCGAACCGGTGTGCTGCCGGTCGTGCGGTGGCGGGGGAGGGGGCGGCGGTGATGCACACCGTGAGGGCGATGCCGAGTGCGGCGCCCAGACGCCTCTTGTCGTTCATACGGGGGCCTTTCCACGTGGGGGTCAGGTGTTCCGCAGATCGACGACAGTCTATAAGTAAACTTTCCTATTTGCGAAGGATCCGGTACTGGAGAGTGAGGAACGGCCACCCGTAGAGAGAGAACGCGTGCTCGGCCCGCAACTCGCCGTCCACGGTGAACACGTCGAGGCGCTCGGCGAAGCCCGGCACCGACAGCGTCGTCAGCTCCCGCGTCCGCTCGTCGATGTAGCTCAGGTAGTGCCCGGGATACGGCAGCCCGCTCTCACTGGTCAGCACCAGCCCGCCACTCGCGCACCAGCGGGTCGACACCCGCCGGATCGAAGTCCGGTCCGGCGAGATCGTCCAGCGAACCGACGATGCCGGCGTCTGGGCATCGGCCCGGTAGACACCGCCGAGCACCCCCCCCCGCCAGCTCCTCATGCGCGGACCCTATCGGCCGCGCAGTGCTCAGCGGGCGCCGAGCTGGTGGCGGGCCTGTTCCAGGGTGCCCACGACGTCGACCACCTCGGCCAGCGGGTGGATCGGGGACTCGGTGAGCCCCTCGGCGATGTAACCGGCCATCGCCGTCGCCTCGTAACTGAGCGCCTCGGCACCCTGCGGCCCGTCACCGGCGTCGAAGTGGGCGGACTGCCCGGCGCCGAGGGTCACGGTCAGCCCGCTCGGAGCGAGGAACGGGCCGTCGACGTCGATGCGTCCTTCGGTGCCGACGATCGACGCGCGGCTCGGGGACGCGGTGCGCAGCGAGGTGAACGCCACGCCCTGGGCGGTGCCGTAGTCCAGGACGACGGTGGCCTGCTCGTCCACCCCGGTCGGGGCCAGCGTGCCGACGGTGTGCACCCCGGCCGGAGTGCCCAGCACCGACGACACGAACGACACCGGGTAGACACCGGCGTCCAGCAGGGCGCCGCCGGCCTGGCCGGGGGCCCACAGCCGGTGCTCCGGCAGGTACGGCATGGGGAACCCGAAGTCGGCGGTGACCAGGCGCACCTCGCCGATGTCACCGCGCTCCAGCACCTGCCGCAGCACGTCGGACTGCGGCAGGTAGCGGGTCCACATCGCCTCCATCGCCAGCACACCGGCGGCCCGGGCGGCGTCGGCGATCTGCTGGGCCTCCACCCGGGTGACGGCGATCGGCTTCTCGATCAGGACGTGCTTGCCCGCGGCGACGGCGGCCAGGGCGAGCCGGGCGTGGCTGTCGTGAGTGGTCGCGATGTAGACCACGTCCACCTCGGTGTCGGCCAGGACCTGCTCATAGGTGTCCGAGAAGCGGGTGACACCGTGGAGACCGGCGAACTGCTCGGCCCGTTGCGGGCTGCTGCCGGAGGCGACGTTGACGAACCGCTGCGCGGTGTGCCGGTGGGCGGCGCCGACAAAACTCGCGGCGATCCCACCCGGGCCGAACAGTCCCCAGCGCAGGGACGGAGCTTCGGGCAGGGCGCGAGGGGAGGGCAGAAAGCTCATCAACAGCAGATCCGTTCCTTCGTACGATGGATCCCGAGATTAGCTCGCGCGGGCCCGGCTGATCTTCAGGAGTCGTCGAGATCCTCGAGGTGGTGTGATGTTCGGGAACAGCCCGCCACGACGGTCGTACGAGGTCGTCATGTTCATCGGGACTCCACCAGCCCGGACGGCGATGCCGGTGAGGGCCGGTGCGGTCACCGCGAATGGCATGAGCAGGGCGGAATCGGCTCCACATGCGAGTCACCACGCCTGGACAGCGTCTCGGGGTATGCCTGACCACACCCCGGCTATGACGCGGCTCGATACGGCCACGCCCGGACACCGGACGACGGTTTCGTTGAGGACCCCTTCCGGCGCGTTCACACCCCAGCCCAGGTCGTTGAATCCCCATTCGGCCAGGATTTAGTCCGGCTGGTACGTGGCGACGTGGCCGCCGAGCACGTCCTTCGCCAGGTGCATCTGCCAACCCCACTGGGCGAGGTTGGCGCTGTCGAAGCTGATACCCGGCCGGTACGCGCCGTCATGGGCCGGCCCGCCAGCCACCTCAGCGGGCAGTTTTGTGGTGCCGGTCCACGGCCCGACGATATCCACCGCCGCCCCGGATCCGAGGTGTTCCGTAAGCCGGTACCGCCACGTGAAATCCCCCTCGATCCCCTGGCTGATGGAGTCACCGACCGCCATCACCTTGACCGCGGCGGCCCGGGCCGGAGTTCCCGGGACCAGGGAGAGGACCGTGACGAAGGGTGTCACCACGGCTTTCAGTGCATTCAGTCGCACTCCATTCATGCTGATCTTTATAACGCCGGCTGTCAGAGTGCGGCGCGGATGACGCGTTGAAGCTGGTCGCCGACCCGGTCCAGGGGTTCGGTGCTGCGTTTCGCCCGGCACACGGCCACTCGGTGAACACCTCAGCGGCGGCGGTCCGGCAGCATCGTCACCGGCTCCTGCGGCCGGCCGGAGACCCTCGGTTCCGCTTTCACGCCGAGCAGTCTCTACTCGTACACCCTCGATCCGGCGGCGAACGTCCCCCGTGTGGTGAAAGGCCGGCTCTGGCACCCAGGCCGACATCGTGATGTGATCGACCCGGTCGGCCCTCCGCCTGGTGGAGGGCCGACCGTTCCTCCGCCCCGGGTCCAGGCGTCAATCGATGTGACATCCCCTACCCGGTTTTCCTGATCCGCACCGGATCGCCCGCGATTCTGTTATCCCTGCGCTGTTCAGTGCATACGCGGATGCGCTTTCCGCTCCCGGATAACCGAAATCAGTGAATCTTTTCCGGTAGTGCCGAAGCGACGGTCTCCTGAACCGCCCGGGCGCCTTCCCGTTCGGCTGAGGTGGGCCCCGGCCGGCCGGGGCCCGTTGTTCAGTTGCGGCGCCAGACCGCTATGCGTTTCTCCTCGCTCGCCTCGAGCAGGGTGAAACCGTGTGCGGCACCGTCCCAGTCGATCTTCTGGCCCGGGTAGTAGCGGCCGATCATGACCTCGATGTCCGGTGGCGGCACGTCGTCCTCGCCGACCGGCTTGAACTCGGTCCAGTACACGTCGTGGTAGAAGACGTAGTAGGCCTCGTTGGCGATCCGCCTGGTGAAGGCGACCGTGTCGTCCGGCCCGACCCCGATTTCACCCAGGTCGACCGGCATGGTGAAGCGCTGGCCGATCGGCTCGATGAGCCGGTCCCGCATCACCGTCATGGTCACCAGGTTCGCACCCACCACGACGGCCATCACCGGGATGACCAGGCGGCGGACCCGGGTGGCGGCCAGGAGCACCGTCAAGGCGGCAAGGCCGACGGCGGTGCCGACGTACGGCCGGAACCCGGTCCAGCCGGCGGTGATGGTGATGACGTCCGGGCCACCGAACATGCCGTACGACAGGGTGTGCCCCTGCTCGGCGACGTACCGCAGCCGGTAGGCGATCACCAGCCCGCCGGCGACCAGGAGCAGCACCGGGACCACCGCGTACCGGGCCAGGGTGCGCAGCCGCTGGCCGGCCAGCACGGCGAAACCGAACAGGAGCCAGAACGGGACGAACACCTGCACGTAGCGGGAGTAGATCGCGTCCGCCTGGGTGTCGACCAGACCGGCCAGCACCACCGCCGCGCCGAGGCCGACCCCGATGGTGCTGAACAGGGCCAGGCCGGCGGTCCAGCGGTAGGCCGCGTCGCGGGCCGGCCGGAACATCTCGACGGTGGTCGCCACCCAGGCCAGGCCGGCCAGCCCGCCGGTGACCACACACATGTACCAGACGTTGGTGCCGAACGAGGCGACGAAGACCTGGAGCCGCTGGATCTCGGTGAACACCGCCATGGTGCCGCCGCCGACGATGTCGCCGCGCAGGTGGACCCGGTCCCCGATCAGCATGATGACGACCTGGTTCACCAGCACCGCGAGCATCAACGGCACCAGCGACAGGCCGGCACCCGGCCGGCCCACCCGCGTACGGATCAGCATGAACGCCAGGAACGCGAAGTAGACGATCACCAGGATCGTGCCGCGGATGTGCACCAGGTAGAGCAGGCCGGTCAACACGCCCACGCTGATCGCCGGGGCCTTACGCTCGGGCGCGCCGACCCACCAGTGGACGGCCAGGAACCAGCCGAGCATCAACGGCGCCATCACCGAGTCGGTCATGCCGACCAGCGACCAGAAGACACCCGCCGGCACCGTGCCGGCGACGAACGCGGCAGCCAGCGCCACCGCGCGGTTCAGCCCGAACATCCGGCGGCCCAGCAGGTAGGCCAACGGCAGGGTGAGCGCGCTGATCGCCGCGTTGACGACATGCACGATCTTGTACGAGGTGGCGAAGTCCAGCCCGAACAGGAAGGCGGGCGATACCAGCAGCGGGTACCCGATCCGGCGGAACAGTGGAGTCTCCGAGCTGAACCCCTCGGGCCCACCGGCGATCGCCCGCGCCGCGTTCATGTAGCTGTCCTCATCGGCGTGTGCGATGGGATGGGTGATCGGGGAGCCGAGCCAGAGCCGCCACAACACTCCCGCCAGCCATCCCAGCGCCAGGATCGCGATGATGATCCGTCCGCGGTCCGTTCTCCTGGCCGTCGCCTCAGGCGCCTCGGGCACCTCGGGCGGTGAAACCTGATCGACTTCTGTCGTCATGGGAGTCGCTATTCTTCCCTACTCGGGACGCCGGATTCCGGCGGCCGACTGTCAATCCGCGAGACGCTAGCAGTAGCCGGAGATCATTGCTGCCTCGAAAATTGCGGAACGCGCATCGACATTCTCTGGACATGTAGTGTCCACATAGCAATCGCCGACTGCACACCGGCGGGCTGCATTCATCCCTGACTCTCTACGCGCACCGATCGGGCGTTCAGGGGGAATCCGATGAGGCTGGTTCTTGTTACCGCGACCACTGGTTTGATCATGTTGGTCGTCATCCTCGAGCTGCTGAGGCGGCGTCAACTGCGAGAGAAATACGGCGCGTTATGGCTGCTCGTGGCCTTTGCCGTGGTGCCGCTGGCGGTCGTCCCGACCCTTCTCGACGGGTTCACCTCGGTCCTCGGCATCGCGTCCGGCCTGAGCCTGTTCCTGTTCCTGAGTGTGGCCTTCCTGTTTCTGGTGGCCGTGCACCTGTCCTGGGAGAGCAGCCGGCTGGAGGAGGAGACCCGCAGCCTCTCCGAGGAGATCGCCCTTCTCCGGGCGGATGTCGCCGAATTGCAGGAATCGCGGGGGATGGTGACCACACCGTGAAAGCAACCGACGAACGACTGCTGACGATCCTGCCGGCCTGGAATGAGGCGGAATCGATCGACGCGGTGATCAAAGAAATTCACCAGGAGTTTCCCGGCACGGACATCCTGGTGGTCGACGACTGCTCGGGGGACGCGACAGTGGCGGTGGCCCGGTCGGCGGGCGCGAAGGTGGTGCGGCTGCCCTACAACCTCGGTGTGGGCGGGGCCCGCCGGCTCGGCTACCGGTACGCCGTCGAGCACGGCTACGACATCGCCGTGCAGATGGACGCCGACGGCCAGCATGATCCGCGGTACATCCGGGCCATGGTGGCGGCACTGTCCGACGCGGATCTCGTGATCGGCGCCCGGTTCGCCGGTGAGGGCGAGTACCCGGTCCGCGGTCCGCGGCAGTGGGCGATGAAGCTGCTGTCGATGGCGCTGTCGTCGATCGCCGGCACCCGCCTCACCGACACCACCTCCGGGTTCCGGGCCTGCCGGGGCGAACTGATCTCCTTCTACTCGACGAACTTCCCGGTCGAGTACCTCGGCGACACGGTCGACACCATCGTCCAGGCCAAACGATCCGGCTACGTGATCAAGCAGATCCCGGTGTCGATGCGCCCGCGTCAGGGCGGCACACCGAGCGCCTCCCCGGCCAAGGCGATGATCTACCTGTTCCGGTCCGGCCTGGCGCTGCTGCTCGCCCTGGTCCGCCGGTGACGGCCGGCACCCCGGCGGATCATCCGGGCGGGCTCGTGCTCCGGCTGCTCCGGAGCAGCGGCTTCCGCTTCCTGCTGGTCGGCGGCGCGAGCGTGGTGGCCGACGCGGGTCTGCTCTACGTGTTGCACGGCCTGGCCGGCCTGCGCCTGGAGCCGGCCACCGCGCTGGCCTTCCTCGCCGGGTTCGTGGTCAATTTCGCCCTCAACCGGCAGTGGGCCTTCGCCTCGACCGGCCGCCTGCGGCGCCAGTTGGTCGCCTATCTGGCCCTGGTGGCGGCGAACCTGCTGGTCACCGTGGTGCTGGTGCGGGCGCTCACCGCACTCGGCGTGATGTATCTGGTGGCGAAGGTGTTCACCACGGCCGTCCTGTCGACTGTCAACTACTTCGTGTCCCGGAAGTGGATCTTCGTCTAGCGATGCCCGGGCCATCCCTACCACCGGCCCGGCTGTCCACCGGCCCGGCCGGGCGGACGCCCACGTCCACGTCCACGACATGGTGACGGCCCGGCCTGGGCTGGGAACCCGGCGTGACGGCCACCGTCACGCCGGGTTGGCCGATCAGTGGAGGCGGCGGATCTCGCCGAAGGCACGGTAGAAGCCACCGCGGGCCGCCTCCCGGACACCGGTGACCACGTAACGGGTGCCGTTCTCCCGGATGCCCTTCGGGAACTGGACCTGCCAGTCGCGGTGATAACCGGACGACACCACCCGGATCCTGAGCCGGCCGGACTCCTCGACACACTCCACCACGATGCCGTCGGCCGGATCGGAGACGACCTCGACGGTGGTGGACGGGGCGACCTGGGCCATCCGCGGCGGCGCCTTCACGTCCACCACGTCCGGGACGGTGCCGTCGACTGCCGCGCGGATCGCCTGCTCACTGGCGTCGATGCAGGCCAGCGAACCGTCAGTGGTGACGATGTAGAGACGCTCGTCGTGATACTGCATCGAGTAGGCCGAACCACACCCGGTGCCCAGCTTCCACAACCGGTTGCCGGCGGCGTCGAAGCAGTAGACCGACGAGGCGCTGTCGCCGGCGAACACGTAACGCCCGTCCTCAGCGGCGGCACACGAGAACACCGCGGCGTCACACTGGTAGGTCTGGCGGTGCCTGCCGTCCTTGCCCAGCTCGGTGACCTGGGACTGCGACGTGCCAGCGTAGACGGTGTCCCGCTCCTGCCAGCCGAACAGCACCGAACCCCGGGTGCCGGTGTGCCACAGCTCCTGACCGGTGCGCCAGTCGTAGCTGGTCACGCCGGCACTGTGCCCGTGGTGCACAGCGTTGTCGTCGCAGCGGACCATCCACGCCGACGAGCCACGGCCCGGGCGCTGCCACAGGAACTCGTCCTCGTGGTCGATGGCGGAGATGCCACCGTTGGCGTCGGACACGCCCAGGACACCGTCGTGAATGTCCAGCCAGTAGATGTCGATCTCGGGAGCGATCCGGTACGCCAGACGGGGCACCTTGCCGGACAGGTCGTACACGTTGCCGTCGTCGCAGCCCGCATAGATCCAGCCGTCGTCGGCGACGATGCACTTGACGCCGTCGGGAAGCCGGAACTGCTGCCGAACCTCGGCCTGGTGGCTCAGCGTGGTGATCACACCGGCCTCGTTGCCGACCATGCAGACGTCGTCGTCGACGAACACCCCGAACGCCGGGCTGCCGGTCTTGTAACGCCACAGCACCGGGGCACTCTTGGCGGTGGACCGGGTGCTGACGATCTGCCGGCGGGTGATCGAACGGGGCTGCCGCTGCCCGATGACCGCCGGAGCATACCCCTTGCGGACCTTGTCCCCGATCTTCTTGGACGCCTCGGAACGAGCCTTGTCCTCGGTCGCGAACGTGGACTTCTTCACCTGGCCACGGTCACCGATCCGCCCGTACCGGATGGTCAGGTCGGTGCCGTCGATGGTCACCTCGTAGAACTTGTGCGCGCTCCCGCTGTCTTCGGAGAGTTCGAGGTACGTCGTGTCGGCCGGCATCCGGGCCACCTTTCAACAGGAGGGGAACACGTCAGAACATAGCCAGGGGGTACGACAGTTCTGCCCCGCAGGTCCCACCGGTCCCGCGATAGATTGACGGATGTCAGCGAATAGGGGGTCGCACGGTGGCCATCGACAGCAGCACGCCACACTCCGCCCGGCTGTGGGACTACTGGCTCGGCGGGTCCGACAACTTCCCGGTGGACCGCGAGGCAGGTGCCGCCATCGCCGCGATGATGCCGTCGATCGTGGCGCTCGCCCGGGAGGACCGCGGTTTCCTGCACCGCGCCGTGACCCACCTGGTCCGCGACCGCGGCATCCGGCAGATCCTGGACATCGGCTCCGGCCTGCCGACCGCTGACAACACCCACCAGGTGGCGCAGCGGATCGCGGCCGGCACCCGGGTCGTCTACGTCGACAACGACCCCTTGGTGCTGGTGCACGCCCGCAGACTTCCGACAGGCACGGCGGCGTACGTGGAAGCCGACCTGAACGATCCATCGACCCTGCTGACCAGGGCGGCCGAAACCCTGGACCTGACCGAGCCGGTGGCGGTGAACCTGCTCGGCATCCTGCACTTCATCCGGGACGACGACCGTGCATACGAGATCGTCCGGCATCTCATGGCCGCGGTACCGTCCGGCAGCTGCCTGGCGATCGCCCACGGCTGCCACGACATCAACACGGTGGAGGCCGCCCGGATAGTCGAATTCTGGAACGAGCGCGGTACGCCGAAAATCAAGTACCGGAGTACGGCGGAGATAGCCCGCTTCTTCGAAGATCTGGAACTGCTCGAGCCCGGGGTGGTGCCCTGCAATCGGTGGCGTCCCGCTCCCGGCGCCGACGGTCCCGATGTCAACCAGTTCTGTGGTGTGGCAGTCAAACCCTGAATCCCGGCAACGGAACCAGCGTCCCGTCCGGCGAGGACTCGGCCAGCACGACGAGTTCCCCGTCCCGCCAATGCGGAGTGAGCCCCCGCCCCGCGTCGAGCACGACATCCGGGCGGGCATTCCGGGAACCGTCGGTCACACGTACGACATCAGTGTGGTGCAGCAGATCGCCGACCGTGACCGCCCCGCGGAACAGCGACCAGCCGCGGAAATGCACGGCCCGCCCCGACCGCCCCGCGGAATGCGCAGCCCCCGCCGCCACAGCGGCCTCCAGAAACGCCGAGCCGGCCATCACCACCGGCGAAGCAACGCCAGCCGGAAGCGCCACACTGACCGCAACATGCGGAAACGGAAGATCGGCCCGGTGCGTGCAGGCTTGCGCAGAGGCGGGCAGCCGAAGCGCCCGAATCCAGGAGTCCGCGGACCCTTCAGTGAGATGCCCGATGCTGACCCCGAAATGCCGAAGAGCCGGCGCCGGCCGGGCGGTGACGGTCATGCCCCCACAGTCGCCGCCCCGGATGAACCCACGGTGATCACCATTCCAGCGCCACGTGAACTGGTGTATGCCCTCGTACCCGCGTCGCCGGGCCCCGCCTGAAGCTGATCAAGATCGTCTTGCTAGGTTATGCAGGCAGGTCCGGGTGGCGGAATGGCAGACGCGCTAGCTTGAGGTGCTAGTGCCCTTTATCGGGCGTGGGGGTTCAAGTCCCCCCTCGGACACAGAAATGCGGCACCCTTGCTCAAAAAGGGTGTTCATGTGGCACATGATAGCCACTAGCCCGCTCGGGCGTTGAACGAGATAAAGAGGTAAGGTTCGCCGAACCGGGTGACCCTTACCTCTTTATCTCGTTGGGCTCTGTTGCGTTGTTCGATCGGGAGACGCGTTCAGCCCGGCCAGGTGTCGTGGTCAGATCGCCGTGGCGAGTTCAGTGAACGCGGCGGCGACTCGCAGGCGAGGGTGTTCGTCGACGGCGAGTTCGTAGTGTCCACGGC